>JBKPNM010000024.1:0-5928 GCA_046732615.1 Actinomycetota bacterium | reverse complement strand
GGCGAGCGCCGCGGGACGCAACAGCCGCGCCGGGCGCCGCAGCCCGGCGTCGCGGGCGGGCGGGTTGAGCGGCTCCGCGAGCGGTGGCGCACCGAACGAGCGGCGCACCTGCGCCTCGGCCGGCGTCCCGTAGGTCGTCGTCCGCTGCCGCGGCAGGCGGCCGGCGGAGCGGATCAGCGCCTCCATCGCCTCGGGCGGCAGCTCCTGCCCCCACTCGGAGCCCGCGGCGCGCGAGATCGACTCGTTCATGAGCGTTCCACCGAGGTCGTTGACGCCGGCCGCGAGCGCCTGGCGGACGCCGGCCGGCCCCAGCTTGACCCAGCTCGCCTGGACGTTCGTGATCAGCGGGTGGAGCGCGAGCCGCGCGACTGCATGGAGCAGGAGCGCCTCGCCGAACGTCGGGCCCCGCCGCGCCCGCCCCTTGAGGTAGATCGGCGCCTCCATCGGCACGAACGGCAGCGGCACGAGCTCGGTGAAGCCGCTCGTGCGCGCCTGCTGTTCGCGGGCGCGGAGGAGATGCCTCGCCCAGTGCACGGGCCGCTCGACGTGCCCGAACATGATCGTCACGTTCGACCGCAGCCCGACCCGATGCGCCGCGCGGTGCACCTCGAGCCACTGGGCGGTCGTCACCTTGTCGGGGCAGATCACCGCGCGTACCTCGTCGTCGAGGATCTCCGCCGCCGTCCCGGGCAGCGAGCCGAGGCCGAGGTCGCGCAGCCGGGCGAGGTACGTCTCGAGGTCGAGCCCGAGGGTCGCCGCGCCCTGCCAGACCTCGAGCGCCGAGAACGCGTGCACGTGAATCTGGGGGACGGCGTCCCTGATCGCGGAGACGACGCTCGCGTAGTAGTCGCCCGTGAACGACGGATGAATCCCGCCCTGGAGGCAGACTTCCGTCGCGCCCCGCTCCCAGGCCTCGTGCACGCGGCGGACGATCTCGTCGTGGGGAACGAGGTAGGCGGGCCCGCGGAGGTTCTCGGCGAGCTTGCCCTTCGAGAAGGCACAGAAGCCGCAGCGGAAGTAGCAGACGTTGGTGTACTGCACGTTTCGCGTGACGACGTACGTGACGTCGTCGCCGCACGTCTCGCGCCGGAGCGCGTCGGCGGCCGCGAAGACGCGTTCGCGCTCTCTCCCGCGCGTGGCGAAGAGCCGGACGAGCTCCTCCTCCCCCAGCTCGTCGCCGACGAGCCCCACCGGAGCCGCGTCGCGCCCGACGACGAACGGCACGGCAACCGGCTCCCCGGGCGCCCAGCGATCCTCCCGCGCGAGCCCGTGCGCGTCGGACGCCCGCCGGATCGCGGCAGCGACCGCGGGATCGGCCCAGCGGTCGAGGTCGGCGACGTGCTCGGGATAGAGCGGTAGCCGCGGCGCGAGCTCGAGCCCGCGGGAGCGGCACGCCTGGCGCAGCCGCTCGACCTCCGGCCACGGCGCCTCGGGGTTGACGTGGTCGGCGGTGACGGGCGAGACCCCGCCCCAGTCGTCGATCCCCGCGTCGAGAAGGAGCGGGAAGTCGTCGTAGGCGAGGTTCGGCGGCGCCTGCACGTGCACGTCGGGGCCGAGCACGATCCGCGCGACTGCGATCGACCAGAGGTGCTCCTCCATGGGCGCGTCGGGATGCTCGGCCATCCGCGTCCCGGGCTTCGCGCGGAAGTTCTGGACGATCACCTCGCGCAGATGCCCGTGCTCCTCGGCGAGCGAGCGCAGCGCGAGAAACGCGTCGATCCGCTCCTCGCGCGTCTCGCCGATCCCGACGAGGATCCCGCTCGTGAAGGGGATCGCGAGCTCGCCGGCGAGCCGCATCGTCTCGAGCCGCCGCGCGGGCGCCTTGTCGGGCGAAGCCCAGTGCGGCCCGCCGCGCACGGCAAGCCGCTCGGCGGTCGTCTCGAGCATGATCCCCATCGAGGCGGCGACTGGCCGCAGCGCGGAGAGCTCCTCGCGCGACATCACGCCCGGGTTGAGGTGCGGGAGCAGGCCCGTCTCGTCGAGCACCCGCCGCGCGCAGTGCGCGAGGTACTCGAGCGTCGTCGTGTGCCCGAGCGCCTCGAGCTCCTCGCGCGCCACCCGGTAGCGGGCCTCGGGCCGGTCGCCGAGCGTGAACAGCGCCTCCGTGCAGCCCGCGGCCGCACCGGCCCGCGCGATCGCGAGCACCTCCTCCTCGGTCAGGTAAGCACGCTCGCCCCGCCGAGGCGGCCGCGCGAAGGTGCAGTAGCCGCAGACGTCGCGGCAGAGCGACGTGAGCGGCACGAAGACCTTCGGCGAGTACGTGACGAGCGACCCTGTGCGCCCTGCGCGCAGCCGCCGTGCCTCGGCCATGAGGTCGTCGAGGGACGTCGAGAGAAGCTCGGGGAGATCTGCCATCGGCGTGTGGGTTGTCGCCGGGCGGTCTCCTCGCGCCGGAGGCAAGAGCATACGCGAACCGCCGCGCGGCAGAATCGAGAAGTGACGGCGCTCGGCGACATCCTTCGGTTGCTCCACGACGCAGCCGAGCTGGCCCGGCCGGCGCGTCTCACGGTCGTCGAGTGGAATCACGCCTCGCGGGGCGCCGCGGCGTTCGACCGGTACATGGCCGAGCGTCACGGAGGAGTGGCGGCCGTCACCGCGCGTCTTGCGTCGGAGTCGGAGTCGCCCGAGGAGACGAGCCGGACCACGACGCTCGCCTTCGAGAGTGCGACGCGCTACCGCGAGGAGGCGGCCGGTGTCCAGGCTGGCGTGCGCTACACGGTGCGCGACGGCGAGCGGTGGGCGTCCTGGGATGCCGACTGGGGTGCGGTGACGCACGAGACGGAGCAGGATGGCGCGCCTCCGTCGGCAACGTACGCTCCCCTCCTCGATCCGGTCGCGGTGGTCGCGGCGTACCGCCTCGAGGCGACGGGCGAGACCCGCGTCGCGGACCGCCCGTCACATCGTGTCCGTGCCGTCCCGCGGACGGCGCTGGACGGTGGGGGCGCCGTCGTCTTCCAGCTCGGCGCCGGCGCCGACGAGCTCGACCTCGCGCTCGACGCGGAGCGCGGCGCGTTGCTCCGCGCCGAGGCCTCGTTCCGCGGCGAGCCGTTCCGGCGCCTCGCGGTGACCGAGATCGCGTTCGGGCCGCTCCCGGCCGAGCTCTTCACCCCTACGCTGCCCGCGGGCGCGGTCGCGTCACGCTGGCAACGACCCGAGCGCCTGCCGCTTCACGATCTCCCCGGCGCAGCGCCCTTCCCGATCTTCGTCCCGCGCCGCGTGCCGAGCGGCTGGCGGCTCGTCGAGAGCCTCTTCACCGCGCCGCGCGAGCATCCGCCCGTCGAGGCGGAGGTGTCGCTCGTCTACGCGAGCCCGGACGGCGCGTACGGCGTCACGGTGAGCGAGCGCGCCGCCGGCGGGCGCCAGCGCGACTGGCTCGAGTGGAGCTCGGACGGCGAGCTCGAGACGGCAGACGCGGGCGAGCAGGTCGAGCCGCGCCACCACGTCCGCGTCGAGCGCGCTGGCACGGTCGTCGAGCTCTCGGGCGCGGACGGCGCCCTGCTCGCCGAGCTGGCCCGCTCGCTCGTCCCCGCGCCGACCGAGCCTCCGCGCCTCGACGCCTGAGCCGCAGCTACGCGGTGCGGTACCCCCAGAGGCCGCCGAAGCTCTTCCACGTTCCCTTGTGCCAGCGCTGGAGGACCATCTGCTCGATCGGGAAGTGGTCACCGCGTCCCGTCTTGAGGGCGATTCCCGGCAGCAGGAACGGGTTCCCGGTGAAGCTCATGCTGTTCGTCACCTCGACGAGCGCCTCGCGGGTGAGGTTCTTGCCCGCCTTGCGGAGCGCCTCGACCGCCGTCCACGCGGCCGCCATCCCGTACACGTGGTACACGTCGTCCACGTTCGCCGACGGCGCGTAGCGCTGCATGATCGTGCGGTAGAGCCTCATCGCGGAGTTGTTCTTCCACTTCGGGTCGGTCGGGTCCTTGAGGAAGACGATCGACACCGAGCCCTCGACCACCTTGTTCGTGCCGCCCTCGGACGCGAGCTGCATGATGTTCGAGGCCGACGCGACCGCGTTCGTGAGCGAGAGCTTCGGCTTCCAGCCGAGCTTGTTTGCGTAGACGAAGCCCTGGATCGCGAACTTCGGCGTCGCGAAGACGGCGTACACGTTGGCGCCGGAGGAGCGGAGCTTCGCGACCTGCGCCTGCACGTCGCTCGCGGTCACCTCGTACGGCTGCGCGGCGAGGACCTTGACGCGCGAGCGCTGGATGCCCTTCTTCAGGCCGCTCAGGAGGTCCTTGCCGTAGTCGTCGTTCTGGAAGAGCACCGCGACCTTGGCCGCGGCCTGGGTTCGCGCAAGGTACTTCCCGAGCACCCAGCCCTCGGCCTGGTAGCTCGGCTGCAGGCCGATCGTGTACGGATACTTCGAGGCCTCGCTGCCGAACACGGTGGCACCCGAGGCAGCGAACAGCTGTGGCACCTTCTGCGCGTTGAGGTAGTCGCGCACCGCGAGGTTCTGCTCCGTTCCGAGCGCGTTGAAGACCGCGAAGACCCCGTCCTGCTCGACGAGCTTGCGCGTCGCCTGGACGGTCTGCGCGGGGTTGTAGCCGTCGTCGAGGATCGTGTAGGAGATCTTGCGGCCGTTCACGCCCCCGCGCGCGTTCACGTACTTGAAGTACGCGTCCGCGCCGCGTGCGACGGAGGCGTAGGCCGACGCGACGCCCGAGAGCGGCGAGGTCGTGCCGAGGAGGATCGACGTCGAGGTCACGCCCGGATCCGCGGAGGGGCGGGTCGTGCCGGCGAACGCGGCGGTCACGCCGACGGCGAGCGTGAGGACGAGCGCCGACAGCGCGAAGGGGACCTTCCTCTGCATGCGGCCGATGGTAGCCACGCGTTGTCAGCGCTTCGTAAGCGTTCTGAGGCGGGCGAGCAGGCCCGCGAAGCCCATCGGCAGCACGAACATCAGCGCGATCAGCACGACTCCGGAGACGATCGACGGCGCGCCCGGCGACTTCGAGACCTCCTGCGACCAGATCGGCAGGAACTGGATGAAGACGGCGCCCGCGATCAGCCCGACGAGCGAGCCGAGCCCGCCCACGACCACGCCGACGAGCAGCAGGATCGAGAGCGCGATCGGGAACGTGTCCGGGTTGACGAAGGTCGTCGCGATCGCGAACAGCGAGCCCGCGACGCCCGCATACGCGGCGCTGACGCCGAACGCGAGCGTCTTGTACGTCGGCAGGCTGACGCCCGAGGACTGCGCCGCCGTCTCGCTGTCGCGCACCGCGCGGAAGGCGCGGCCCGTCCGGCCGCGGAGGAGGAGCCACGCGACGACATACGCGACGAGCGCGAGCGTCCAGCAGAGGTAGTACAGCCAGTCGTTGAAGCTCAGCTCCCGGCCGAGGATCGTGACGGGAGTCAGCGACGCGGTGAGCTCGGGGAGACCGAAGAGGTTGATGCCGCTCCCGCCGCCCGTGAACCCCTCGAACCGCTTGATCACCGCCGGCATCGAGACGGCGATCGCGAACGTCGCGAGCGCGAGGTACAGGCCCGAGAGACGGAGCGCGGGGATGCCGACCAGGAACCCGATGACACCGGTCAGCAGCGCCGCGAGCGGGATCGTCCACACGTCCTTCACCCCGTGGTCGGCGATGAGGATCGCCGTCGTGTACCCGCCGATCGCCATGAACGCCCCGTGCCCGAGCGAGATCTGGCCGGTGTAGCCCGTCAGCACGTTGAGCCCGATGAGCGCGATCAGGTAGATCGCGACGTAGGCGAGTTGCTGCGCGCGGAAGGCGGAGATGAACGACGGCAGCACCGCCACGAGGAGGGCGAGCGCCACGAACGCCACGACCGGTGCGAGCCACCGGGCGCGACTCATACGCGCTTCACCTCGGTCTTTCCGAAGATCCCCGACGGCTTGACGAGCAGCACGACGAGGATGACGAGCAGCGCACCCGGCAGCCGCAGGTCGGCGCCGACGAAGTCGAC
>JBKPNM010000023.1:0-7023 GCA_046732615.1 Actinomycetota bacterium | reverse complement strand
CGTCAGGCTGTCGCCGTCGCAACTGCCTCTGTGCCAACATCGGCGTCTCGGCTTCTAGGCTGGGCATATGGAGATTCGGCATGCGGAGCCGGCCGACTACGCCCGCGTCATCGGGCGCATCAACGCCTGGTGGGATGGGCGCGACATGGCGCCGATGCTGCCGCGGCTCTTCTTCGTCCACTTCGAGGGAACGAGCTACGTCGTCGACGGCGACGACGAGCAGCTCGCCGCCTTCCTGATCGGGTTTCTGTCGCAGACGGACGCCGACGAAGCCTACGTCCACTTCGTGGGAGTCGCCCCGGAGCATCGTGGTGAAGGGCTCGGGCGTCGGCTCTACGAGCGCTTCTTCGACGACGCACGCGCACACGGAAGGACGAGGGTGCGCTGCGTGACCTCGCCCGCGAACGAGGAGTCCGTGGCCTTCCACAAGGCGCTCGGGTTCGAGGTGGAGCGCGTGGCGCATGACTACGACGGCCCGGGCGAGGATCGCGTCCTCTTCGTGAAGGCGCTCGCGTAGCGCACGCGCGCAGGGCAAGAGGGGCCGTCCGCTACCGTCAGCCTGCCCGTGTCCGGCCCGTTCCTCTCCACCGTCAGACGGCCGCATCGGCGTGCCCGAAGGGCGATCGTCGCGTTGGCGGCCGCGGGCGCCCTCGTCGTCGTCCTCGGCATGGCGTTCGGCGCGATCGCGCTGCTCGAGCGCGGCTCCCTGCCGCGCGGTGCCACGATCGGAGGCGTCGACGTCGGCGGGATGGCGGAAGACGAGGCGCGTACAGCCGTCGCGCGCGCGGCCACGGCGCGGGTGCGACGCCCGATCCGACTCGTCGCCCCGGGCGGGGAGCTCGCCGCGACGAGCGGGCGTGAGGTGAGGGCGCAGCCCCTCGTCGACGACGCCGTCGATACGGTCGCGGAGGAAGGCGTCTTGTCGCGGGTGCTCGCACGCGTCGGCCTCCGGTCGGGGCCCGGCGTCGACCTGCGTTACCGGCTCGCCCCGGTCGCCGTCGCGAAGCTCGCCGACGGGCTCGATCGACGCTTCGGGACGCCGTGGCGCGACGCGCGCGTCGTCGTCGATGCCGGGACGGCGCGGGTCGTGGACGCGAAGGCCGGAAGCGGGATCGACCGGCACGCTCTGCGACGCGAGCTCCGAACGCTGCCCTCCCGCGTGGAGCTCGAGATCGTGCCCATCCGCCCGGTCGTCTCGCGCGCAGAGGCGGAGATCGCGCTGGCGCGGATCGAGCGCCTGCTCGACGGCCCGCGACGCGTCCGCTTCCGCGACGCGGAGGCGACGCTCACGCCGACGCGGCTGCGCACTCTCGTGCGCACCGAGCGCGAAGACGGGTCGCTCGGCGTCGTCCTCGATCCGAAGGGCCTCGGCGCATCGCTGCGCATCCGGCTCGGGCGGTTCGAGTCGTCGCCGCGCGACGCGACGTTCGCGGTCGGCGCCTCCGGCGTCTCGGTCGTCGCGTCGCGGCCGGGGCGCGCGCTCGACGTCGAGCGGATCGGGAGGTCGCTCGTCTCGAACCTCGACTCGACGACGCATCTCGCACGGTTTCGGGCGACGCCGCCGGGGCTCACGACGGAGGAGGCGGAGAAGCTCGACATCCGCGAGCTCGTCTCCGAGTTCACGACGTACTACTCGTGCTGCCAGCCGCGCGTCACGAACATCCACCGTGCAGCCCAGCTGCTCGACGGCACCGTCATCCTCCCCGGTAAAGCGTTCTCGCTCAATCGTGCGCTCGGCAAGCGCACGGTGGAGAAGGGGTTCGTCGCGGCACCGCAGATCTTCGACGGGCGTCTCGAGGACGCTGTCGGCGGCGGCATCTCGCAGGTCGCGACGACTCTCTACAACGCCGCCTTCTTCGCCGCCGTGAAGCTCGTCGCCCACCAGGCACACCAGTTCTACATCTCGCGCTACCCGATGGGCCGGGAGGCGACCGTCTCGTGGGGCGGCCCGGAGCTGATCTTCCGGAACGACTGGCCGGCCGCGATCCTGATGAAGGTCTCGGCGAGCGACTCGGCGATCACGGTGCGGTTCTACTCGCGGAAGCTCGGACGCCGGGTCGAGACCGAGACCGGGAAGCCGTACGCGTACACGTCTCCTCGCACGATCCGGACGCTCAACTCGTCGCTCCCCGCGGGAACGACGAGCACCGTGCAGTCCGCCGGCGAGTCGGGGTTCACGGTCCAGTACACACGCAAGGTCTTTCGCGGCAACGAGCTGATCGCGAACGAGCGGTACACCGTCCGTTACGACCCCCAGAACGCGATCGTCGAGGTCGGCCCGCCGAAGCCGCCGCCCAAGGCGAAGCCGAAAACGGAGACCGAGCGGCCACCGCGCGAAGCGCCCGACGAGCAGACGACGACGTCCGCAGCGGGTTAGCGCCGACGCGGGCCGGCCGGCTGCAGCTCGATCAGCGCGTCCGATGCGTCGTGGTCGACCTGGAGCGTCGTGTGGGTGATGTCGAACCGCGCGTCCAGCACCCGTTCGATCTCGCGGCGCAGCGCATGACAGTCCTCCCCCCGCCCGACGAGGACGTGGGCCGAGAGCGCGTCGAACCCGGATGTGATCGTCCACACGTGGAGGTCGTGGACGCTCGTGACTCCGGGGACGTCCGTGATCGCCTGCGCGACGGCGCCGGCGTCGACGCCCGACGGCGTCTGCTCCATCAGGATCGCCGTCGAGTCCCTGAGAACGCTCCACGCGCTGCCGAGGATGAGGAGCGCGATCGCGACGGAAACGAGCGGGTCGACGGTCGTCCAGCCCGTGAGCAGGATGACGACCGCGGCGACGATCACGCCCGCAGACCCGAGCAGGTCGGCGAGGACGTGGCGGAACGCGGCCCGGACGTTCAGGCTCTCGTGCTCGGAGCGCGCGAGGATGGCGGCCGACAGCGCGTTGACGACGAGCCCTGTGACGGCGACCACCAGCATCCAGCCCCCGAGGACGTCGGGCGGATGGCGGAAGCGGCCGACGGCCTCCCAGACGATCCATCCCGCGATGAGGACGAGTGTGAGCCCGTTGACGAATGCGGCGAGGATCTCCGCGCGCTGGAAGCCGAAGCTCCTGCGCGGCGTCGAGGGTCTCGAGGCGAGCGTCAGCGCCACGACGGCCAGTCCGATCGCGAACGTGTCCGACAGCATGTGCCCCGCGTCGGCGAGCAGCGCGAGGCTGTCGGTGAGGAAGCCGCCGACGATCTCGACGACGGTGAAGCCGACCGTCAGGAGCAAGACCGTGGTGAGGGCCCGTCGCGAGGCCGAACGATGGTCGTGCGCGTGGCGGTGGTCGCGTCCTGTCGGGTGCGGCGTGGAGCTCACCGTCGGAGAATAGCGCTGTCCGTTTCGGACATGTTGCCAAGAAAGGCAGCAGTATGTCCGACGCACGCCGTACCATGGGCGCATGGCCAAGGTCGTCGTTCAGTTCGGTTGCAGCGAGTGCGGCGCCACGACGGGCCGCTGGCTCGGCAAGTGCCCGGGATGCGGCGCGTTCGGGACGCTCGTCGAGGAGCTGCACGGGCGCGACGGCCAGCCGGCGGCCGGGACGGCGCGGACGCCGCAACGTCTCGGAGACGTGCAGGTAGAGGAGGCGGCCCGCGTCGGGACGGGCGTGCCGGAGCTCGACCGCGTGCTGGGCGGCGGTCTTGTCCCCGCCTCACTCGTGCTGCTCGGCGGGGAGCCCGGCGTGGGTAAGTCGACGCTCCTGCTGTCCGCTCTCGGCGCGGTGGCACGTGGGGGACGCGACGCGCTGCTCGTCACCGGTGAGGAGTCGGTTGCGCAGGTGCGCCTCCGGGCGGAGCGGCTCGGCGGGACCGACGAGGTACGGATCCTGGCCGAGACGGAGCTCGACGCCGTGTGCTCGACGCTCGAGCGCGAGAGGCCGGCCGTCTGCGTGGTCGACTCGGTGCAGACGCTCTACGCGAGCGAGCTGGGGTCGGCGCCCGGGTCCGTCGCCCAGGTGCGCGAGGCGGCGTCGCGGCTCCTGCGCGTCGCCAAGCAGAGCGGCGTCGCGACGATGCTGGTCGGGCACGTGACGAAGGACGGCGCCGTGGCGGGGCCGCGAGTCCTCGAGCATCTCGTCGACTGCGTGCTGCAGTTCGAGGGCGACCGCTACCACGCCCACCGCATCCTGCGCGCGACGAAGAACCGCTTCGGCTCCACGAACGAGCTCGGAGTCTTCGAGATGACCGCGTCCGGCCTCGTCGGCGTGCCCAACCCCTCGACGCTCTTCGGCCGCACGCGCGCCGGCGAAGTAGGCGCTGCGGTTGCGGTCGCGCTCGAGGGCACGCGGCCGCTGTTGCTCGAGGTGCAGGCACTCGTGTCGAGAACCGACCTCGCGATGCCACGTCGTGTCGGCACCGGGGTCGACCCCAAGCGGCTCGCGATGATCGTGGCGGTGCTCGGGCGTCACGCCGGCGTGCCGCTCGGCGCCGCGGACGTGTTCGTCAACGTCGCCGGAGGCGTGCGCATCGACGAGCCGGGCGCCGACCTCGCGGTCGCGCTCTCGATCGCTTCCGCTGCGAGAGGGGCGCCCCTGCGCGAGGGCATCGCTTCCTTCGGTGAGCTCGGCCTCACGGGGCGGCTGCGCGCCGCTGCGCAGGCCGAACGGCGGCTCGAGGAGTGCGCGAAGCTCGGCGTGGCGACGGTCATCGCTCCCGAGGGCACCCGGGCACGCGCGGGCGGCCCTGGCGTCACGGGTGTCGAGACGCTGCGGAGGGCGCTCCACGCGGCGCTCGAGCCGTCCGAGCGGGCCGCCGACGAGCGGTGAGAAGACGGCCGCGGCGAGGCCGTTGTCAGTGCTGTTTTCCCCGGAGCGGGGGTGTTTCTTCGGGTAGAATGAACCCACACGTCGGCAGAACCAGGCCGGCGCTTTTTCGTGAGTCAGGCGCACACAAGACCGGACGACGGGAGGGCTCGAGGCGTGTTCGATGTCGGCGACAAGGTTGTCTATCCCCACCACGGTGCGGGGACGATCGAGAAGAAGGAGGTCAAGGTCGTGCTCGGTGAGGAGCGCGAGTACCTGACCATCCGGATCCTCCACAACGAGATGACGGTCAACGTGCCCGTGGACAACTGCGAGAAGGTCGGCCTCCGCGGCGTGATCGATCTGGAGATGGTCGAGGTCGTCCAGAAGGTGCTGCTCGGCGGCTCGACCGAGATGCCGAAGAACTGGAACCGCCGCTTCAAGCACAACCGCGACAAGATGAAGACCGGCGACATCCTCGAGCTCGCCGAAGTCGTCCGGAACCTCGCGCTCCGCGACCACGAGAAGGGCCTCTCCACCGGCGAGAAGCAGATGTACGTCAAGGCGAAGAAGATCCTCGCCTCCGAGCTCATGTACGCCAAGGACCTGACCGAGGACGACGCGCACGCCTGGCTCGAGGAAGTCCTCGCGAACCCCGCCAAGGGGAAGCGCGCGAAGGCGAAGCCGAAGACGGCAGCGACCGCGACCGCGTAGCCCGGGGCGCTTTCGCTTGGCGAGAGCGCCTGGAAGACTGCCGGCAGGCGGTCAACCGTGAGCGGCTCTTCCAGCGATTCCGGCGCAGCGGGAGCGACCTGGGCGATCATCGTGGCCGCGGGCTCGGGCTCGCGTCTCGGTGCCGACCGACCCAAGGCATTCGCCGCACTGGGCGACCGGCCGCTGCTCGCGGAGAGCATCGAGCGGCTCGACGCGTCCGAGTGGATCGATGCGATCGTCGTCGCGGCACCCCCTGGGTGGGAGGAGCCCACGATCCTGCTCGCCGAGGAGCTCGTCGCGTCGAAGGTCGCACGAGTCGTGGTCGGCGGCGCGACCCGTGCGGAGTCAGTGCGGCTCGCGCTCGCCGAGGTGGCGGCCGAGGCCCTCGTCGTGCTCGTCCACGACGCCGCCCGCCCGCTCGTCGGCGACGACGTGATCGAGCGGCTGCTCGCGCGGCTCGGCGAGGGAATCGACGGTGTCGTGCCCGCGCTGCCGATCGGCGACACGGTCAAGCGCGTCGAGCACGGGCTCGTGCTCGAGACGGTCGACCGCGACGGGCTCGTCGCCGTCCAGACCCCGCAGGCGTTCGTCGCCGACGGCCTCCGCGCTGCGTTCGCCGCCGGCCTCGCCGGCGCAACCGACTGCGCATCGCTCGTCGAGCGAAACGGCGGCACCGTCGCCGTCGTGCCCGGCGATCCGCGGCTCGTGAAGATCACGACGCGCGACGACCTCGCGCTCGTCTCCCGACTACTCCTCGAGCGCTGATGGCCGTTCGGGCCGTGTTCTTCGACGTCGGAGAGACGCTCGTCGACGAGCAGCGCTACTGGCGCGAGATGGCCGACGCCGCCGGCGTCGGCCCGCATGTCGTCTGGGCGGCGCTCGGGAAGACGATCGAGCGCGGGGAGGAGCACTGGGAGCTCTGGCGGCACCTCGGCCTGGAGCGTCCTCTCGCGTGGGACGGCCTCGTGTACACGCTCGAGGATCTCTACCCCGACGCACTGGACTGCCTCGAGCAGCTGCGCGCCGACGGCATGCTCGTCGGGCTGGCCGGCAACCAGGACGAGAAGCTCGAGCGATGGGCGCGATCGGCCGGCCTGCCCGTCGACGTCGTCACGGGCTCCGCGAGCCTCGGCGTCCGCAAGCCCGACCCGGCTTTCTTCGAAGGGATCGTGGAGCTCGCCGGGAGGGAGCCGGCCGAGGTCGCCTACGTCGGCGACCGCTCGGACAACGACGCAGGCCCGGCGCTGGCGGCCGGGCTCGTCGCGGTGCACCTGCGCCGAGGGCCGTGGGGCCGGCTGCAGGCGACACCTTCCGGGGCGATCGCCGTCGAGTCGCTGGCCGAGGTGCCCGACGCGTTAGCCTCCGCCGCATGAGCACCGCGGCGCCGCCCAGAGGCATCGAGCGCCGAGCGCGATGAGCGCCCATCGAGTCGGGCTGGGCGTCGATGCACATGCCTTCGGCGAGGGCGTGCCGCTCGTTCTCGGCGGTGTGCGGATCGAGCACCCCGTCGGCCTGGTCGGGCACTCGGACGGCGATGTCGTCGCGCACGCGCTCACCGACGCGCTGCTGGGCGC
>JBKPNM010000022.1:0-9443 GCA_046732615.1 Actinomycetota bacterium | reverse complement strand
GCCGTCGACGCCGGCGACGTCGCAGGCCCGCTTGACGACCGCGGCGCGGGCGGCGTCGCCGAGGCCGGGCCTCCCTTGCCCGTCGCCGTGAGCGAGGGCCTCGAACAACGTGTCGAACGTCCCGATCGTGCCGGAGAGAAGGCCGCCGCACCGGGCGACGAGCTCGCGCTCGACGCGCTCGACGTCGGTGCGGTTCGGGACGATCAGCCACGGGTCGCGGTCGGCCGACGCGAGGAACCGCTCGAGCAGCCGCCCGATCTTCCCGGCGTGCGCCGGACCAACGACGAGGGAGAGCCCCACCGGCGCATGGTAGTCGGGCGCCTCCGTGCTCCCTCCTTACGCCGCGGACCGTCGGGACGCATTTCCCGCACCGAGCGCACGCGGCGCGGAAGCGGGCCGCGGACGAGCCGGGGCCGCGGGGATCTCACGCCAGCGACTTGGGCTTTCGCCCGCGGCGGGCAACGGCTGCGCCGGGCATTCCGCCCGCACATGGATCGCAAAGATCTGCCGCCTTTGCGCCGCGGCGCGCGTCGTTGAAGGTCACACGCATGACTGCGCCCTTTCCTTCTTCGACTTCCGAGCCGCACTTGTCGCAGACGAGCACCGTCTTTCTGGCCACATTTCCTCCAGTCGGGGAAATCACCGTCGGAGATTTCCGTCGGATAGACGTCATCGCGTTGTCGCGGAGTATACGGCCGATATTCGACGAAAATCCAGTCGCACTTCCAAAGGCGCTCCCGTCTACACTTCCGCCTCGGTGAACGCCAGAACCATCGTCGTCCTGGAAGGCGATCAGACCGGACAGGAGCTTCTTGAGGCAGCCGTCCGCGTGCTGCAGCCGGATGTCCTCGGAATCGAACTCGAGCTGCCCCGCTTCGACCTCTCGCTCCAGCATCGACGGGAGACCGGGAATCAGGTCGTCCACGAGGCCGCGCAGGCCATCGCCTCGCACGGGCTCGGCCTCAAGGCGGCGACGATCACGCCCGAGGGCAGCGGCGACGTCGGCTCGCCGAACCGGATCCTGCGGGAGGACATCGGCGGGAAGGTGATCGTCCGCACGGGCAGACGGATCCCGGGCGTGCTTCCCGTCGGTGGCGTCCACTCCCCCATCTCGGTCGTCCGGATGGCCGTCGGCGACGCCTACGGCGCCAAGGAGTGGCGGGAAGGCGAAGGCGACCACGAGGTCGCGTTCCGGACGGAACGGATCGAGCGGAGCGTCTGCCGCGCGGTTGCGGAGTTCTCGTTCCGTCAAGCCGAGCGAATGGGCGCAAAGGTATTCGGCGGCCCGAAATACACCGTGAGCCCCGTCTACGAGGGAATGCTGAAGGAAGAGATGGACGCGGCGGCGACACGCCACGCCGACGTTCCCTACGAGCCGCAGCTGATCGACGCGACGTTTGCGCTCCTGATCTCGTCGAGCGGTGCGCCGATGGTGATCCCGGCGCTCAACCGCGACGGCGACATCCTGTCCGACCTCGTGCTGCCCCTCTTCGGGTCGATCGCAGGCTCCGAGTCGCTGCTCGTCGCGTTCGGCGACGAGGGCGTCGACCGGCCGACGGCCCTGATGGCCGAGGCCGCGCACGGCACCGCTCCGGCGCTCGACGGCAAGGACGTCGCGAATCCGATGGCGATGATCCTTGCAGCCGCGGCCCTCCTCGCTCACACGGAGGACGATCAGTGCCAGCACGCCGGGCGCGCGATTCGCGAGGCGACGCTCGAGGCGGTCGCCGAGGGGATCCGTACCGCGGATCTCGCGGGACACCACGGCACCACGGCGTTCACCGACGAGGTGATCCGCCGCACCCGCACGAAGCTGGAGGTCTGGGCCGCGCTGTAGACGCGTCCGGCTTCAGGCGGCGGCCGCCGCCTCACCCCAGACGAGCTCTCCCGCGCCGAGCGCCGCGAGGAACGCCTCGGCGATCTCCGGGTCGAACTGCGTGCCCGCGCACCGGTCGATCTCCTCCGCAGCAGCGTCGGGAGCGAGCGCGGGCCGGTACGGACGACCCGACGTCATGGCGTCGAACGCGTCCGCGACCGCGAGGACGCGGCCCTCGACGGGGATCGCCGTCCCCGAGCGGCGCGTCGGGTAGCCGAGGCCGTCCCAACGCTCGTGATGGAAGAGGACGTAAGGCAGCGCCGGCTGGAGCGACGGCACGCCGGCGATGAGCCACAGCCCTTCGACAGGATGGGCCTTGATCTCGGCCAGCTCGCTTTCGTCGAGGCTCCCGGGCTTCCCGAGCACCTCGGGGCGCACGTTCACCTTGCCGACGTCGTGGAGCGCGGCTCCCAGCCGGAGCGCCTCGAGCTGCGGCCCGTCCCAGCCGAGCCGGACGGCTACCGCCTCCGCGTTCGCGGCCACACGCGCCGCATGCGCGCCGAGAGCAGGGTCGCAGACGTCCATCGCGGTCGCGTAGGCGGCGAGTCGAGCCACGGGTTCTCTGGTTCCCGCCCCGCCGCTGGAACCCTTCCCGTAGATTTCCTCCGCCGATGCGAGTCTCCGTGCCCCGCGAGTCCGCGCCCGGCGAGCAGCGGGTCGCCCTGACTCCGGAGGGTGCGGCCAAGCTGCAAGCGGGCGGCTTCGACGTCGTCGTCGAGCGCGGGGCCGGCGTCCTCGCGGGGTTCGCCGACGAGCAGTACGCGGACCGCGGGGTCGAGCTCGCCGACCACGACCAGCTGCTCGCCGGCGCCGAGGCCGTCGTGCGCGTCCGCAAGCCGGCGGCCGACGAGATCGCCGCGCTGCGGCGCGGAACGGTGCTGATCGGCTTCCTCGAGCCGCTGACGGACGCCGCTGGCGTCGCTGCGCTCCGCGAACACGGCGTGGTCGCCTTCGCGATGGAGTCGATCCCCCGGATCACGCGCGCGCAGTCGATGGATGCGCTCTCGTCGCAGGCGACGATCTCCGGATACAAGGGCGTGCTGCTCGCCGCCGACCGGAGCCCGAAGCTCTTCCCGATGCTGATGACGGCAGCGGGGACGATCGCGCCGGCGCGCACGCTCGTCCTCGGCGCCGGCGTCGCGGGCCTCCAGGCGATCGCCACCGCGCGGAGGCTCGGAGCCGTCGTCTCCGCGTTCGACGTCCGACCTGCGGTCGCCGAGCAGGTCGAGTCGCTCGGCGCGACCTTCCTCGACCTCGGCGTGCGTGGCGAGGAGACCGAGGGCGGCTACGCGCGCGAGCTCACCGAGGAGCAGCAGGCCGAGCAGCAGAAGGCGCTCGAGGCGCGACTGCCCGACTTCGACGTCGTGATCACGACCGCCGCCGTCCCGGGCCGGCCCGCTCCCACTCTCATCCCGGCCGACGCCGTCGACGCGATGCGACCCGGCTCCGTGATCGTCGACCTCGCCGCCGAGAGCGGCGGCAACTGCGAGCTGACCGAGCCCGGGCGCGAGATCACGCGGACGGGCGTCACGATCGTCGGCCTCACCAACGTTCCGTCGCTGATGGCCGCCGACGCGAGCCGGCTCTACGCGCGCAACGTGACGACGCTCCTCGAGCACCTCGCGCCCGGCGGCACGCTCGCGCTCGACTTCGACGACGAGATCACCGCCGGTGCGTGCGTCACCGGCGCCCCAGCGGAGGGAGCCACATGACGGACATCGGACTCGTGACCGAGCTGACCGTCCTCGTCCTCGCCATCTTCCTCGGCTTCGAGGTCATCTCGAAGGTTCCCACGATGCTCCACACGCCGCTCATGTCGGGCACGAACTTCATCCACGGCATCGTCGTGGTCGGCGCGATCGTCGTGCTCGGCTTCGCGGACGACGGCTTCACGAAGGGCGTCGGGTTCGTCGCGATGGTGCTGGCCTCCGCGAACGTCGTCGGCGGCTGGTTCGTCACCGACCGCATGCTCGAGATGTTCAAGCGGCGGCCCGACGAGAAGCGGGAGCCGAAGCAGTGATCTCGGACCCGGACGTCGTCGGGACGCTCTACCTCGTCTCGATCGTCTGCTTCATCCTCGCTCTGCGCTTCCTCTCCTCGCCGAAGCACGCACGCAGGGGCAACTGGGTGGGCGGCGTCGGCATGGTGATCGCGATCGCGACGACGCTCGCCCTCGACGGCATCTCGAACTGGGTGCTGATCATCGTCGGCGCCGCGATCGGCTCGATCGTCGGGATCGTCGGCGCGCGCACCGTGAAGATGACCGCGATGCCGCAGATGGTGGCCCTGTTCAACGGGGTCGGCGGCGGCGCGGCGGCGCTCGTCGCGCTCGCGGAGTTCCACGTCGCCGAGGGCGGCGACCTCGGATCCGAGGAGATCGTCTCGATCGTGCTCTCGGCGCTGATCGGGTCTATCTCGTTCTCCGGCTCGATGATCGCGTTCGGGAAGCTCCAGGAGCTGATCTCGGGACGGCCGATCGTATTCGTCGGGCAGAACGTCGTGAACGTGGCGATCCTCGCCGGCGCCGCGGCCCTCGGGATTGCGCTGATCGCCGGTTGGGACGAGCAGTGGGCTCTGATCGCGCTGATCGTCCTCGCCCTGCTCTTCGGCGTGATGTTCGTGCTGCCGATCGGCGGCGCGGACATGCCGGTCGTGATCTCGCTCCTCAACGCGTTCACGGGGCTCGCTGCGTCCGCGACGGGCTTCGTGCTCAACTCGACGCTGCTGATCGTCGCCGGCATGCTCGTCGGCGCGTCGGGCACGCTCCTCACGCTGCTGATGGCGAAGGCGATGAATCGCTCCGTCGCGAACGTCCTCTTCGGCGCGTTCGGCCAGGTGCAGGCCGGGTCGGGCGCGGCCCGCGTCGACGACGGGCGCACGGTGCGCGCGACGACGCCCGACGACGTCGCCGTGCAGCTCTCGTTCGCGCGCAAGGTGATCATCGTCCCGGGCTACGGACTCGCGGTCGCGCAGGCACAGCACGACGTTCGCCAGCTCGCCGAGCAGCTCGAGGAGAAGGGCATCGACGTCGCGTACGCGATCCACCCCGTCGCGGGGCGCATGCCGGGTCACATGAACGTCCTCCTCGCGGAGGCGAACGTCCCGTACGACCAGCTCAAGGAGATGGACGAGATCAACCCCGAGTTCCCGCAGACCGACGTCACGCTCGTGATCGGCGCGAACGACGTCGTCAACCCCGCCGCCCGGAGCGACCCCGCGAGCCCGATCTTCGGCATGCCGATCCTCGACGTCGACAAGGCGGCGAGCATCGTCGTGATGAAGCGCTCCATGGCGCCCGGCTTCGCGGGAATCGACAACGAGCTGTTCCTCGACCCGAAGACGACGATGCTGTTCGGCAACGCGAAGGACTCGATCGTAAAGCTGATCGCTGCGGTCAAGGCGCTGTGACGCCCGATCAGGTGATCCAGGCTCGGAGGCCACGGTGCGATGACTGAGACCACGGCAGTGCATGCGACGTCGACCACGATCCGCGACGAGGCGGAGCTCCGAGCGCTTCTCGGCGAGCCGAGCGACGTCGTGCGGGCGAAGGTCACCGACCGGTTGAACGAGCTGACACGCCAGTTCGTCGACCGTTCGCCGTTCGTGCTCCTCGCCACGTCCGCCCCGGACGGGTCGTGCGACGTCACCCCGCGCGGCGATCCGCCCGGGTTCGTCCGCGTGCTCGACGAGCGGACGCTGCTGCTTCCGGAGCGCCCCGGGAACCGCCTCGCGGACTCGCTTCGCAACATCCTCGCGAACCCACAGGTCGGACTCCTCTTCGTCGTCCCGGGCGTCGGCGACACGCTGCGTGTGAACGGGAGCGCGACGCTCATCACCGAGGAGGAGCTGCTGGCGCCGTCCGCTGTCGGCGGGAAGGCGCCGAAGCTCGGGATCCGCGTCGAGATCGACCAGGTCTTCACACACTGCTCCAAGGCGTTCCTCCGCTCGCAGCTCTGGGAACCGGAGCGGTACGTCGAGCGCACCGAGCTCCCGTCCTCGGGGGAGATCCACCGCCGCCGCGATCCGTCCTTCGATGCCGAGGCCTACGACGCCGAGCGGGCGGAGCGCTACGCCCGGCGCGAGGGCTTCTACTAGGCCGTATGACCGTCCCGGTCTTCTCGCGCGACGCCGTGCTGGAGGCCGTCTCGCCCCAGGATGCGTACGCGGCGGTGCGGAACGCGTTCGTCGCCCACCACCGCGGCGAGTGGGCGATGCCGCCCAAGATCTACGTCACGAACTACCCTGCGGGCGACTTCCGGGCGATGCCCGCGATCGGCGGCGGGCACGCGCTTCTGAAGTGGGTCACGTCGTTCCCCGGCAACCCGGCTCTCGGCCTGCCGACGGTGATCGGGCTCGTCGTGTTGTCGAACTCGGAGACCGGACAGCTCGAGGCCGTGCTGGACGCCGCGTCGGTCACGGCGCTTCGAACCGCCGCGGCGGGGGTGCTCGCCGCCGACACCCTCGGGCCCGAGAACGCGGCGTCGGTCGCCGTCGTCGGCTGCGGCGTCAACGGCGCCGAGACCGTCAGGATGCTCGTGGCGCACGGCCGCACGCCCGTCGTCTGGGACGTCGACGAGGCGCGACGACGGGCGGTCGCCGACCACCTGGGAGCCGAGGTCGCAGGCTCGCTCGAGGAGGCGCTCGCGTGCGACGTCGTCGTCACCGTGACGCCGGGCCGCGACGTCCTCTTCTCCGAGGGCTCGCTGCGGCCGGGCCAGCACGTGTCCCTCATGGGCGCCGACGGGCCGGGGAAAGCCGAGATCGCGACCCCGGAGCTGCGGCGCGCCAGGCTGTTCTGCGACGACTGGGAGCAGGCCAGCCATGGCGGCGAGCTCGCCGCAGGCGTTGCGTCCGGCCTCGTGTCGCGCGGCGACGTGACCGAGCTCGGCTCGGTGCTCGCCGGCGATGCCGACGGACGCGCGGACGACGACGACGTCACGCTCTTCGACTCGACCGGCCTCGCGATCCAGGATCTCGCAATCGCCCGGGCCGCGCTGCTCCGGTCGGTCGAGCTGGACCTTCCCCGCCTCGAGCTCTAGCGACGCGGAGCTCGGCACGTCCGAGGCATGCCCGGGCTCCGGCTTCAGCCGAGCAGGCGCGCAGGTTCGAACAGGTCGAGTAGTACATCGCGGTCGCCGAGGATCGCCCGTGCGACGAGGCGGCCGCACGCGAAACCGAGCACGTTTCCGTGGCCGGAGTATCCCGCCGCGACCCAGGTTCGAGGCGCGCCGGGCACCGGGCCGACGACCGGCAGGAAGTCGAGCACGAGCCCGAAGACGCCGGCCCAGCGGTAGTCGACTCGCAGCTTCCGCCCGACGAGGTCGTTGACGAAGGACGACAGCGCCTGCTGGACGTCGTCTGTCACCGCCTCCTCAGCCGTGAACTCGCGGTCGAGGGAAACGTCCCTGAAGCCGCCCGCGACGATCCGCCCGTCCTCGGTCTGATGCCAGTAGTCGAAGCCGTGACGGCCGTAGTGCGGGGTCTCGAACACCTTGTCGGAGAGCGATTCGGTGGCAATCACCTGACCGCGCGTCGGCACGATCAGCCCCTCGAGCGCACCGAGGAGGCCGCTGGGGTATCCGTCGGTGGCGACGACGACGGTCTCGGCGTCGAGCGCGTCGAGGTCAGCGATCCGGCAGCCGGTGACGAACACCGCCCCTTTCTCGCTCGCTCGGTGCGCGATCCGACGCACGAGCCGGACGGGCTGCACGGCAGCGTCGGTCGGGTGGTAGATCGCCGCCGTGAACCGTCCTGACAGCCGGCCGGCAGGCTCGTCGATCCAGTCCGCTGCCAGACCGTCGGCATGCAGCGCCTCCAGCTCGTCGCGCAGGTCCTCGCGCTCCTCGGCATCCGCCGCGAGGCGCAGGCTCCCGAGCTGCCGGAACGAGTCGCGGCCGAGCTCCGCCAGCGCCCGCAGCTCGGCCTCGGTCCACTCCCAGAGAGCGAGCGCGCGCTCACGACCGACGGACGCGACGACCTCGTCGTACGGCGCAGCGGTGCCGCGGAGCGCAAACCCGCCGTTCCTTCCGCTCGCGCCCTCGGCGATCCCGCGCTCGTCGGCGACGCGAACGCTCACGCCCGCCCCGGCGAGGGCGAGCGCGCAGGCGCAGCCCGTGATGCCGGCGCCGACGATGCCGACGTCGACCCGCCCGCCCGCGTTCGTTGACGGCGCCGAGGGCCCGGCGTCGGCGAGCCAGTAGGGCGTCATCGCGCGATCGTACTTCGCACCATGCCCTCGTCGACCACCACGGCGCCTGCCAGCTCGAGCATCGCGAGGGCAGCCGCGAGCTCCGACGCGCCGACGCCCGTGGCCCGCACCAGCTCGTCCGCGGTGGCGGCCCCGGTCGCGAGCGCCGAGAGCACCTTCTCCGCCACGGGATCGGTCGGCACGCGACGCGCCGCCTCTCGCGCCTCCAAGCCCAGGGCCTCGAGCACGTCTCCGGCGCACGTCGCCGGCGTCGCCCCCAGCCGCAGGAGCGCGTTCGTGCCGCTCGAGAGCGCCGATGTGATCTCGCCGGGGACGGCGAGGACCTCACGCCCGTCCTCGAGGGCGAAATCGGCGGTGATCAGGGCGCCGGACCGCTCACGTGCCTCCACGACGACGGTGGCACGCGCGAGCCCCGCGATGACTCTGTTGCGTGCAGGGAACCTCCAAGGGGCCGGTTCGACGCCGGGCTCGTACTCCGAGGCGACGAGCCCGCCCGCGGCCATGATCGCCCGCGCGAGCTCCGTGTGCGCCGCGGGGTAATCGCGGTCGATCCCGCATCCGAGGACGGCGACCGTCGTGCCGCCGCCCGCGAGCGCGCCGCGGTGCGCCTCGCCGTCGATGCCTCGCGCCATTCCGCTCACGACCACTGCTCCCGCGGCGGCGCACTCCGTCGCGAGGCTTCGGGCCACGGTCCGGCCGTAGCCGGAGCACGCCCTTGCCCCGACGATCGCCACCGAGGGCCGGTCGAGCACCTCGAGCGAGGCTTCCCCGCGGATCCACAGCCGCACCGGTGGGTCGGGGATCTCCGCGAGCAGCCGTGGATAGCCGCTCTCGCCGCGCCTGACCGAGCGGAGTGTCACCGCTCGCCGAGCCCAGTCGGCGACCGGTACGACAGCGCCTCGGCGACGTGCTCCGGCAGGACCACGTCCGAGCCGGCGAGCGCGGCGACGGTGCGCGCCACTCGGGCGACTCGGGCCCGTCCCCGTCCCGTGAGAGGCAGCCGGTCGACCGCGCTGTCGAGGAGCTCGGAGGCTGCCGGCACCCGTCGCGGAGGTGCGGCGCGCAGGCGCGCCGCACCCTCGACGACGCGCTCGCGGACGGCGGCGGAGGCCTCGGAAGGAGCGGCGGAGAGCTCCTCCGCTCTCGGCCTCGGCATCGCGACGACGAGGTCGAACCGGTCGAGGAGCGCGCGCGACACCTTGTCGCGATAGGCCGCGATGCGGGCGGGCGTGCAGACGCACTCGAGCTTCGTGTCCCCACGGCCGCCGCAGGGACAGAGATTCATCGTCGCCACGAGCCGGAAGCGGGCCGGGAACAGCGCACGCCCACCCACACGCGCGACGGAGACCACGCCGTCCT
>JBKPNM010000021.1:0-12524 GCA_046732615.1 Actinomycetota bacterium | reverse complement strand
ACGCCAGGCGGAGGAGCTCCGGATCGTGACAACGCGACTCTCGCGCGAGCTCGCCGCACGTGCGCGTCTCGCTGCGCTGGATGAGCGCACGCGCGTCGCGCGCGAGCTGCACGACTCCGTCGCGCACGCCGTGAGCGTGATGGTCCTCCAGGTCGGCGCCGTGCGCCACAAGCTGCCGCCCGAGCTCGACGAGGACGCCGACGCGCTCCGGGGCGTCGAGCAGGCGGGCCGGTCGGCTCTCGCCGAGATGCGACGCCTCCTGGGGGCAATGCGAAGCAACGGCGACGAGCTCGAGCTCGCGCCGCAGCCCGGGCTCGAGGGTCTCGAGGCGCTCGTCGCGGAGGTCGAGCGGGCGGGCCTCCCGGTTCGCCTCCACGTCGAGGGCGAGGTCTCACAGCTTCCGGCCGGCATCGACCTCACGGCCTACCGACTGGTCCAGGAGGGCCTGACGAACGCGCTGAAGCACGCCCACGCGAGCCGGGCGGACGTGACCGTGCGATACGAGCCCGCGCAGGTGCGCGTCGAGGTGCGCGACGACGGCGGCGGAGGGCCGAGGGGGAACGGCAAGGGCTACGGGCTCGTCGGCGTTCGCGAGCGCGTGAAGATCTACGGCGGCGAGATGACGGCAGGGCCGGCGGACGGCGGCGGGTTCCTCCTCAGTGCCCGCCTCCCGCTCGGGGGCAACCGGCCGTGACGGTCCGCGTCCTCGTGGCCGACGACCAGTCGATGGTTCGGGCGGGGTTTCGGATGCTTCTCGGCGGCGAGGAGGACATCGAAGTAGTTGCCGAGGCGAGCAACGGACTCGAGGCGGTCGACAAAGCGACGCGGTACGAGCCGACGGTGGTCCTGATGGACATCCGGATGCCGGAGCTCGACGGGCTCGAGGCGACGCGCCGCATCCTCTCCGCCGACGACACCGCCCGCGTCCTGATCCTGACGACGTTCGACCTCGACGAGTACGTCTACGAGGCGCTCCGAGCAGGCGCGAGCGGCTTCGTGCTCAAGGACGAGCCGCCCGAGCAGCTGCTCGCCGCGATCCGCACGGTCGCCGCCGGCGACGCCCTGCTCTCACCCGCCGTCACGAAGCGCGTGATCGAGCAGTTCACTCGCATTCCGCGCCCGACGCCGCCGAAGGCGCTCGACGACCTGAGCGAGCGCGAGACGGAGGTGTTCCGCCTCATCGCGCGCGGGCTCTCCAACGGCGAGATCGCACAGGAGCTCTTCATCAGCGAGACGACCGTGAAGACCCACGTCACGCACATCCTCTCGAAGCTCGGCCTCCGTGACCGCGTCCAGGCGGTCGTGCTCGCCTACCAGGCGGGGCTCGTCGAGGCCCGCCTGCCGGCGGCCGACGAAGAGGGGCGAGGCTGAAGCCACGCCACGGACGTCCCAGAGCGGTCGTGCTCGTGGAGGGCGTCAGCGACCAGCGTGCCGTCGAGGCGCTCGCGCGCCGGCGCGGGCGCGACCTCGTGGCCGAGGGCGTCGAGGTCGTTCCAATCGGCGGCGCGCAGGCGATCCGCGCGGCGCTGGAGCGCGTCGGCCCGCACGGCCTCGGCCTCCGCGTGGCCGGTCTCTGCGACGCCGGCGAGGAGGGGCACTTCCGGCGCGCGCTCGAGCGCGCAGGTCTCGGCTCGCGCCTGACGCGGGCCGACATGGAGGCGCTCGGGTTCTACGTCTGCGAGGTCGACCTCGAGGACGAGCTGATCCGGATGCTCGGCACTGCGCGCGTCGAGGCGATCGTCGAGCGCGAAAGTGAGCTCGGGTCGTTCCGGACGCTGCAGAAGCAGCCGGAATGGCGGAGCCGCACGACCCTCGACCAGCTGCGGCGGTTCATGGGCAGCGGCGGCAGCCGGAAGATCAGGTACGCCTCGCTTCTCGTCGAGGCGCTCGACCTCGCCCACGTGCCGCGGCCGCTCGACGGCGTGCTCGCGCACGTCCGACAGCCGCCCCGGCCCGGGCTTCCGGCACTGGAAGCCCGGGCCGGGATCCCACCTAGCGGCCGCTGACGGCGAACCAGGCGCCCATCGGGCTCGTCACGAAGACGATCGGCGCGAAGCACGGCGACGGCAGCGAGACCGAGGTGTCGATCTCGGCGTCGCCCGTCGAGCTCGCGGGAACGAGCTCTGTCGAGATGTTCGAGGTCGTCGCCGCACCGCTCTCCGTCGTGAGACAGCTGACGATCGCCTTGAACTGCGTGATCGGGTTCGTGCCCTGGAGGTTCGCGGGTACCGGGTCCCGGCGCGCGAGCACAAGGCCCTCGACGTCGACGTGCAGCCTGCCGTCGGCGCGGAGGGTCGCGTCGGCGTCCTCGATCTCCCACGGGAGCCCGCCGCCCGGGACGCCGCGGATCGGATTCGCCGTGCCGGTGTACGGCTCGCTGACCGCACCGAGCACCTTCGCGTCGAGAACCTTGCGACCGTCGTCACCGCCGATGCCGAGGGCGGGCGCGACGAGCGCTACCCCAAGGGCCAGTCCGACGAGCGGGAGCAGTGCCTTCTTCATCCGTCCTCCTGACGTTCGTAGGTGCTCGGTCCTACGCCGGACGACCGGCGCCGGTTTTCGCTCCGGCTGGTAGAGCTGCAGGGATGACGGCGGGCGTGCCACCCGCACGGTCGCGGGCACAGCGGAAGGCCGATACGCTCGAGCGGCTGCGCGCGGACGTCGACCTCTGGGTCGCCTCGGCGGACGAGACCGGCACCGCCTACCTCGTCCCACTCTCCTTCGTGTGGGACGGCACCGCGCTGACGATCGCGACGCCACGCTCGAGCCCCACCGCCCGCAACCTCCTACGAGCCGCAGAAGCCCGCCTGGCGCTCGGGACGACGCGTGACGTCGTGCTCGTCGACGGCACCGTCGACGAGCTGCCGATCGGCACCGACGCGGAGCTCGAGGACGCCCACGCCGCCGCGACGGGCTTCGACCCGCGGGCCCTCGCCGAGGAGTACACGTACCTCCGGATCACGCCGCGGGCGATCCGTGCCTGGCGCGAGGCGAACGAGCTCGACGGGCGGCTGCTGATGCGCGACGGCCGCTGGCTGGGGTGAGCGTCAGCGCTCGCTCGGTGCTGCCTCGAGGACGGGGGTCGCCGCGGCGTCGCGTCCGTGCGCGGGACGGGTCGCGAGCACCGAGCCGGCGAGGACGAGGACGAACCCGACGCCCATCCCCACGGTGAACGACTCGCCGAGCACCGCGATGCCGAGAACCGCCGCGACCGCTGGGTTGACGTACGTGATCACGGTCGCCCTGGCGGGGCCGATCTCACGGATCAGAGCGAAGAAGACGAGAAAGGCGACGGCGGTGCAGACGACGGCAAGCGCGACGATCGACCCCATCGCGGCTGCGGACGGCGGCTCTCCCACGCCGCTCAGCGCGGTGATGGGGACATAGGCGACGGCCGCGAGCGCGAGCGACACGGAGATGATCCCGAGCGACGGCAGGTCGGCCATCCAGCGCGGGATGAGGGCCGGGCCGACGGCGTAGCAGACCGCGACCGTGCCGACGGCGAGAATTGCCGGCACGCTGGCCCCCTCGATCCCGAGGCCGACGATGGCCGCCACTCCGAGGACGCCGAGCGCGAGGCCGGCGGCCCGCTCGACCGTGAGACGCTCGTGCCCTCCCGGCGCGACAGCGATCGCCGTCCCGACGAGCGGGGTCGCGGCGATCAGCAACGCCGTGAGCGAGCTCGAGATCCGGGTCTCCGCCCAGCCGAGCAGCACCCACGGCAGCGCGATCTCGATCGCGGCGAAGACGAACACCACCCGCCAGCGCCGGAGCACGGGACGGACCTCGTCGCGCAGCGCGGCGATGGGCAACAGGAGCAGCGCGGCGATGGACGTCCGCGCGAGGACGAGCATCGAGGGGCTCACGTCGTCGACGGCAACCTTGATGAGGAGGTACGGGAACCCCCAGATCACGCACATCGCCGCGAAGAGGAGCCACCCGCGGGAGGTCATCGTGGCCTTCACCCCGGGAGGCTAGGCGAACCGCGTGCGGCTGCGCCGACCGAGCAGCTTCTTCGCCTCGTCCGCCCACAGCACGGCGCTGGCAAGGGCGATGCAGACGAGCCAGTCGGTCGCCGAGAGCGGCGCGGTCCCGAACGCGTCGTTCAGGAACGAGAGGTGCACCACCGCGAGCTGGAGGGCGAAGGACAGCACGATCGCGCCCCACAACCAGCGGTTCGTGAGCAGCCGCGGGAAGGCGCTGTCGCGATCCGACCGGGCGTTGAAGCAGTTGAAGAGCTGTGCGAGGACGAGCGTCGTGAACGCCATCGTGCGCGCGGTGTCGATGTCACCGCCGTCGCCGACGAGCCCGCCGGGGAGCCGAAGGTCGAGCGCGAGAAGGCTCGCCCCCGCCATCACGAGCCCGACCCAGAAGATCCCGATCCACATCTCGCGGTCGATCACGCTGTCGTCCGCACGCCTCGGCGGGCGCCGCATGACGTCCGCCGGCGCCGGGTCGACGCCGAGCGCGAGCGCAGGCGCGCTGTCGGTGAGCAGGTTGATCCACAGGATCTGCGTCGCGAGCAGCGGCGTCGCCACCGCCTCCCCGGTCTCGTCGAGCCCGATCACACCCGCGAGCACGACGCCGAAGAACATCGTCAGCACCTCGCCGACGTTCGACGAGAGCAGGAACCGGAGGAAGGTGCGGATGTTCGCGAAGATCCCGCGCCCCTCGCGCACCGCGGCGACGATCGTGGCGAAGTTGTCGTCGGCGAGGATCATGTCCGCCGCCTCCTTCGTCACGTCCGTCCCGGTGACGCCCATCGCCACCCCGATGTCCGCCGCCTTGAGCGCCGGCGCGTCGTTCACGCCGTCGCCCGTCATCGCGACTATGTGCCCGTCGTCCTGGAGGGCGCCGACGATGCGGAGCTTGTGCGTCGGCGCAACGCGCGCGTACACCGACACGGCGCGGACCGCGTCACGGAGCCCGTCCTCGTCGAGCTCGTCGACCTCCGCGCCGGTGAGGACGCCGCTCGAGGGCAGCCCGAGGTCGTCCGCGATCCGGGCGGCGGTCGCCGGGTGGTCACCTGTGATCATGATCGTCCGCACACCCGCGGCCCGAGCTTCCGCGACCGCCGTCCGCGCCTCGGGACGGGGCGGGTCGATGATCCCGACGAGGCCGAGGTACGTGAGGTCGCGCTCGACGGACTCGTCGGCCGGCGGCCGCTCGTCCCCCGGGACCGGTCGGTACGCGACCGCGAGCGTCCGCAGGGCGAGGTTCGCGAGCCGCTCGACCGTCCCGCCGATCTCGTCGCGGCGCGCATCGGTCAGCGCGCGGGTCTCTCCGGCGACGCGCTCTGCGACGCAGCGCGCGAGCAGCACGTCGGGGGCGCCGGTCGTGACGACCGCGATGCCGCCCTCGTGCTCGTCGGCCTCGAGCGTCGTCATCAGCTTTCGCTCGGAGGTGAACGGCACCTCGCCGACGCGCTCGAAGCGCTCCTCGCGCGCCTGCGTGAGACCCTCGATCTTCGCCTCGGCGACGAGGAACGAGGCATCGGTCGGGTCGCCGTGGATCACCCATTCGCCGTCGGCCTCCTGGAGGACGGCGTCGTTCGCGAGGCTCCCGCCGCCGATCACGAAGCGGACCTCGCCAAGCAGCGCCGGATCGTCCGCGAGAGGATGCCCGTCGACGAGCAGCTCCCCCTCGGGGCGGTATCCCTCGCCCGTGACCTCCACCTCGCCCGAGGCGGTCGCGATCTTCTGGATCGTCATCTCGTTCTTCGTCAGCGTCCCGGTCTTGTCCGAGCAGATCACCGACGCAGAGCCGAGCGTCTCCACCGACGACAGCCGCTTCACGATCGCCCGCCGCCGCGCCATCCGCTGGACGCCGAGCGCGAGGACGACGGACAGGACCGCCGGCAGGCCCTCGGGCACCGCCGCGACCGCGAGCGAGACGCCGACGAGGAGGACGTCGACGAGATCCGACGCCTGGTCGAGGTCGGCGGTCACGAGGATCGCCGCGACCACCACGACGGCGATCGCGATCACGGCGATCCCGAGCATCCGCCCGATCCGGGCGACCTCGCGCTGGAGCGGCGTGCTCTGCTCCTCCGTCGTCCCGAGCAGGCGGGCGATCGTGCCCATCTCGGTCGCCATGCCCGTTGCGGTCACGACCGCCCGACCGCGGCCGCGCGTGACGGAGGTCCCGTCGAACACCATGTTGACGCGGTCGCCGAGCGACGCCGGCCCGTCGAGCGCGGCCGTCTCCTTGACGACGCCTTGGCTCTCCCCCGTCAGCGAGGCCTCTCCGACGGTGAGCGAGGCGACCTCCACGAGGCGCGCGTCCGCGCTCACGGCGTCGCCCTCCTCGAGCAGCAGGAGATCGCCGGGAACGACGTCGGCGGCCGGAACCCTCTGCGTCCGGCCGTCGCGCACGACGGTCGCGGTCGCTGCTGCCATTCGCTGGAGCGCCGCCACCGCCTGCTCCGCTCTGGCCTCCTGGACGAAGCCGAGGATCCCGTTGAGCAGGACGATGACCGCGATCACGATCGTCTCGTAGGGGACGCCGTCCGCGCCCTCGGCCGCCCAGGCGGCCACCGAGACCGCAGCGGCGACGAGCAGGAGGTAGATCAGCGGGTCGGCGAACTGCGCCAGGAGCTTCCGCCAGGCCGGGATCCGCTCGGCGGGGTCGAGGACGTTCGGCCCGAACCGCTCGAGCCGGGCCGCCGCCTCGGCCGCAACGAGGCCGTCGTCGAGATCGGTCGAGAGCCCCGCGGCGACGCCTGCGACGTCCCGGCGCCACGGTTCGAGCGCGGCACGCTCGCTCATGTGGCCAGCATCGCAGCATGAGAGCGCTCGACCGCCGGTACCTGCTGCTCGGCGACTGGAACGATCGTCGCGAAGCTCTTGCGTACGCGGTCGCGCCTGCGGATGTCGCCGGTCGCGGGAGGCTCAGATGCCGAGCGCGTCGGTGGCCTTCTCGAACTGGTCCTCGCGCACGTAGACGACGTAGCCGAACGCGCCCCTGCCGTCGGTGACGCCCGTCGAAGCGTAGACGCTCACGCCGACGTGGAAGAGGCGCTCGTGGACGTGGGCGAGGGCCCCGAGCTCGTCGTCGCCCTGGACGAGCAGCGCGTGGTAGGGGCCGTCGAGCGCAAGCCCGGCCGCCCGCGCCTCGGCGGCGAGCCTGTTGGGATCGTCAGGGAAGAGGGCGAACTGCGCGAGCTCGGGACCGCTCGGCACGGCGGTGAAGGCAAGGAGGCCGACGCCCCGCTCCGCGAGGGCCGAGAGCACGCGGTATGCCGCGCCGAGCTCGTCGCGGACGGTTGCGTAGTGGTACTCGACGGGACGAATCGTGAACGCCGTCGCCTCACCTCCTGGCCGCAGCATATGCGGGCCGGAACGTCCACGACACTCCTTGCATCGCCCGCCCCGCCGGAGCATGCTTGCGCGGATGCCCGCTCCCCGGCCCATCGTCTTTCTGAGCGACTTCGGGCTCGGGAACGAGTGGGTCGGCCTGTGCCATGCGGTGATGAGCGGCATCTCGCCGGAGTGCCCGATCGTCGACCTCTCCCACCTCGTCCGCCCGCTCGAGGTGGGCTCGGGCGCACTGCTCCTCGCCGACTCGATGCCGTACATCTCGGAGCAGGCAGTCGTGCTCGCCGTCGTCGATCCCACCGTCGGCAAGGATCGCGAGATCGCGATCGAGACCGTCAGCGGCCGCCACCTCGTCGGCCCCGACAACGGCCTCCTGTCGCTCGCGTGGGAGGCGGCCGGCGGGATCCGCTCCGCGGTCGAGCTCACGTCGACGGAGATCGTCCGCCGTCCCCACAGCGAGGCGTTTCGCGCCCCCGACACGCTGTGCCCGGCGGCCGCGGCACTCGCCGGCGGGGCGCCGATCGACGACCTCGGGAGCGAGGTCGACCCGGCGACACTCTCCGTCGTCGAGATGGCGGCGCCGGAGATCGAGCCGGGGAAGATCACGTGCGAGGTGATCGACTTCAACCGCTTCGGCAACGTGCACCTGAACGTCCGCCCGGCCGACCTCGAGGCGGCCGGCCTCGACGGCGAGTCGGCGATCGCGATCGAGGCGCTCTCCGGCACGGCGGAGGCGAAGCGCGGCAGCACGTACGCCGACTTCGCCGCCGGCGAGTACGGCGTCCTCGTCGACCCGCGCGGCTGGCTGACGATCGTCCGCGGAAACCCCGCGAGCGCGCTCGACGGCCTCGGCCTCTCGATCGCCGCGCCGGTCTGGCTGCGGCGAGCCTCCGACGCGTCGTAACGCCGTTCAGGCCATGGGCGGCGGTCTCCCGTGGACGCTGGCCGCCAGCGCCGGATCCCAACCGCAGGCGCCGCAGGCGTGCGTCACCGCGGAGCGCGCGAAGGAGAGCGCGGTCGCAGACGGATCCTTCGACCCGAGCACCGCGTCCCAGTCGAGGACCAACTCGCCGAGCGCGGCATCCCAGCGTGCCTCGGGCGGATCGAGGACGGCCTCGGCGAGCCCGTCGGGCGCCGGATGGGCGTAGGCGTAGAACGCGGCGTGCGGGTAGCGACCGTCGCCCGGCCACCATCCGACCGCGATCACCTGGGCGTCCATCGCGTTCCGCGTGATGAAGTCCTCTGCCGGCGGCTCGGCCGGGAGCCCGGAGTAGAGCGAGACTGCGAGGTCGAACGAGCCCCACCAGGCGTTGACCGGCGTCGAGCGGCCACGGTACGGCGCGCGGAACTCCGAGAGCACGAGCGCGGCCTGCGTCGCGGCCGCGAAGTAGTCGGACACCTGGCCGGGGTCGTAGGTCGCGTGCTCCTCGTCCGCGTCGAGGGGCGCCTCCCAGTCGACCTCCTGCGGCGTCAGGTCGATCGCGACGTCGCCGACGAGGTGGTGGACGGCTCGCACGACCTCGCGCGTCACCTCTCCGACCGACCTGTTCGGCGTCAGCGCGACCCGCGCGACCCCGCCGCCGCTGTGCTCGACGACCGTCTCGTGCGCGTGCAGGTCGACCGCGACGACGAGGGCGCCCGAGCCGTCGGGCGCCGGCAACGCCTGCGTCTCCCACCCACGCGCGGTGAGCCGCAGCGCCGCGTGCTGGAGCTGCGGCTCCGGCGGTGCGAGCGCGACGGCGACCTTGCCCAGCACCTGCGTGTGCGCGTGCAGCGTGTCGCATGTCTCGCGCCACTCGTCGAACGCGAGTGCCGGCCAGCCGGTGGGCATGCGGCCAATCTACGGACTGTCGGCACTCGCCCGCGGCGAAAACCCGGCCCGGATCCGTGCGACGCGCGCGCGGACCTCCGCGTGGAGCGCATCCGGGTCGAAGAGAGGGCTCGCGGGATCGCTCGCAAGCCGCATGCAGGCGACCGCGCAGGCGGGCTCGAGCGCCAGGCCCGGGTCCTCGAGCTCGGACGCCAGCGCCGCGAGCTCCTCGGCGACGTCCGCGCGCGGGGCGTACCCGGCGGGGTGGGTGAGCGTGCCGCGGAGATCGGCCGCGAACCCGCGCCGGCGCTCGATCGTCGCCTCGCGCCTGGCCCGCGCGAGCACCTCGGGGATCACGTAGGCGTCGCGCTCCCCGGTGAGGCGGTCGAGGAGATCCCAGTGCCGCCAGACCGAGCGGATCCCCGAGAGGAGGACGGCCAGCCCGCCGACGAACAGCGGCACGGCGAGCGGCCGGTGGAGCTGTGTCGCCGCGAGCGCGAGCGCGAACGCGAGCACGCCCGCCCCCAGGCTCTCCCACCCGCGGTGCCCGAGCTCGCGGAGCCGGGCGCCGGCGTCGTCGACGGCCCGCGCATACATCTCATCCGTATGGTGAGCGATCCGGCGGCGGGATGCATCCGCGGGTCGTCCGAGCCGGCTCGCGGGATATCCGCAACGACTACGAAGCAGCGTCGGGCGGCCACGTCCCGAGGTCGGCGAACGTCAGCTCGTAGTCGCTGACCTCCTCGACCTCCACGTCGACGGTCGCCGTGATCCGGTCGCGGAACTCGGCGCGTGCGACGCGGTGCTCGTCGGCGACCTCGCGGCTCTGCCAGAACGAGATCACGAGGGTCGTCCCGTCGTCCTCGTTCGAGAGCATCAGCAGCCCCTCGAAGCCCTCGATCTGCCGCAGCCAGGGGAGCATCTCCTCCCCCGCGAGCGTTGCGACCTCGATCGGCTGGTCCGTCGACCCACGCGTCCTCGTGACCGTGACGTGCATGCCGCCTTATATCCGTCCCGGCCGTGCGGGCCAACCGGCGGCTACGCGAGGAGGCGGTCGAGCCCGCGCGTCAGCCCGACGCGGCCCGGCAGCGAGCGGATCGCGAGCAGCGTCCCCGCGACGTACGGCTCGGGCGTGAGACCGGCGTCGTGGCGCAGTGTGAGGCGCTCGCCGCCGGACGCGAACACGACCTCCGTCGAGACGACGAAGCCCGGCAGCCGGAGAGAGTGCACCTGCGTGCCGGCGACCGTTGCGCCCCGTGCCGCGGGCGAGCCGAGCACGTCGTCGAGCGGCACGCCCGGCTCGGGACGGTGCACGGCGGCGAGCCGCTCGGCGATCTCGCGTGCCGTGCCGCTCGGCGCGTCCTCCTTGCCGGCGCTCGCGTAGTCGATCACCTCCCGGAAGCCGAAGTGGGCCGCGGCGTCGGTCGCGAACCGGAGGAGCAGCGCCGCGGTGAGCGAGAAGTTCCCCGCCGCGATCACGCCGACGGCGCGCTCGCGGGCCAGGGCGTCGATCACGTCGTAGGCGCCCGCCCCGAGCCCGCTCGACCCGACGACCGCGCCGACGCCGCGCTCGAGCGCCGCCCGGACGTTGCCCTCCACGGCCGAGGCATGCGTGTAGTCGACGAGCACGTCGGCGTCTACGGCGTCGAGCGCCTCCGCGACCGAAAGGAAGTGCCGGGGGTCGGAGCGCGCGACGCCGGCGACCAGCTCGAGGTCGTCCGCGGCGCTGACCGCCTCGGCTACGGGTGCGCCGGTCCAGCCCGTGATGCCGGCGACGCAGACGCGGATCACGTCACCGCGGCCTGCGACTTCACGTAGTCGATGTAGCCGCGGACGTCGGTCGCCGGCTCGGTGTACGCCTCGCCGAGCGCGGCCTCCATCGACGCCACGTACTCCTCCGCCCAGCCCGGGAGGTCGTAGTCGATCGCGCGGAGGAACTCGAGCGACGCGGCGAAGCGTATGTCGGCGATCGACGGGTGGTCGCCGCCGATGAACTGCCTGTCGGCGAGGAAGAAGCTCCGGTAGACGTCGAGCGGCCCGGCAAGGGCGGCCGCCGCATCCTCCTGCGCCTTGGCCTTCATGCCGTCGTCCGCGTCCGAGGTGCCGACCTCGCCCGCGTACTGCGGGAAGCCGAGCGTCGGGTAGGTGGCGCGCGTGACGAGCGGGTAGAGCGTGCCCGTGAGGTAGAACATCGCGCTGTCGACCATCGCGCGCTCGCCCGGGTCGGTCGGGTAGAAGCGGTCGAGGCCGTTCTTGTTGCAGAGGTACTGCATGATCGCGCAGCTCTCCCAGAGCGCGCCCCGCGGCAGCCCTGCCTCCTCGAGCAGCGGCGTCAGGTCGGCGGGATCCTTCGCGAGGAACTCGGGCGTCGACTTCTTCCCCCAGACGTCGACCTCGTCGAAGTCGAGACCGGCGGCGCGCACGAAGATGCGCGTCGTCAGGTTGTTCACGCTCGGCTTGAGGATGCTCAACGTGTGCGTGGCCATGTGACCCTCCTGTGGATGGGCTAATAGGGGTTCTTCGACGAGCGGTCGCCGGAGAGCGAGGCGCGCGAGCGCTCGACGAGCCGCTCGATCGCGTCGGCCAGGTGCTCCCGGTCGATGTTGTGGTCGCCCCGCTCGACGCGCAGCGTGTGCGCCTCGAGGAGCACGTCGGCGTGGGTGTGGCCGAACGGCGGCTCGAAGCGGTACGACGCGAGCTCGACCAGCAGGCCGAGCGGGTCGTCGAAGTAGATCGAGTCCATGAAGCCGCGGTCCTTGACGCCCGAGTGGCGGATGCCGCGCTCGTCGAGGCGGTCGACCACCTGGGCGAACGTCGCCTGGGAGAGCGAGAACGCGATGTGGTGCACCGTGCCGGGGTCGCGAGAGAGACGGCTCGGGTCGGCCTTGCGTTCCTCGTTCGTGAAGACCGTGATCAGGCGCCCGTCGCCCGGGTCGAAGTAGAGGTGGCTCTCGGACTCGTTGTCGAGGTTCGGCTGCTCGAACACGAACGGCATGCCGAGGACGCCCTCCCAGAAGTCGATCGAGGTCTGCCGGTCGGCGCCGACGATCGTGATGTGGTGCACGCCCTGGCTCTGGATCTTTCGCATCCCGCTCCTCACCGCTCGACGAGCTTCGACTTGTACTCGCTCCGCTGCAGGCTTCCCCACGGCACCAGCTCGACCCGCGTGGAGACGACGAGCATGCCGCGTAGTCTGTCGCGAATCGCGTCGGCGAGCGAATCCTCGGGCTCGCGGCCGCGGGCGAGCTCGACGCGCACCGGCAGGGGCGGCTCCTGCTTGACGCCCGGTGCGCGCGGCCGGACGACGATGTGGCCGCTGACGTCGGGGGCGAACGAGCTCACCACCTCGCGCACGGCCGAGGGAAAGACGTTGACGCCGCGGACGATCAGCATGTCGT
>JBKPNM010000020.1:0-15738 GCA_046732615.1 Actinomycetota bacterium | reverse complement strand
CGTCCGCGTTGGCCGTGCGCTTCGAGGCGCCCGTCCGGGCGCGCGTCGACGCCGGTGCGACCCGCGCCGGAGAGCTCGGCGCGGAGTTGCGGCGGCTCGGCGCCGCCGAGGTCGAGGTGAGGCAGTCGCTCGACGAGGCATCCGAGCTCGTCACGGCCGTGGAGGTCGAGCTCGCGCGCCTCGACGGCGAGTCGCGCGAGGCGTGTCGCCGGCTCGACGAGGCCGTCGCAGACGGCGCCCCGGGCGAGCCTGCCGACGAGGACGCCGAGACGGGCGAGGGCGTCGACCGCGAGGAGCTCGCGGCGCGCGTGACCCGGCTGGAGGCGCGGCGGGAGGCGCTCGGCAAGGTCAACCCGCTCGCCAAGGAGGAGTACGAGGCGGAGAAGGAGCGGCTCGAGGAGCTCTCGTCGCAGCGCGCCGACCTCGAGGCGTCGCTCGCGGAGCTCGCCGCCCTCCGCGACGAGCTGACGGAGACCGTGAACAGCCGCTTCGACGAGACGTTCGCGGCCGTTGCGGCGAACTTCGAGGAGGTCGCGGCGACCCTGTTCCCGGGCGGCGAGGGCCGCCTGCGGCTGGTCGAGCCGGGCGAGGACGGCTCGGAGACCGAGCCCGGAATCGAGGTCGAGCTCCGCCCGGCGGGGAAGAAGATCACCCGGCTGACCCTCCTCTCGGGCGGCGAGAAGGCGCTCGGCGCGATCTCGTTCCTGTTCGCGCTGTTTCTCGCGAAGCCCTGCCCCTTCTACCTCCTCGACGAGGTCGAGGCGGCACTCGACGACGCGAACATCACGCGCTTCGTCGAGCTGCTGCGCCGCTACGCCGACCGCGCGCAGTTCGTCGTCATCACGCACCAGAAGCGCACCATGGAGGCCGCCGACGTCCTCTACGGGGTCACGATGGGCGGCGACGGCGTCTCGCAGATCGTCTCGCGCCGCCTCCCGCGGGAGCAGCACGCCGCCGCGAGCGCCTGAGACCCCCTCCGGCTAGCCTCCCGCCATGTCGAGGACGTGGGCGGAGCTGCTCGGGGACCGCGACGACGGGGCCCGCGAGGCCGAGGAGCGGAGCGGCTTCTTCTCGCGCCTGCGCGACTCGCTCGGGAAGAGCAGGCGGGCGCTCGTCGCGGAGCTCGGGGCGTCGTTCGACCCGAGCGAGGAGGACGCGTGGGAGCGGCTCGAGGTCGCGCTCATCCGGGCCGACGTCGGCATTCCCGCCACCGCTGAGCTCGTCCGCCGCCTCGAGGCGCGCGGCGAGCTGACCGACCTCGGCGAAGCCCTCGCCGAGGAGGTCGAAGCGCTCTTCGGCGAGCCGCCGCTCCTCGCGCAAGCCGCCGAGGCGCCGGCCGTCATCCTCGTCGTCGGCGTCAACGGGACGGGCAAGACGACGACGATCGGCAAGCTCGCGCGGAAGCTCTCCGAGCACGGCCGCTCGGTGCTCGTCGGTGCAGCGGACACGTTCCGCGCGGCAGCCGAGGAACAGCTGGAGATCTGGGCAGAGCGGGCGGGTGCCGACTTCGTCGGCGGCTCGCGCGGTGCCGATCCCGCCGCGGTCGCGTTTGACGCGCTCGAGGCCGGCCGGGCCCGCGGCGCGGACGTCGTCATCGTCGACACCGCGGGCCGGCTCCACACACAGGGCAACCTGATGGACGAGCTCGCGAAGATCCGCCGCGTGATCGCAGGGCGCCTGGACGGCGCCCCGCACGAGACACTGCTCGTCGTCGACGCCACCACGGGCCAGAACGGGCTCCAGCAGGCGAGGCTGTTCTCCGAAGCCGCCGGTGTGACGGGAGTGGCCCTGACGAAGCTCGACGGGTCGGCCAAGGGTGGCGTCGCGATCGCGATCGCGCACGAGCTCGGCCTGCCGGTCAAGCTCGTCGGCGTGGGGGAGGGCGTCGACGACCTACGCCCGTTCGACGCGCGCGACTATGCGCGGGCGCTCGTCGCCTGAAGCGGCGCGGGCAACGCGCCCGTAACCATGCGAGGGATTGCGTGTCGTCCCCCTTCCGGGGTAGGCTCAGCACGAGTTCGACAACTGGGTCGAGGGGGAAGAGGAGGATTCGAGCGAGATGGCCGTCACGGTTTCCGCACGCTACCCGGGCCTGAGCCCGCAGCTCTACGACGAGGTCGTCGCGACGCTCGACCTCGACGCGAACCCGCCGATCGGAGCCATCCTGCACCTCGTGGGACAGAGCGAGGACGGGATCCAGGTCACCGAGATCTGGCGCACCGAGCAGGCCTTCCAGGCGTTCAACGACCGCTTCGTGTCGGCGCTCCAGATGCGGGGCTTCCTGTCGCGCCCGACGATCGAGATCGCGCAGCTGCACAACCTCTTCGCGGTCGAGATGGACACGATCGAGCGCATGGGTGCCGTCTCACTGCCCGGCACGTATGCGGGTGCGGCGCTCTAGGAGCGCCGCGCCGGCTCACAGGTTCGCGCTACGGGTGCCGGACGACCGTCACCTTGTAGTCGCTCGGAGGGTTGCTGCCTTCGACGAGGATCTCGACGACCCGGAACTGAAGCGTCTCGTCCTCGACGCCGCGCCTGCGCTCGGCATCGATCGCGACCTTGTACGCGTCCAGAAGCGCGTGCCGGAACAGAAGGTCGTCTTGCCCCTCGCGTTCGTCCGGAGGGCGGCGCGCCCAATTTCGGGCACTCCCCTCGTAGGCGACCTTCGAAAGACCTTCGGGCGGTACAGCCATTCCCACCACCTCCTTAGGAGGCGCGATCCTATGACGCCGCCCGGAGGAAGGGAAGCTACGGAACCCGGCCACGCGCGAGGCCGGAGACCTGGATCGCCGCCAGATTGCCCTTCAGCTCGTAGAGCGCGTACGCCTCGTCGACGCTTGCGGCGGCCTCCTCGTTCCTGCCCGCCTCGGCCAGCACCTCCCCGAGGGCGGCCAGCGTGCCGGCGCGCAGGTCGAGGGAGTCGGTCGCGTCAGCGAGCGCGACGGCGTGCCGAGCGAGCTTCTCGGCCTCCAGTGCGTCACCCCGATGGATGGTCGTCCGCGCGAGCGCTCGGCGCCAAAGCACCTGCGGCATGACGTCCGACTCGGCGGCCGTCGATCGCGTGATCTCGACGAATCGCTCCGCCTCGGCGTCGTTGCCCCGAAGAGCGATGACGTCGGCAAGAAGGCTCGCGAGCGTCGAGCGCACTCCGCTCTCGCCCATCTCCTCCAGCATCGAGTATCCCGTCCGGAGCTCCTCTTCCGCGGCGCCGAGGTCGCCCGCGAAGACCTCGATCTGGGCGCCGACGATCGCGCGCGCCGCCCGCCGGAAACGCAAGCCGAACTCTTGGTACACGGCGATCGAGTTGGCGTACAGCTCTCGCGCCTCCTCGAAGCTGCCTTCCATCGCGCGTAACCCGGCCAGGGTCGTGGCGATTCCGGCCTCGAACGTCGGCGCGCCGGGCGCCTCTGCGAGCAGCGCCGAGCATCTCTGCACCGCCTCCGCCACCGGCGTCGGCCCGTAGTACAGCGTCTGCGCGTACAGCGCCTCGAGAACGCGCAGCTGGCCTTCGTCCTGTAGCTGCCGCGCGTGGACGATCGCGCGTTCGAGAGCGTCCGTCCGCGCCGCCCACCGACCCGCGATCAGATGGGACTCGCTGAGGAGCCACCACCCCTTTGCCAGCCCGAGATGATCGCCGATCCGTTCCAGCTCCGGAATTGTGGCTTCGGCCACCCGCCGGTCATCGTCGGCCGCGCTCTCCGGCTGCGTGTAGGAGCGCTGCCACTGCAGCTCGATCAGCGCCCGAAGCTCCGATCTCCGGTCACCGTCGCGCTTCGCGGAGCCGATCGCTTCGTCCAGCAGCGCCCGCGCGCGATCCCACTCTCCGGCGCGCATCGCGGCGCTCCCCAGCTCCGTGAGGAGCTCGCTGCGTCCCGGGTCGTCGTCCGGAAGCAGCGCGAGCGCGCGCTCGAACATCACGACCGCTGCGGGCACGTCCTCCCGAGCGAGCGCGCGTCGGCCCGCGTCGGCGAGGAGCCCACCGGCCTCGAGTGCCAGCGCACGGGTCTCGTCGTCGTGAGGGACAAGCTCCGTGCGGCAGCGGTACGCCTGCTCGAGGTGGTACCCGATGATCTCGTCGTGCTCGCCCAGGCCGCTGCCTTCGCCCTGCGCCTGGAGCCAGCGGGCGAAGCGCTCGTGGAGTTCCGCGCGCACTGCCTTCGGGATGCCGGCGTACGTCTCGTCGCAGATCAGCGAGTGCCGAAAGCGGTAGGCGTCCTCGCCCGGCACCTCCGAGCGTGACGGTTGCACGAGCCCCTTGCGCACGAGGCTGAGCAGGCGGTTGGTCACGAACGGCTCGTCGGCGCGTGACGAAAGGCCGACGAGGGCGCGCGGCCAGAACTCCTTGCCGACGATCGACGCACGCTCGAGCGTCCGCCGCTCGGCGGCCTCGAGGCTGTCGATCCGGGCGGCGAGCAGCGCGTGGATGGACGCAGGAAGCACGATCGCGTCGCTCGGTGCAGCATCGGCCGTCATCGCCGCCAGCTGCTCGGCGAAGAGCGGATTTCCCTCCGAGGTCGAGGTGATGCGCTGCTGCAGCTCGGCATCGCCCACTCCGAGTGCCGCGACGAGCTCCGCCGTCTCGGTTTCCGAGAGCTGCTCGAGCTGGAGCATCGCCGAGGCCAGGCCCGGCCGTGTGTCGAGCAGCTCCGGCCGTGCGATGCAGAGAAGCACCAGCGGTCCCGAGGCGAAGGCCGCGAGATACTCGACGAGATCGAGCATCGTCGGCTCGGCCCAGTGCAGGTCCTCGAACACGACGAGAAGCGGCCGCCGTTCGGACATCCGCTCGAGGAAGCGCCGAACGGCCCAGAAGACCTCCGTGCTCGGCGCTCCGCCGTCGTCCGCGCTCGTCACCGTACGGAGCCGCTCGAGCACGACCCGGCCGTCGTGTGTACCCGCGAGCGCGGTGGCCGCCCGCGCGAGGCCGCCCAGATCGGCGAGGAGCTGCTGCAGCGGCCAGAAGGTGATCCCGCTGCCGTAGGGGAGGCAGCGTCCGGTCGCCACGTCGGCGACGTCGCCGAGCTCCGTCGCCAGCTCTCGCGCCAGCCGGGACTTCCCGATGCCGGCCGGCCCGAGCACCGTGACGATCCGACAGCGGCGCTCCGTGAACGCGTCGGATACAAGGGGGCGCAGCGTCGCGAGCTCGTCGACCCGATTGACGAGGGGCGCGTCGAGGCGCCGTTCGTAGCCCGCGGCGGCGTCGTCGACCTCGTCGACGCGGAACCGCGCAACCGGCTCGCTCTTGCCTCTCGCGCTGAACCGCTCCCGCGGCCGGACTTTGACGGCGTCCTTCACGAGCGGATAGGTCGCCGTGCCGATCAGGATCGTTCCCGGTTCCGCGGCTTGCTCGAGCCGCTTGGCCAGATTCACGGCGTCCCCCGTGACGAACGTCTCGCCGGTCCCGGGATCGCCGGCGACCACCTCGCCGGTGTTCACGCCGATGCGGCACGCGAGCTCGAGGCCCCATGTGCCGCGGAGCTCGGCGTTCAGCAAGGAGAGGCCGCGCTGCATCGCCGTCGCCGCCCGTACGGCGCGGAGCGCGTCGTCCTCGTGTGCGGCCGGGATGCCGAAGACGGCCATCACCTCGTCACCGCGGAAGCGCTCGACCGTTCCGCCGTGGTGCTCGATCACCTCCTTCATCGCTTCGGCGTACAGCCCCATCACGCGACGCGTCGTCTCGGGATCCGTCGCCTCCCCGAGCGACGTCGACCCCACGACGTCGCAGAAGAGGATCGTGACGGTCTTGCGAACCTCGAGCCCCTCGTGGACACGTCGCGGCAGCGCCGTGCCGCATGCGCTGCAGAAGCGCGACGAGTCGAGGTTCTGCGCGCCGCAATGGTCGCATTCGGCCACGTCCGGAGTCTAGGACGGTTGGATCCGTCCCACGAACGGGCGTCGTGCGCCCGAGGTTCGTCCGTTCCGGGCGAGGGCTACGCTTCGGCGATGTTCGACACGCTCGCCAACCGCCTTCAGGACGCCATCGGCGACCTCGGCCGCCGTTCCCGCCTCGACGAGGAGACGGTCACGCGCGCGACGCGCGAGATTCGCCTCGCGCTCCTCGAGGCGGACGTCGACTTCGAGGTCGTCAAGGACTTCGTCTCCTCCGTCCGTGAGCGCGCGCTCGGGCAGGACGTGCTGAAGGGGCTGGAGCCGGGCCAGCAGGTCGTCAAGATCGTCCACGAGGAGCTCACCGAGCTGATGGGCTCGTCCGACTCGAAGCTCGCGTTCGGGCGGCCGCCGACCGTCGTCCTCCTCTGCGGGCTCCAGGGGTCGGGCAAGACGACGGCCGCGGCGAAGCTCGCGCTCCACCTGCGCAAGCACGAGAAGAAGACGCCCGGGCTCGTCGCCGCCGACCTCCAGCGGCCGGCGGCGATCGACCAGCTCGAGCAGCTCGGCCGGCAGCTCCAGGTTCCCGTGTACCGAACCGAGACGACAGACGCGGTCCTCGCCGCCCGCGAGGGGCTCGAGCGCGCGACGGCCGACGGCTGCGACGTCGTGATCGTCGACACGGCGGGTCGGCTCCAGATCGACGAGGCGCTGATGGAGGAGCTCGCGCACGTCCGGGACGCCGTCAAGCCGCTCAACGTGCTGCTCGTGCTCGACGCGATGACGGGCCAGGAGGCCGTGTCGGTGGCGCGCGCGTTCCAGGAGCGGATCGCCTTCGACGGCGTCGTCCTCACGAAGCTCGACGGAGACGCGCGCGGTGGCGCTGCGCTCTCCGTCAAGGCGATCACCGGACGCCCGGTCAAGTTCGCCTCCGTCGGCGAGAAGCTCGACCAGCTCGAGGTCTTCCACCCCGACCGGATGGCGTCGCGCATCCTCGGGATGGGCGACGTGCTGACGCTGATCGAGAGGGCCGAGCAGGCGGTCGAACAGGACGAGCAGGAGGAGATGGAGAAGCGCCTCCTCGCCGGGCAGTTCACCTTCGACGACTTCCTCGCCTCGACCCGGATGCTGAAGAAGATGGGGCCGCTCAAGGGCGTGATGAAGCTCGTGCCGGGCATGGGCCGCCAGCTCGAGGGGCTCGACGTCGACGAGAGCCAGATGGGGCGGATCGAGGCGATCGTGCTCTCGATGACGCCGCACGAGCGCCGGACGCCGCATGTCATCAACGGCCCGCGCCGTCGTCGGATCGCAGCCGGGAGCGGGACGTCGATCGAGGACGTCAACCGCCTGCTCCAGGCGCGCAAGCAGATGGAGAAGATGATGAAGGCGATGGGGAAGGGCAAGATGCCGACGCTGCCGCCCGAGCTCACCGGTGCGACGCCCGCGCGCGGCAAGCGCGGCCGCCGGTGACCGCACGGGATTTCCGGCACAATTCGCCGTCGCACACATGAGAAAGGGACTCTGAGGAATGGCAGTACGCATGAGATTGACGCGCGTCGGGTCGAAGAAGAACCCGATCTACCGCGTCGTGGTCGCCGACTCGCGCTCGCCGCGTGACGGCCGGTTCATCGAGATCATCGGGCGCTACAACCCGCAGACCGACCCGTCGACGATCGACCTCGACGAGGGCAAGGTCAAGGACTGGCTCGCGAAGGGCGCGCAGCCCTCGGACCCGGTCGCTCGGCTCATCAAGGCAGCCGGCATCGAGGCGTAGGCCGCGTGGAGGAGCTTCTCGCCTGGATCGCGCGCGGGCTCGTGGACGACCCCGACGCCGTGCAGGTCGAGCGCCTCGACGAGGGCGACGTGGTCGTTCTCCGGCTCCATGTCGCGCCCGACGACGTCGGCAAGGTCATCGGCCGCCAGGGTCGCGTCGTGCGCGCGCTGCGCACGGTCGTCCGCTCCGCGGCCGCGCGCCGCGACCGCCGGCTCGTGCTCGAGATCGCCGACTGATCCGCGTGGAGAGCCGGCTCGTGCCGATCGGGCGGGTCGGGCGCCCGCACGGGCTCGACGGTGCGTTCGTCGTCGAGCACGCGAGCGACGACGACCGGCGGTGGGAGGTCGGCGCGTCACTGCTCGTCGACGGCAGGCCCGCGACGATCGAGGTCTCGCGCCGCGTCGGCGGCCGCCGACGCGCCATCCGACTCGACCGGCCCGTCGACCGCGGCGCCGAGTTATCGGTCGACGCGGCGGAGCTGCCGCCGCCCGATCCCGACAGCTACTACGCGTTCGAGCTCGTCGGGTTGCTCGTGGTCGACGAGGACGATGACACGCTCGGACGGGTCGTCGCCGTCCTTCCGGGCGCGGCGAACGACAACCTCCAGCTGGAGGACGGCGTCCTCGTGCCGTTGATCGAGGACGCCGTCCGATCGGTCGACCTCGAGGGTCGGACGATCGTCGTCGACCGCGCCTTCCTCGGGTGAGATCGTTGGAAGCGGGCGTTACGGCGGCGTGCGGGCGTCCGGAGGCGTCCACGTGAGGGGGTACCCTGCATCGCCGTGCGCATCGACGTCTTCACGCAGCTTCCGCACGCCTTCGGGTGGCTGACGGAGCAGAAGCCGCTCGCGACCGTGCTCGGCGGCGAGCTCGAGCTCCGGCTGCTCAACTACCGCGACACCACCCCCTTGCGCGCGGGCCAGGTCGACGACGACCCGTACGGCGGCGGCGCCGGGATGGTGCTGCGGGTGGACGTCGTCGATGCGGCGCTCGAGGCGGCCTACGGTGAGCGCCGGCCGTCACGGATCGTCGCCCTGACGCCGCAGGGCCGGCAGCTCGACCAGGCGCTCGTCGAGGAGCTGGCCGACGAGGCCGAGCTCGCGCTGCTCTCCTCACGGTTCGAGGGGTTCGACGAGCGGATCGTGAGCCACCTGTGCACCGACGCGGTGTCGATCGGGCCGTACGTTCTCTCCGGCGGCGAGCTACCGGCGATGGTGCTGGTCGATGCGATCGCCCGCCGGTTGCCGGGCGCGCTGGCCGAGGGATCGGGCGAGCACGAGAGCTTCTCCGAGGAGCTCGAGGGGGGGCTGGAGTATCCCCACTACACGAGGCCGGCCGAGTACCGGGGATGGGACGTGCCCGACGTCCTCCTCTCCGGCGACCACGCGCGCATCGACCGGTGGCGGCGCGAGCAGAGCCGTGCTCGGAGCCTCTCGTGAGTGGTCTCGAAGACCCCGAGACCCGTCCCGACGAGCCGATCGTGCCCCGCACGGTGCCGCTGCCCGAGACGGACGGCGACCACCCGCAGCCGGGGTGGCCGACGACCCCGGCCGAGATCCCGCTCGACGGAGAGCCGGAGCAGCCGCACCCCGGACCGGCCGCCGGCGCCCGTCGCGCGCACAGGCACTCGCGCAACCCGGTCGACCGCCTGACGCGCGGCCTCCCGGATCCGATTCGCGTCGTCGTCGACTGGGTCGTCACGATCGTCGGCGCCGTCGCGATCGTCCTCCTCGTCAAGGCGTACGTCGTCAACCCGTACCGCATCCCCTCCTCGTCGATGGAGCCGACGCTCCATTGCGCGAAGCCGGCGTCGGGCTGCGAGGCGCGCTTCTCGGACCGCGTCCTCGCGAACCGGTTCATCTACCACCTACGCGATCCGCGGCGAGGCGAGATCGTCGTCTTCGACACGCCTGACGCGGCGCGGGTCAAGTGCGGCGCGGGCGGGACGTTCGTCAAGCGCCTGATCGGGCTTCCGGGCGAGACCGTCGAGGTGCGCCTCCGCCGTGGCCTGGGCTACGTCTTCATCAACGGGAAGGAGCTCCGCGAGCCGTACATCCAGGCGAGCAGGCGCTCCACCGAGGAGTTCGGGCCGGTCAAGATCCGGAAGGACAACTATTTCATGATGGGCGACAACCGCTCGCAGTCGTGCGACTCGCGCGAGTGGGGCTCGGTTCCGCGCGGCAACCTGATCGGCAAGGTGTTCGCGACCTACTGGCCTCCCAATCGCCTCGGGCTGCACTAGGGGACCGGTCCCGGAGGGGCCTGTCACCTGCGAGGTTCAGGGACGCGTTCCGCTATCATCCGCCACCGGCCTTGGGCCGCCCCTTCCTATGAGCACGATCATCGAGAGCCTCGAGCAGCGCCAGCTGCGTGACGTTCCGGAGTTCAAGGCCGGCGACACGCTGCGCGTCCACTTCAAGGTGATCGAGGGCAACCGCCAGCGTGTCCAGGTGTTCGAGGGCATCTGCATCAAGCGCCAGGGCTCGGGGGCGCGCGAGACGTTCACGGTGCGGAAGAACTCCTTCGGCGTCGGCGTCGAGCGGACGTTCCCCCTCCACTCGCCGAAGATCGAGAAGCTCGAGGTCGCGATGATCGGGGACGTCAACCGCGCGAAGCTCTACTACCTCCGCGGCCGCGTCGGCAAGAAGTCGCGCGTACGCGAGCTGCGCCAGTCGTAATCCCCGCGCGGCGGCCGGTCTCGATTCGTCGCAGGCGCGTCGTCGCTGCGTCCGCGCTGCTCTGCGCGATCCTCGTCCTCGCCGGCTGCGGCGGCACCGAGGACGCGTCGCAGCGCCTCGCGCGCGACGCCGTTGCGGCCCACCTCGCCGGCGACCCGGCGTACGAGACCGACCGGATCCACTGCACCGGCAATCCGCGCCCCTGGTTCGTCGAGCGTCAGGCGACGGAGTCGATCTGCGCCGTGCGGCGCGCGACTGGCGGCTGCGACTGGTTCCACGTCGACCTGATCCCCGTCGGCCCCGCTGTCACGACGCGGGTTCGGCTCGACTCGCCGGACGCCGGCTGCACGCTCGGCGTCTGACGAGAGTCGGAGCGAAGTCGGCGCGAAGTCGGCCCGGTCCCGTCCGAGTGCGGGGGATATCCTCGGCCCGTGGCGCTCTCGACGGGCCAGCGCTTGCTCCGCCACGACCGGCGCCTCGGCGCGCGCTTCGTCGCCGGTGCAGACGAGGCCGGACGCGGCTCGCTCGCGGGGCCGCTCGTCGTCGCCGGGGTGCTCCTCGACTACGGGGCGCTGCGCGGGCACCGCGTGCGGCCGCTGACGCTGCTCAACGACTCCAAGCAGGTCGAGCCCGAGGAGCGCGAGCGGCTCTTCCACGCCGTGCTGGGCGCCGCGAGCACCGTCACGGTGCGCGTCATCTCCTCGACCGAGATCGACGGCCGCGGCCTGCACCGCTCGAACCTCCGCGGGTTGCGGGAGGTCCTCACGGAGCTCCATCCCCCCGCCGAGGTCTGCCTGGTGGACGGCTTCCGGCTCGGGCCGGTGGCGCCGCCGCACACGGCCGTCGTCGACGGCGACACGAAGAGCGCGGCGATCGCCGCGGCATCGATCGTCGCGAAGGTGACGCGCGACCGACTCATGCGCCGGCTCGACGCGCTCTACCCGCGCTACGGCTTCTCCTCCCACGTCGGCTACATCACGCCGGAGCACACGCGCGCGGTCCTCGCGCACGGGCCGTGCCCGCAGCACCGACGCTCCTTCCAGAGCCGGGCTTACCTCGAGACCGTCGCGGCGTGAACCGCGGCGAGCGGATCGCCGCGCGCCACTACCGACTCCGCGGCTACCGGATCCTCGGGGCGAACGTGCGCAGCGGCGGCTACGAGCTCGACCTGATCGCCCGGCGCGGCCGGCGTCTCGTGTTCGTCGAGGTGAAGGAACGGGCGCGCGACCTCTTCGGAGGCGGCCTCGGAGCGGTGAACGCCGAGAAGCGGCGCAGGGTGCGCCGCGCGGCTGCATCGTGGCTCCAGGCGCACCCCGAGACGGCCTCGCTCGAGATCCGCTTCGAGGTCGCGGCCGTGACCGACGGCCGGGTCGAGCGCCTGCAGCTCGCAGACGGCTGACGCCGGGAATGACGGGAACGTCCGTTCCGTTACACTCGACACCAAGCAAAGAGAGCCGGGGGGCACTATCCCCCAACGGGCGCGCTCGTCAGGACGGCAGTGAGGTGGCAGCACCCACGTGCCCGGGCGCGTCGGCCTCCGCGTAGCGGGGGCGGGAGAAACCTCCGGCTGACAGCACCCAACGTCAGCCGGAAAGGAATCGAACCGCCCATGACCACCCGTACCCGTACCTGGATCCTGCTCGCCGGGCTCTCGGCGCTCTTCGTCGCCGTCGGCGGGCTCGTGGGAGGCACCGGCGGCATCGTCGTCTTCCTCGCGATCGCGATCGTGTTCAACTTCGCGATGTTCTGGTTCTCGGACCGGATCGCCCTGAAGATGAGCCGGGCACAGCCGCTCGAGGAGGGCAAGATGCGCGATCTCGTCGCGGACGTCGAGGATCTCTCTGCGCGGGCGCGCATCCCGGTTCCGCGCCTCTACGTCATTCCGTCGCAGCAGCCGAACGCGTTCGCGACGGGACGCAACCCGGAGCACTCCGCCGTCGCCGTGACCGAGGGTCTCGTTGCCCTCATGCCGCGCGAGCAGGTGCGCGGCGTCATCGCCCACGAGCTCTCGCACATCCGCAACCGCGACGTGCTCGTGACGACCATCGCGGCGATGATCGGCGCCGCGATCTCGGCGATCGCGAACTTCCTCCAGTTCCAGTGGCTCTTCGGCGGGGACGACGACGAGAGCCCCCTCGGGTTCATCGGGACGATCGCCGCCATCCTCATCGCCCCGATCGCGGCGATGCTGCTCCAGTTCGCGATCTCGCGCCAGCGCGAGTTCCTCGCCGACGCGACGGCGGCGGAGCTGCTCGGAACCGGACGCCCGCTCGCGGACGCGCTCGGGACGCTCGAGCGCGGCGTGGAGGCGCTGCCGATGCAGGTCAACCCGGCGACGGCGTCGCTCTACATCGCGAACCCGCTCGCGAGAGGCGGCATGTCGTCGCTGTTCTCGACGCATCCCCCGATCCCGGTGCGGATCGCACGGCTCGAAGCGCTGGACGCGGCTCGCGGCCTCTAGGGCGACTTCGGAACTAGGAGAGTTGGCCATGGGCGCCGAAATAGGCGCCCATGGCGGCGACGCAGGAGGCGCTCTACGGCGGCACGCTCGACGTCGACCTCTCGTGGTCGGAGGGGCAGCTCCCCGAGCGCGAACGGACGAAGCACGTCCACCGCCTCCATCCCTACCTGGGCAAGTTCGTGCCGCAGCTCGTCGAGGCGCTCCTCGAACGGTACGTCGCGCCCGGCGGCCGGGTGCTCGACCCCTTCGCCGGCTCTGGGACGACGCTCGTCCAGTCGCTCGAGTCGGGCTACGACGCGACAGGCGTCGACATCGCGGGCTTCAACTGTCTCCTGATGCGGGTCAAGACGCGGCGCCACAACCTGGACGCCGTCCGGCGCGATCTCCTCTGGGCGCACGAACAGGCCTCGACGTTCGAGGCCGACCCGCGGATACCGTCGGAGGCCACGCCGTACGTCCGCGCGTGGTTCGCCCCGCGTGCTGTGGCCGAGTTGCTGCACTTCCGCTCGCTCGTCGAGGAAGTCGCCTCGGCAGACGTGCTCCGCGTGATCCTCGCCCGGGCCGCCCGCTCGGCCCGCCGCACGACGCACTTCGACCTCGACTTCCCGCGCGAGCCGCAGCACGACCCCTACTGGTGCCACAAGCACCGTCGCACGTGCACGCCCGTCGGCGAGGCGCGGCGATTCCTGCTCCGCTACACGCTCGACACCCTCGATCGCATCGAGACGTTCGCCGCGGCGCGTAGCGACGACGCCCATGTCTCGGTGCAGCACGGGGATGCCCGGGAGCTCGACCTCGGCGGCCCGTTCGACGGCGTCGTCACGTCGCCGCCGTACCCCGGCCTGATCGACTACCACGAGCAGCACCGCTACGCGTACGAGCTGCTCGGCCTCGACGAACGCCGCGAGGCGGAGCTCGGCCGCCCGGCCCGCGGGCTCGGCCGCGACGCGATTCGGGGCTACGTCGACGGCGTCGCCGCGGTGCTCGCGAACGCCCGGCGCCGGCTCGTCCCGGAAGCTCCGCTGTGCATCGTCGTGAACGACCGGCGGGACCTCTACCCCGAGATCCTCCGCCGCGCGGAGCTCCGTCTCGATCACCGCCTCGAGCGGCACGTGAACCGCCGCACCGGCCGTCGCGCGGGCGAGTACTTCGAGTCGATCCTCGTCTGCCGCGCGGCCTGACAACCCTCACTCGCCTTCGCAGGATGCACACACCGCTGCTCGATCCCTTGCGCTCGATCCGCTTCCGAACTGGAGGTCAGATGGACAGGTTGATCCGCCATCGGCCGTCTCCGGCGATGTCGTCGCGTGCGTCGCGCTGCTCGTCGCGCTGACCGGCACGAGCGTCGCCGCCGTCTCGGCGCTCGCGCCGAACACGGTCGGCACGGCGCAGATCAGGGCGAACGCTCCGACTGCCGCGAAGCTCACGCACCGCAACGTGACCGGCGCGAAGATCGCCCGGAACGCGGTCACGGGGCTCGCTGGCGCTGAACGGCTCGCTGACCAAGACCGATTTCGTCGCGAGCTCGCTGCCCGCGGGACCGGCAGGGCCGGCAGGGCCGGCAGGGCCGGCCCGACCGGCGGGCCGCGCAGGCACGATCGGCCCCATCACGGTCAGCGGGTCACGCCGGTTCTGACGAACAACGCCGTTACGGGCTACCGCGGCACGGGCGGCAACGACAGCGGCAACACGAGCATCTTCACGGTCTACGTCCTCTGCTACACCGGCTAGGCGCGTCCGGTGGGGCCCGAACCCGGCCCCACCGTCTCTCTCTCGGCACGAAGCCGGCACGAACTCGTGACACCTCCGGCCGTACCGTCGAGGAATGCTCGGTCGCGCGGTCACGTTCGCGCTCGTGGGCCTCGAGCCGCGCCGGGTCGAGGTCGAGGCGCACCTGCGCACGGGCCAGCAGCCGACGTTCTCGATCGTCGGGCTGGCCGACCGCGCGTGTCAGGAGGCGAAGCATCGGGTGCGGAGCGGCGTCCACTCGGCACGTTTCCCGTGGCCGGACCGGGTGATCACGGTCAACCTCGCACCGGCGGCGTTGCGGAAGGAGGGCACGGGCTTCGATCTCGCGATCGCTCTGACGGTTCTGGCAGCGTCGGAGCTGGTGCCGCCCGCCAAGCTCGAGACGCACGCATGCATCGGTGAGCTCGGGCTCGACGGCGCCGTCCGGCCCGTGGCCGGCGTGATCGCGGCCGCGGAGGGAGCAGCGCGCGCAGGGTTCGAGCGTGTGCTCTGCCCGGCCGACTCCGCGGGCGAGGCGGCGCTGGCCGGTATCGCCGCGATCGGCGTCCGTCATCTCGCCGAGGCGGTCGGGTACCTGCTGGGGTACGACACGATCGAGCCTGCCGTGCCAGCGAACGGTCACCGGCCGAACGCGAGCGTGCCGGATCTCGCCGACGTGCGCGGCCAGGAGCGTGGACGACGCGCGCTCGAGCTCGCCGCCGCCGGCTCGCACAACCTCCTCCTCGCCGGCCCGCCGGGTACCGGCAAGACGATGCTCGGGCGGCGGCTCCCGTCGATCCTGCCGCCGCTGACGCAGGACGAGGCGCTCGAGGTGACGCGGATCCATTCGGTCGCGGGGACGCTCCGGCCGGGAGGCGGCCTCCTCACCGTCCCGCCGTTCCGAGCGCCGCACCACGGAGCCTCCTCGGCGGCTGTGATCGGCGGCGGCACTGTGCCCCGGCCGGGGGAGGTGAGCCTCGCGCACCGTGGCGTCCTGCTGCTCGACGAGCTGCCCGAGTTCCCGCGTTCGGTCCTGGAAGCGCTGCGACAACCGCTCGAGGACGGCGTCGTCTCCGTCGCGCGTGTGGGTGGGCGTGCGCTGTTCCCGGCCCGCTTCCGGCTCGTGGCGACGGCCAGGCGTTACTTCCGCCGCGGGGCTGGAGGCGCTGTTCGGACCGATCGCGGTGGGCCGCTGACCGCCCGCCTACAACCCCTCTTTGTGGGGTGTGCCCGCCGGATCAAGGGCACGACCTACACGCATAGCCCGTACACACG
>JBKPNM010000019.1:0-10186 GCA_046732615.1 Actinomycetota bacterium | reverse complement strand
CTCCCGGCGAGGACGTCGCGGCGGACGCCGTCGAGACGCGCGACGATCGAGCGCGGCACTCTCGGGCTGATCCGGCCGAGCCCGACAGCATGCTCCGGCAACCCGAGCACCGTGTCCTGCCCGGTCACGACCCGCCCGGCTTTCACCTGACCCAAGACGGCAGCAAAGCCGGTGTCGAACCGCCTGAGCACGCTGGTGAGCACGTGGGGGCCGAGGGACGACTGGTCACTGTCCTCCCCTACCGTCCAGACGCCGGAGTCGGCGGCGACCTGCATCGTCCCGAGGCCGCATTCGCCCGCCACGTTGAAGAGCGTCCCGGCTCCACGGGCGACCTGGCGTCGTGCGATGGCGGCGCACTTCGACACGTCGGCGAAGTCGCCCGAGTAGTCGACGAGGACCTCCACCCCCGGGGCGGCATGCCGGGCGCCGGCTCGGAAGCCGACGACGAAATCTCGGACGGAGGGGATGTCCAGACTGCCGACGACGCCGACGACGTCCCGACCCTTACGCCGCTGCTCGAGCTTCCCGGCGAGCCAGCCGGAGAGGAACGCCACCTCGCTCGTCCGGAAGACGATGCCCTGGACGTTCCGTTGGCGACCTCGAACGTCGTCTCGTGAGCCGTCCATCACGACGAAGTTCGAACCCGGGTACCGCATGGCAACCGCTCGCAGCGCCGGGGTGTACGCGCGCCCCCACACGATGATCGCGCTGTAGTCCCGACGCGCGAGCAGGCCCAGGACGTCGCCGATATCTTCGCGAAACGTCGGCGTGAGAATGCTGCCCACGACACCTGTCTCGCGAGATGCGCGTACGAACCCCTCGCACAGCTGGAGTGTGCGGGAACGTGGGCAGCCGCCGCGATCGAGGACGACGACGACTCGGCCGGGGTTGTCCGTCGCAGTCGACGCCCCGGCCGCTCCGGCCAGGGCGAGTACGACGATCACGATCACGAGCGGCCCGCCGCAGCCACGCATTATGGCAACGTAACAGCTGTTACAAAGCAGGTGAACCCTGGCGGAGGCTGGCATGATCCTCGGACGTGCGACGCCGCGCGCTTGCCTGGGCTCTCGTGATACCGGTCGCCGCGGCGGGCGTGCTCGCGGCGCACGGGCTCGCCTACCGCCTCACTGGGGCGCCGTCGGGGGCCGTCCACGCGTACCTCGACCACGGCCCGCAGGTCGTCGCGGTGCTCGCGACCGTTGCGCTTCTCGGCCTCGCGCTCCAGGATCGAAGCCTCTCGGCGGCATCGAGCTGGTGGGTTGCGCCGCTCGCGCCGCTCGGGTTCGCCGCCCAGGAGCACCTGGAGGGCCTCGCCCACACGGGTCACGTGCCGTGGCTCCTCGCGACTCCGACGTTCGTGCTCGGGCTCCTCCTGCAGGTCCCCGTCGCCCTGCTGTGCGTGCTCGTCGTGCGGCGCATCGCAGGGACGCTCACCGCCGCGCCTGCGCAAGCCACCTCGCCGGCCAAGGCATGGCTCCCGTTGTCCGAGAGCCCCGTGCTCGTCCCCGAGACGACATCGCTCCGGCGCCCGAGCGGCCGCGCCCCGCCGCCGCTCCTCGCGACCTGAGCCGGCCCGCGCGCCCACGCGGCGCGCACGACGAGGAGAACGCGATGAGAGCCCCAGTCATGCTGGTCGCAGTCGTCGCGGGCGCGCTCGCGCTCGCCGGCTGCGGCGGCGACACGACCGCCAGCCCCGAGACGACGACCGAGCCGCCCACGACCGAAGCGGCTACGGCGACGACCACGACCACCGCGACCACGACCACCGCCCCGACGACCACCGCCCCGACGACCACCGCGCCGAAGCCGAAGCCGAGGACGATCACGATCGTCGTCGAGGGCGGCCGGCCGCAGGGCGGCATCAAGCGACCGACGATCGACAAGGGCGAGAAGGTCGTGCTGGTGGTCAGGACCGACGCCGGCGAGGCGGTGCATCTCCACGGCTACAACGTCGAGAAGCCCGTGACGCCCGGAGCGCCCGTGCGGATCCCCCTTACGGCCACGCTCCCGGGTCGTTTCGAGCTCGAGCTGCACCATCCGGACGTCGTGCTCGCCGTCCTGGAGGTCGAGCCCTGAGCCTGCCACGGCCGGACGTCGTCGCGCACGGGATCGGGGGCATCCAAGATCTGCCGGTCCCGGCGTGGATGTTCTACTGGGGCGCTGCCATCGTGCTCGTCGTCTCGTTCGTGCTCCTCGGGGTCCTCTGGCGCAAGCCCTTGCTCGCCACACGCGAACGCGGACGCGGCCTCGCCGCGTCGTTCTCGCGGCTCGTTCTGGGCCCGGTGCGGATCGTGCTCCAGGCGCTGTCGGTCGCTCTCTTCGTGCTCGTCTGGGTCTCCGCCGTCTTCGGCGACACCGATCCCTTCCGCAACCTCGCGCCGACGTGGATCTACGTCGTCTTCTGGCTCGGCCTCCCGGCGCTGACCGTCGTCCTCGGCTACGTCTGGCGCGCGCTGTCGCCGTGGCGTGCGATCGCGGACGCCTTCGTCTGGTTCCGCGAGATCGGCGGCGCCGAGGCGCAACCGCTCGCCGTCTACCCCGAGCGGCTCGGGCGCTGGCCCGCTGCCGTGGGCCTCTTCGCCTTCGCGGCGCTCGAGCTCGCGTACTCCGATCCGGCGAGCCCGCGTGCGCTGGCGTTCGCCGTCGCGCTCTACACGTACGTCACGCTGTTCGGCATGGCGGCGTTCGGCCGCGACACGTGGGAGGAGAACGGCGAGGCATTCGCGGTGCTCTACCGGTTCCTCGCCCGCATCGCGCCGTTCCACGTCGTCGACGGCAGGATCCGTGCACGCTGGCCCTTCACCGGCCTCGCGGGGGCGGAAAGGGCCCCCGCGTCGGTTGCGTTCATCGCGGTCATGCTCGGCACGGTTCTGTTCGACGGCTACAGCCGGACGACGACCTGGCAGGATCTCGCCGCGCGCGTCGAGGGGCCGTACGTCGTCGACCGGCCCGGAGTCGGGGAGCTGCTCGTCACGCTCCTGAGCCTCGGTGGCCTCCTCGTCGGCGTGCTCCTCGTCGCGCTCGCCTACGAGGCGGCGTGCGCTCTCGCACGCTGGACGGTGAACGCGCCGCGCTCGCTCGTGGAGGACTTCCTGCGCTCGCTCGTGCCGATCGCGTTCGTCTACATGCTCGCGCACTACTTCAGCCTGTTCGTCGTCCAGGGCCAGTTCGCCGTGCCGCTCCTCTCCGACCCGCTCGGGCGGGGGTGGAACCTGTTCGGGACGGCCCACGTGGTGCCGGACCTGACGGTGATCGCTCCGAACACGACGTGGTACGTCCAGGTCGGCGCGCTCGTCGCAGGCCACGTCGCCGGCCTGGCGGTCGCGCACGACCGGGCGGTGACGATCTTCCCGGATCGGCGCGCCGCACTGCGGTCGCAGTACGCGATGCTGGGGTTGATGGTCCTCTACACCGTCGGCGGCCTATGGGTGCTCTCCCGCGGCTGATCGCGCACCACGCGAGCGGCCTCGGCCTCGTGATCGAGGCGCTCGTTCTCGCGGCGCTCGTCGTGTTCTTCGGCTGGATCTGGCTGCGAGAGCGCCGCCGGCGGCTCGACGGCTCACGTCGTGTCCCGGAGATGCGCGACTGAGGCTCACCGCCGGCTGACGAAGCCCGCGTAGAGGAGGACGGCGGCACCGGCGGTGAAGAACGACCCGCCGCCCGCGCCGAGGCCCGCCAGGGCGCTGCCGGCAGCCGCGACCGCGACGCCGCCGATGATCAGCGAGTTCCCCAGCGGTCGCCTTCGCAGGCCGGTCAGGGCTACGCCGATCGCGGCGATCGTGCCGGCGACGTTCCCCACGAGTGCGATCACGCGTGCGGGCAGCAGCTCGAGGTGCGAGGCGGCGTCGGGGATCGAGCTGCCCGTGACGGCCGGATCGATCGGCACGGCGAGCGCGACGCCGACGGCGAGCCCGGCGTACAGCAACGCCGCGGGGCCGGCCGCGCGGACACCCGCGCGGAGCAGCGAGCCCGCGCCGAGGAGCGCCGCCGTGAGGAGGCCGCCGAAGAGGTAGTACGCGCGGAACCCCCGGTCGTCCCACCCCGCCGCCGCGCCCCAGGCGAGCGCGGCCGACGCGGCCGCGAACGAGCCGAGCGAGGCCGCCCAGGCGAGCAGCTCGGCCGCTTTCCGCTGCCGGTGCCTGCGCACGAGCTCGGCCGCGAGGCGGAACGAGAGGAGTGCCGCCGCGAACGGAACGAGGACGTCCATCGAGCGACAAATGTACGGCGCCGTACGTACGCTTCCGGCCCGTGACCGGTCATCCGGCCCTCGTCCTCGCCCTCGCTCTCGCGGTCGTCTCGACGTCCGTTGCGGCGGGGGCGGTCGCTCCCAGGCGCCCGGCGGACCACGCGAGCCAGGCGTGAAACGTCCTGCCGTCGGGGCAGGCGGGCGGCGTCGCGTTCACGAAGAACTCGACCGACCAGATCGCGCTCTACGAAGGGCTTACGCTCCTCCGCGACAAGGTCACGAACGCCGACCTGCGCCGGTACTGCAAGCGCGAGACGCTCGGCCTCGCGCCCGGCGACAGGGCCGTCCGGGTCGAGCGCCCGCGCGCGGGCCTCTCCGGGCGGTCGTTCCGCGCGAGCGCCGCGACGGAGGCGCGCCTCGCACAGCGGTTCGGCCTCCTCAGGGCACAGGGCGCCAGAGGCAGGCAGGCGATCCGGATCATCGACGCGAACGTCGCGGGGATCAACGCCCAGTATCGCAAGGCCGGGCTGCCGTTGACGCCGTGGACGCGGAACGACGTCGTCGCGCTCGGCGGCCTGATCGGCTCAGTCTTCGGCGCAGGGGGCGGGGACGAGGTACGGCGCTCGCAGTTCCTCGACCTCCTGCGGCGAAAGCTCCGCGCCGAGGCCGGACGCCGCGTCTGGGAGGACCTGCGCCACCGCGACGACCCCGAGGCGAACGTCGCCTTGCCCGGCCGCGCGCCCTACGGCTCGCACACCTCGACCGAGATCGGCAACGTCGTCGTCGACTCCGCGGGCGCGGTCGCGCCGGCCGCAGAGACCGCGACCGCGCGGACGCGCCTGCCGATGTAAACAAGCCGACGTTCCAGCAGGCGATCACGTTCGCCACGCACCGATAGGCAAGTGCAGCGGCGTGGCTTGCAGCGCGCCGCGCTAGGCTCAGGCGTAGTGGCGCGCCCGCAGAAGCTCTTGACGCCGGGCCCGACCTCGGTGCCGCCCGAGGTGCTGCGCGCGCTCGCCGAGCCCGTTCTCCATCACCGCTCACCGGACTTCGCCGAGGTCTTCGGGCTCGCCCAGGAGCGGCTCCGCGACGTCTTCCGTACCGAGAACGAGATCCTCGTGCTGACCGCGTCCGGTACGGGGGCGTTCGAGTCGGCGATCGTCAACCTGCTGTCCCCGGCGGAGCGCGTCCTCGCGGTCTCGCAAGGCGAGTTCGGCGAGCGCTGGCAGGCGATGGGGCGCGGGTTCGGCTGCGATGTAGTACCGCTCGCGTACGCGTGGGGCGACGCGCCGAGACCCGCCGACCTGCGGGACGCGCTTGCCGAGAGCGGCGCTTCCACGGTGTTCCTCGTCCACTCGGAGACGTCGACCGGGGTCGTCTGCGACCTCGAGCCGTTGCTCGCCATCTGTCGCGAGGCAGGCGCGCTGTCCGTCGTCGATGCCGTGTCGAGCCTCGGCGCGGTGCCTCTCGAGACCGACGCCTGGGGCGCCGACGCGGTAGTCACCGGATCCCAAAAGGCGCTGATGACGCCGCCCGGCCTCGCGTTCGTCGCCGTCTCCGAGCGCGCGTGGGAGCGGGCCGAGTCGGCGACGCTACCGCGCTTCTACTGGGACTGGGCGCGCCAGCGACGCGCGCAGGCCAAGGGCTCGACCCCGTCGACGCCTGCGACGTCGCTCGTGGTCGCGCTCGTCGAGGCGCTCGGCATCGTCCTCGGCGACGGCCTCGAGACGGCGTTCGCCCGCCACCGCGCGCTCGGTCGGGCGTGCCGTGCGGGCATCAAGGCGATCGGGCTCAAGCTCTACTCGCCGGACGACGACAGCGCCGCCGTCCTGACAGGCGCGCTGACACCCGAAGGCATCGACGCCGTCGCGCTGCGCCTCGCGCTCCGCGACCGGCACGGCATCACGATCGCAGGCGGTCACGGCGACCTCGTCTCGCGGCTCTTCCGTATCGGCCACATTGGGCATGTCACGATCGACGACCTCGCCGAGGCGCTCACCGCAATCGAGGTCGAGCTCGCCGCTGCCGGAATGGAGATGGAGGCCGGCCGCGCGGCGCCCGCCGCGTTCGAGGCGTTCGGCTCGGTCGCGACCGCGACAACGTAGGCGATGCGGGTTCTGGTCCGGGAGCCGATCGCCGACGCGGGGGTCGACCTCCTGCGCAGCCGCTTCGACGTGGAGGTCGACCTCGACTCGCCGCTCGACGAGATCATCGACCGCTACGACGGGATCGTCATCCGCAGTGCGACGCACCTCGGCCGGGACGAGATCGAGCGCGCCACAAGCCTGAAGGTGATCGGCCGGGCCGGCGTCGGCGTCGACAACGTCGACGTCGACGCGGCCACGCGACGGGGCATCGTGGTCGCGAACGCGCCCGAGTCGACGATCGTCTCGGCGGCGGAGCAGACGATCGGCCTCCTCGTCGCGCTGGCGCGGAATATCCCGCAGGCATACGCGGCGCTGAAGCAGGGCCGGTGGGAGCGCTCGCGCTGGAGCGGCATCGAGCTGGCGGGCAAGACGCTAGGGGTCATCGGGTTCGGGCGGATCGGCCAGCAGGTGTCGCGCCGGGCGATCGGGCTCTCGATGAACGTCGTCGCGTACGACCCGTTCGTGGGACGCGAGCGGTTCCGCGAGCTCGGCGTGGAGCAGGCCGAGACGCTCGAGGAGCTCCTCGGCGCGGCCGACGTCGTGACGCTGCACTCGCCGCTCACCGACGACACGCGCCGCCTGATCGACCGCGACGCGATCGCGCTGATGCGCGACGGCGCCCGGCTCGTCAACGCCGCGCGCGGGGCCCTCGTCGACGAGGACGCTCTCGTCGAGGCGATACGGTCGGGCAAGCTCGCGGGCGCGGCGGTCGACGTCTTCTCGTCGGAGCCCTACTCCGGGCCGCTGCTCGAGCTCGATCAGGTCGTCGCCACGCCGCACCTCGCGGCCTCGACAGGCGAGGCGCAGGACCGCGCGGGCGTGATCGTCGCGGAGCAGGTCGTGGCGGCGCTCGACGGCGGCATCGTCACGAACGCCGTCAACATCCCGGTCGTCGACCAGGCCGACCTCGAGGTGCTCGGGCCGTTCATCCCGCTTGCGTCACAGCTCGGGCGGATCGCCGTCGAGCTCGCAAGCGGACCGCCGCGCCGGATCACGGTGGCCGCGCACGGGCCGCTGAGCGAGTACGACACGCGCCTGCTCACGGCGGCCGCGCTGAACGGCGTCTTCCAGGACCGCGTCGACCAGGTCGTCAACGTCGTCAACGCCACGGTGATCGCGGCCGAGCGGGGGATCGACGTCGTCGAGGAGCGCGATCGCACCTCGCGCGACTACACGAACGCGGTCGAGGTGCGGCTCCTCTCCGACGGCGAGGAGATCACGGTCTCGGGGACGACGATCGGGCCCGAGCCGCGGCTCTTCCTGGGCGGCGCGCTCGGCTTCGGGATCGACATGGAGATCACGCCGCACATGGTCTTCGTCCGCTACGCCGACCAGCCGGGCGTGATCGGGCGCGTCGGCTCCATGTTCGGGGACGGCGGGATCAACATCGCCAACATGGCCGTGTCCCGGACGAAGGAGGGCGGGGAGGCGCTGATGGTGTTCTCGATCGACACGCCGGCGACGGACGAGCTCGTCGACCAGCTCCATGACATGGGCTTCGACGACGTCCGCTTCGTCGAGCTCGGCTGAGCCTCGACTCCGGGCCTCCGCGCGGATCACTCTCGCTCCAGCGGCGCGCCGTCGTCGACGAGCGCTCGGACCCGCGCGAGCGCGTCCGGGATGTGCTCGCGCGGCAGGTGCTCGACGATCAGCGGGAGGTCGGGCCGATGGTCGCGCAGGAACTCGAGGTAGGGGGATTGGTCGAAGACACCCGTCCCGAGCTCGGGGGTCGCCTCCTCCGCCCCTCCTGGCGCGACGTCCTTCAGGTGCGCGACGACGAAGCGGTCCTCGAACCGGTCGAGCAGCTCGCTCGTCGAGCGGCGGTGCGCCGGGACGAGGTGCCGCGAGACGAAGTTGTAGGGGTCGCAGACGACCTGCAGCCAGGGCGTGGGGAACCTCTCGAGGACGCCGATGAGCTGACTCTGCGTCTTGAGCACGTTCTTGACGGTTGCCTCGAGCGCGAGGATGACGCCGCTCTCCTCCGCGACGGGCAGGAGCCCCTCGAGGGCGTCGTCGAGCAGCCGCCACGCCTCCTCGCCCCAGTTGTCCGGTGAGTCCGTCCAGTCGCCCGTAGGGTCTCGCGTCCCCGTCTCGGTCGCGACGACGTAGGTCCCGAGCCCCGGCGCCGCCTCGAGGCAGCGCTCGAGGTGCGCGAGGTTGGCTTGGCGCACGGCGGGGTCCGGCGCGACAAGGTTGCGGTAGCCGGCGAGCGCTGCGACCTCGATGCCGTGCTCGTCGAAGGTCGCCCGCATCGCTCGGGCGACGTCCGAATCCTCGAGGCACTCGTCGAGCAACTCGCTTCCGAGCTGCACGGCCGAGAGCCCGAGCGCGTCGAACGTCTCCGCCAGCCCGCGCGCCTGCCCCCGGTCGAAGTCGTACGAGAACGCGCCGAAGCGGGGCCAGTCGGCGTTCGCGCGCAGTCCGGGGAACATACGGCGCGTGAAGCTGAGATCGCGCGCGACGAGTGGCGGCGGGCTCGGCGGGGTCTCGAGCGTGAGCCAGCCGTCGTACCCGATCTCGGCCAGCGCGAGGGAGCACTCCGCGAAGTCGACCCGGCCGCGGCCGGGGTGGACGTCCCCGGGTCGGGCCAGCATGTCCTTGACGTGGACACGACGCACGAGCGACCGGAGCGCGCGGAGCTCGGTGGGCGGGTCGAGACCGCGGCGGAGGGGGTTCGCGAGGTCGAAGTAGCAGCCGAAGGCCGGGGAGGCGACGCGCGTGGCAAGCTCGACGACGCGCCCGGCGTCCAGCAGCCCCTCGAGGCAGAGCGTCACTCCGCGCTCCGCGGCGACGGGGCAGAGAGCGGCGAACGCGTCCGCGCAGCGGCCGAAGTCCTCATCGGTGCGGAGCTCGGCGTCGAGGAAGAACGGGACGAGCACCACGTCGGCGCCTATCTCGCGGGCGAGCCGGACGGCGCGCCGGACGTCCTCGGCGGCGGCGTCGGCGGTGTGCGGATCGGCGGCCGCGATGCCGCCGTCGTTGTGCTCGCCGAGCACGAGCGCGTGGATCTCGACCGAGGCCCGACCCGCCCGCCCACGAAAACCGTCTGCACCGCCCGACCGGAGCTGCTCGCGGGTCACGCTCAGCTCGACGCCGCCGAAGCCGAGCCGCGCTGCGTCCGAGAAGACGTCACCGCCGACGAGGGCGGTGTCCAGCAGTGCGGCTTTCACCGCGAGTGACGTCCTGGATCCTGTCCGGCCAATTTGCTATGTATCAATAACAAATGACGACGGCTGCGGAAGCGCCCCACCCGCCGCCCTACCGACCGTCGTTCCCGGCGAGCTACCGGCCGGGCGTTGGGATCATCGGGTGCGGGCACATCGTCAACCTCGCGCACCTGCCCGCATACACGGCCTACGGGGTCGACGTCGTCGGCGTCCACGACGCGTCCGCGGAGGCGGTCGAGGGGATCCAGTCGCGCTTTCCCGTGATCGGTCGCGTCTTCGAGAGCGTCGAGGACCTCCTTGCCGACCAGAGGATCGACGTGGTCGACATCGCGACGCACCCCGCCGACCGCCGTCAGCTGATCGAGCAGGCGATCGACGCCGGCAAGCACGTGTTGTCGCAGAAGCCCTTTGCCGTGGATCTCGCGTCCGCCCGCGAGCTCGTCGAGCGCGCCGAGCGCAGGGGCGTCCGGCTGGCGGTCAACCAGAACGGTCGCTGGGCGCCGCCGTGGAGAATCGCGACGCTGCTGCTCGAGCAGGGTCGGATCGGCGAGGTCTGCGCCGTGACGCACCTGTTCGAGCACGACTTCGACTGGACGGTCGACACGCCCTACGACGACATACCGCATTTCGTGCTCTACGACTTCGCCGTCCATTGGCTCGACATCACACGCTGCTGGATGCAGAAC
>JBKPNM010000018.1:0-7629 GCA_046732615.1 Actinomycetota bacterium | reverse complement strand
CTCGAAGCACGTCTCGCAGCTGACCTCGGGCCCCACCGGCCCGAGCGCCCGCGCGATCGCACGGCTCTTCCCGTCGGAGTTCGTCACGACACCTCCTTTCTCTGCTCGCCCACCGCATGGCCCGCGGCCGCCAGATGGCAGCGCAGGCTGCGGCGGGCGTCGTGCAACGTCTTGTAGAGCGCGCCGCGAGTCGTCTGCAACCGCTCGGCGAGCACGTCGATGGGTACGTCGTTGAGCGCGAGCGCGACGAGGACGGTCCGCTGGTGCGGTGTCAGCGCGGCCGCGATTCCGTCGCGGATCGCGCCGAGCAGCTCGCTCTGCTCCGCCTCGTCCTCGGGTCGCGCCTCGACGCTCGCGAACACGTTCCACGCCTCGTCCTCGACGGGGATCTCGCGGCCCTGCCAGGAGCGGCGCCTGACCTTGACCGAGGCCTGGTAGAGCGCGAACTTGTAGGCCCAGGTGGTGAAGCGACTGAGCCCCCGGTAGTCGTCGAGCCGGGAGAGGACCGCGAGGAGCGCGTCGTCGGCGGCCTCCTGGGCGATGTCGTCGAGGTCGCCGCGGAGATGCGGGTGCGACGTGCGCCGCCGCCCCGTCTCGAACCGAGCGGCGCGGAGGAGCAGTGCGTGCAGCCGCTCGACGGCGCGGTCCCGGACGGCCCCGTCGCCGCGGAGGTCACGGAGCCATGCAGCGGAGCCGTCGTCGAGGGGCGCCCGTCGCTCCTCGTCGATCGCCACGGGCGGCCGCGCGGCGCTCTCCATGCGCGACACGATAGGCGCCGTGGCGCTCATGCGGCGTGCAGGGCCTCGTCGAGCGGGGAAAGGATGCGCGCCGCGAGTGACGGCGGGCAGCCTCGCTCGACGAGCTCGATGAGAGCGTGGAGGTCGTACCCTTCGTCCCGCGCGAGCCGGGTCGCGAGCTCGCGCGGGAACCCTGCGTCGACGAGCCGGTCGCGGCGCCACTCGACGGGTGCCGCGGCGCCCCTGCCGGACCTCGTCGTCTTCCGCTGATGATCGGTGTGTTGCGCCATCACGACCTCCTCGTCCTTGCGCCTCAGGCTGCGAAGCGCGCCGGGAACTGCTGGATGATCCCCTCGCTGAGCATGTCCGCCATGCCGAGCGCCTGCTTCACGATCGCGTCGTAGGCACGCACGTCGGCGTTCCACTTGCCCTGCAGCCGGGAGACGACCTCCTGCGTGGTGAGCGCGAGGTGCGACCGGAGCATGGTCTTCATCTCGCCGAGCTTCCACGCCTTCGGGTTCGCCTTGTCGAGGAAGCCGGCGATCGTGTCGGCGTTCCGCTGCCAGGCGGCCTGCTCCTTCTCGAGCTTCGCGTTGTCGCCCGCCTTCGCGGCGGCGATCAGGTCTGCGGCGACGAGGATGTGCTCGCGCAGGAGCCCCGTCAGCTGGTTGCCTGCCTTGGCGCCGTAGTAGGGCTTGATCGCGTTTCCGATGTCTGTCTGGTTCCGCAGGAGCCGGGCGACGGTCGCTTTCGTGTCAGGCGACTCGGTGGTGAGGCTGATGACCGCGAGCCGCGTCCACGACACGTGGTCCTCCCACAGAGCCCGCATCCCCTGCCGGAGCGCGAACTCGGAGCTCGTCACGTTCGTGGTGGCGGCGGGCTCGCCGTGCGCGGCAGCGTCGTGGCCGCCGGAGAGTGCGAGCGCGGCCAGCGCGGCGACGGTCGCGATCAGCAGCGTGAGACCGAGCGGGATCGGCCGATGCGTGCGTGCGTCGGTCATCTCGTTCCTTTCGGTTGGAGTCGTGTGAGCCGGCCGGCGGAACGGCCCGGCGCGGTCAGGTGGAGGGCGGCGGCGAGCCCGACGAGCTCGATCGCCTTCGTCACGAGGCCGAGGCCGTCGGCCGGCTCTGGGTCGGGGTGGAGCACCGGGACGCCGACGGTGATCGCGAACGCGTACGCCACGACCAGCCCGGCCAGGACCGCTCCCGCGGCTCCGACGGCGAGCCTGCTCCCCGCGCGGTACGTCAGGGCAACACAGAGCGCGGCGAGGAGGACTGCCGACGCAACGAACCCGACGCCGGCGGCCGTCTCCTCGCGGAGGTGCTCGGGCGTGAGCGCCGCGTGGATTCCCGCGCTGATCGCACAGGAGGCGACGAGCACGTCGTGCCCGACGGTCGCTCTTGTCACCGGACGTTCACCTTGTCCGTTGGTGTCCGGCGCGGGCGGAGTCTTACCTCCCCGCCGAGAGCTCAGGCAGCGCGGTGCGCGCGAACGAACGCGTCGATCGCGACCGTCTCGCCGTCCGCGAGCGGAACCGTCCGCTCGACGGCCTCCGCCCGCTCGACGACCAGCTCCCCGAGCGCGGGGACGACGTCCACCGCGGTGTAGAGGACGGACGCGTCCTTGGGCCCACCGTGGCCGTGCGTGAGGTTCGTCGTGTCGTGCCCCAGGACGAGCATCGTCCCGCCCGGCGCGACGGCGCCCGCGGCGGTCTCGAGCGCGTGGAGCAGTTCGTCGCGCGGGAGCTGAAGGTAGAGGACGGCGACGAGGTCGAATGCGCGCGCCTCCGGCCGGTGGTCGAGGACGTCGGCGACGACCCACTCGACGTCGGCGCCGCGGCTCGCCGCGAGCTCGGCGGCCTTCGCGAGCGCCACGTCGGAGAAGTCGACGCCCGTGACCCGCCAGCCGCGCTCTGCCAGCCAGACCGCGTTTCGGCCCTCGCCGCAGGCGAGGTCGAGCGCGCGGCCGGGCCCGAGCCCCTCGACCTCGGCCGCAAAGCGCCGGTTCGGCTCCGCCGTCCACACCAGCTCCTTCCGGGCGTAGCGCTCGTTCCAGTCCTCGCGCGCGAACCCGGGCCTGATCGAGGCGGCCGGTCTCCGGTGCTCGGTCACGACGCGAACGCTACGCGTCGAGGCGGGTTGCCGCCGCCTCCGCCATCAGCGGTACCGCCTGCTCGAAGCCCGCGGCCCGCGCGTCGTCGGCACCGAGCTCTCCCCGCCGGAACCGGCCGTAGATCGCCTCGCAGAAGACCGACGCCTTCCAGAGTGCGAGCGCCTCGAACCAGCCCAGAGAGCCGACGTGCCGTCCGCTCCGCTCCGCGTAGCGGTCCACGAGCTCCGCCTTCGTCGGGAACCCGTCCAGCGCCGTGACGGGCGAGACGCCGAGCGGGCTCCGCTCGCCGCCCGGCTCGGTGTAGGTCGCGAGGAGGTAGCCGAGATCGGCCCTAGGGTCGCCGATCGCGCCCATCTCCCAGTCGAGCACGGCCTGCACCCGCTCCGGCCGCTCCCGTTCGACCATCAGGTTGCCGAGCCGGTAGTCGCCGTGGACGACGGTGTCCGGCATCGGCTCGGGCAGCTCCGCGCCGAGGCGGCGGCCCACCTCGACGACGGCGGTGATCTCCCGCGTGGCGTTGATCTGCCAGAGCTGCGAGAAGCGTCGCACCTGCCGCTCGAGGTAGCTCCCCGAGCGGGCGAACGCGGCGAGCGCCGGGTCGCCGACGTCGGCGGCATGGATCTCGACGAGCGCGTCGACGAGCTCGGCGCCGAGTCTGCGGCGCGCCTCCGAGGCCTCCAGGCCGGCCGGAAGCGAGGTCGTGACGACGTGGCCGTCGAGGAAGCGCATCACGTAGAACGGCACGCCGATCACCCCGTCGTCGCCGCAGACGGCGAGGATCGGCGGGAGCCGGATGCCGTGCGGCGCCAGCGCGAGCTGGAGCCGGGCCTCGCGCACCATGTCGTGCGCCGACGGCGGAAGCGGCGGCCGCGGCGGCCGGCGCAGGACGTACCGCTCCTCTCCGCGCACGAGCAGGAACGAGAAGTTCGACCCGCCGCCGTCGCCGATCCGCGACGCCGAGACCGGGCCCGACCCGAGGCCGTGCTCGTCGAGGAACGCCTCGAGCCGGTCGAGGACGAGGAGCGGCGGGCGCTCGGCGTCAGCCGCCTCGGCCGCGGTCGCGACGATGTCGGCGGGGGTGGCCACGGGGCGATCGTGCCACGATCGCCCCGTCGCCGGGCACCCGGACGCCTACGCGAACGACGCCCGCGCGCTGCACCGCTCGCCGGTCGGGCTCGTCGCCCGCGCGACGAACCGGCCCGAGCCCGCGGTGACGAACCGCGCCTCGAACGACCCGCTCGGAGCCCGCGTCACCCGGACACGGCTGGCGACCTGCCTGCCGTTCCGGAACAGGACGACGCGCCAGCGCACGCCGTTCCGATTCTCGTCGACCTCGAACTCGACCTCGGTGCCCGCGTCCTCGCGACCGAGCTTCAGCTTCGAGCTGCTCGCCTTCGTGCACGTGCCCGCGACGCGCACGTCCCCGTCCTTCGCGAGCGCGGCCGGCGCGAGCGCCAGCAGCGCACCGACGATTCCCATGACCACCACGATCGATGCCGTTGCCCTCATCAGCGTCTCCTTCGCATCTCGACTGCCTCGACGCTCCGAGACTGCCGTGAAGCCGGTCCCGGCGACAATGGGACCTTGGTCGCAGACCAGCGCCCGCCCGATGAAGCATCCCGTCACTCAGTTCGCGCTCGCCGGCCTCGCCGTCCTCGCCGTCTTCGGCGCCGGCGCGCTGCTCGCGCTCCGGAGCCTCGGCCACACCGAGGCGCTCCGCGACGCACGCCAGTTCGCCACGCTCGCCGGACAGGGCATCGTCGAGCCGGCGATCGCGCCCGGCCTGCTCGACGGCAACGGCCAGGCAATCGCGGGCGTCGACCGGATCGTCCAGGAGCGCGTCCTCGGCGAGCGCGTCGTCCGCGTCAAGCTGTGGTCACGCGACGGCCGCGTCCTCTACTCCGACGAGCCGCGGCTGATCGGCGCGCGGTACCCGCTCGACGACGCGAAGCTCGAGGTGCTCCGCACGGGACGCACACGGGCGGAGCTGAGCGATCTCGAGGGCCCCGAGAACCGCTTCGAGCAGGGTCAGGGAAGCCTCTACGAGGTCTACCTCCCCGTCCGCGCGCCCGACGGGACGCCGCTGCTCTTCGAGACCTACCAGCGCACGGACGCCGTCGCGGCCACCGGAAGGCGCATCTGGATGCCGTTCGCCGCCCTCCTGCTCGCGAGCCTCGTGCTCCTGTGGCTCGTCCAGGTGCCGCTCGCGTGGCGCCTCGACAGGCGGCTGCGCCGGACGCAGCAGGCCCGCGAAGCGCTTCTCGTCCACGCCGTCGAGGCGTCCACCGACGAGCGGCGGCGCATTGCCGCGGAGCTGCACGACGGCCCGGTCCAGGAGCTCGCCGGGCTCTCGTACTCGCTCAGCGCCGCCGCCCAGACGGAGACGTCGCCCCCTGCGCAGGAGACGCTGGAGCGGGCGGCCGCGGGGACGCGCGACTCGATGCGCCGGCTACGGTCGCTCCTCGTCGAGATCCACCCGGCGAACCTCCGCGCGAGCGGGCTCGAGGCGGCCCTGACGGACCTCCTCGCCCCACTGCAGGCGCGCGGCATCGGCACGGCGCTGACCGTCGAGCCCGAACTCGGCCTCGACGAGGAGGCCGAGCGGCTCGTGTACAGGGCCGCCGCAGAGGCGCTCCGCAACGTACAGCGCCACGCGCAGGCGACGAGCGTCCGCGTCGCGGTGACGGCGAGCGGGGGTCATGTGCGCCTCGAGGTCGCCGACGACGGTCGTGGTTTCACGCACGACGAGCGCGAACGCCGGCGCGAGGAGGGCCACGTCGGTCTCTCGCTGCTCGAGGAGCTTGCGGCGCGTGCGGGCGGGCGGCTCGATGTACGCTCGGCCCCGAACGGGGGGACGACGTTCGGGCTGGAGCTGCCGCAGACATGATCCGACTGCTGATCGCAGACGACCATGCGGTCGTGCGCACCGGGCTCGAGCGGCTCGTGGCGACGTTCGACGGGATCGAGCTCGTGGGCTCCGCGGCAGACGGGCACGAGGCCGTCGAGCAGTGCGAGCGCACCCGTCCGGAGGTCGTCCTCATGGACCTCGAGATGCCCGAGCTCGACGGAATCGAGGCGACCAGGCAAATCGCCGCGGCACAGCCGAACGTCGCCGTCGTCGTGCTGACGTCGTTCTCGGACCGCGAGCAGATCCTCCGCGCCCTCGACGCCGGGGCGGTCGGCTACCTCCTCAAGGACGCCGAGCCGGCAGAGATCGAGAAGGCGGTGCACGCGGCGGCGCGCGGCGAGGCGCCGCTCGATCCCCGCGCCGGCCGGGCGCTCCTCCAGGCTCGCGCCGCGCCGTCGCCGCTCGACGGGCTCTCCGAGCGCGAGCGCGAGGTTCTCGCGCTCGTCGCCCGGGGTCTGCCCAACAAGCTCATCGCGCGCGAGCTCGCGATCAGCGAGAAGACGGTGAAGGCGCACCTGACGCAGGTGTTCCGCGCGATCGGCGTCACCGACCGGACGCAGGCGGCGCTCTGGGCCTCGCGGAACGGCCTCTCGGCCGGGTCGTAGGACCGAGGTCCGATTGCCGGTCCGCCCGCTCGGGGCGCACGATTGCGACATGATACGCCGCCTTTCTCTGCTGCTCGCGCTTGCCGCGCTGATCGTGGCGCTCCCGCTCGCGCCGGTCGCGCGCGCCGACGACGACGCCGACCGGGACGACGTCCGTGTCGAGCGCTCGTGCGCGCGGCAGAGCACCATCCGGCTGCGTGTCCGGGCCGAGGACGACGACAGGCTGCGGGTCGACCTCGACGTCCGGAGTTCGCGACGCGGGACGACGTGGACGGTGTCGGTCGTGCACGAACGGCGGCTCGCCCGGAGCGTGACCCGGCGCACGAGCGGGAGCTCGCGGTCGTTCTCCGTGCGCTTCGCGCTGCCCGACTGGCCCGGGCGCGACACGGTGGTCGCGCGGGCCGTCGGGCCCCGGGGCGAGGTGTGCCTCGCCGCCGTGACGGTCAACGGGGACTGAGGTGCGGCGCCGTGGGCGCCGCCTTCAGGGATTTGCCCCGCCGAAGGCTGGGATCAAGCCGCAGGATTCGGCTCCTGCCGAATCCTGTTCGGCGAGCCGGATCGAGCACGCCGGCTCGCCGCCTGCTGGCGCTTGGAGGCGGAGAGCTCGAGCTTGCGCAGGCGGATCGACGCAGGCGTCACCTCCACGCACTCGTCGGCGCGGATGAACTCGAGCGCCTGCTCGAGCGAGAGCGGGCGCGGGGGGATGAGCCGCACGAGCTCGTCGGCCGTCGACGAGCGGATGTTCGTCAGCTTCTTCTCCTTGGTCGCGTTGACGTCGAGATCCTCCGCCCGCGCGTTCTCGCCGACGATCATCCCCTCGTAGACCTCGACGCCCGGCCCGACGAAGAGCGCGCCGCGCTCCTGCAGATTGAGGAGCGCGAAGCTCGTCGTCGGCCCGCGCCGGTCGGCGACGAGGCTCCCGCTCGGGCGCGTGCGGAGCTCGCCGTGCCACGGCTCGTAGCGCTCGAAGACGTGGTGGAGGATCCCCGTGCCGCGCGTCTCCGTCAGGAACTCGGTGCGGAAACCGATCAGCCCGCGCGCAGGGACGACGACCTCGACCCGCACCCAGCCCGTCCCGTGGTTGACCATCTGCTCCAGCCGGCCCTTGCGCAGCGCGAGCAGCTGGGTGACGACGCCGAGGAACTCCTCGGGCACGTCGATGGCCACGCGCTCGACGGGCTCGTGCACCTTGCCGTCGACGATGCGAGTCACGACCTCGGGCTTGCCGACGGTGAGCTCGAAGCCCTCGCGCCGCATCATCTCCACC
>JBKPNM010000017.1:0-3008 GCA_046732615.1 Actinomycetota bacterium | reverse complement strand
GTAGCGGGCGACGAGGTCGTCCACGAGCTCCGGCCGGACGGCGCGGCCGCCGCGGATGTCGGCGTCGTAGTCGGGCACGTCGGCGAGCCGGTCGGGCGAGCCGTACGCCATGAGGATCACGGCGGGGCCGGTCATGCCGCGACCGTCGCCTCGGTGCGCTCGTGGACGAGCTGCGCGAGGCGGGTGAGGACGTCGGGGTCCGTGTCGGGCAGCACGCCGTGCCCGAGGTTGAAGATATGTCCCGGCCGACCGGCGGCGCGCGCGAGCACGTCGGCCGTCTCCCGCTCGACCGCCGGCCACCCGGCGAGCAGCGTCGCCGGGTCGACGTTGCCCTGTACCGCCCGCTCCCCGGCGAGCGCCCAGCCGTCGTCGAGCGGCACGCGCCAGTCGAGACCGATCACGTCGCCGCCCGCAGCGGCGAGGTCGGGGAGCAGGTGCGAGGCGCCGGTGCCGAAGTGGATCGTCGGCACGTCGACGGCGGCGAGGACGCGCGTGCTCCACGGCGCGACGCGCTCGCGATACGCGCCCGGAGCGAGCGTCCCGACCCACGAGTCGAACACCTGGACGACGTCCGCGCCGGCGCGGGCCTTCGCGGCGACGTAGGCGGCGAACGTGTCGGCGAGCTTCGCCAGCAACGCGTCCCAGGTCTCCGGCTCGGCGAGCATCAGCGCCTTCGTGCGCGGCAGCTCGCGGCTCGGGCGACCCTCGACGAGGTAGCCCGCGACGGTGAACGGCCCCCCGCAGAAGCCGATCACCGCGCGCTCCGGCGCGAGCTCCGCGCGGACGAGCCGCACCGCCTCGAGGACATCGGCGAATGCCTCCTCCGGGTGTGGCACGCGGAGTCGCTCGACGTCGCGCGCGCTCCTGATCGGGCGGTCGACGACGGGCCCGACGCCCTCGACGAGCTCGACGTCGACGCCCATCCCGAGGACGGGCGTCATGATGTCCGCGAACATCACCGCGGCGTCGACGCCGTGCCGGCGGACGGGCTGCAGCGTCACCTCCGCGCAGAGCTCGGGCGTGCCCGCGACCTCGAAGAACGAATGGCGTTCGCGGATCGCGCGGTATTCCGGCAGCGAGCGGCCGGCCTGGCGCATGAACCACACGGGCGTGCGCTCGACCGGCTCGCGCCGCGCGGCACGGACGAGGAGCGGATCTGCCACGACGGGAGCGTAGCCCCCGCGCTCCGTACACTCGCCGCGTGGAGCCGCTCGCACCCGTCTGGCGCGAGACGACGCTCGCGCCGCAGCGCGCCGGGGCGACGACGACCGCGCGCCTCGTCCTCGAGAACGGCGGCGCGGCGACATGGCGCTCGCGCGGCGCGGAGGGGCTGCAGCTCTCCTACCACTGGCTCGACACGCGCGGCAACGCGATCGTCTGGGACGGCACGCGGACGGCGTTCGACCGCCCGGTCGCGCCGGGCGAGCGGATCGCGCTCGACGTGCGGCTCGACGCCCCCCGGCCGCCCGGCCGCTACGTCCTCCGCTTCGACCTCGTCGAGGAGCACCGGTTCTGGCTCTCCGAGGTCGGAGTCGAGCCGCACGACGTCGAGGTCGACGTCGCCCCGCTGATCGCGGCCCGCCGTCTCGCCGTCGTCGTCCACGGTGGCTCCGATCCGCACACGGACAAGGCGCTCGCGGCGCAGGAGGAGGCGGTCGTGGACGAGGAGCCGTCGGCGACGGCGCATCTCGTCGCAGGCGCGGAGCCGGCGCCCGACTGGGCCCGTCTCGTGCTCGACGCCCATGCGGACGGCTGGCCGGCCGTCGGGCCGGCGCTCGTCCCGGTCGGGGGAGCCCTCGAGCGGCGGCGTGCGGCGCGGGCGCTTCATCGCTGGGCGCCGGGCGGCCGGAATCCCCGCCTCGATGCGCCTCTCCTCCTTCCCTCGCTCCTCGACGGCCTCGAGCCCAACGAGCACCGGGGCCTTCCCGCCTTCGCCGGGGAAGGGCTCTTCGAGGGTCGTGCTGTCGTCAGGCTTCCGACGCGATCCGGTCGTCGACCGACCTGAACACGAGCGCGCCGAGCGCGAGCGCCGCGACCGCCGCGAGGCAGAGGTACAGCGTGTCGGCCCCCGACGGAAGCTCGCCCGCGTAGAGCGGCGCTCGGTACGCCTGGATCGCCGGTGTCAGGGGGTTCCCCCATTGCAGGAGGTCGACGAGCCAGGGCCGTGACTCCGCGCCGGGCAGGTCGTCGAGCTGGTAGAGGATCGGCGTCAGGAAGAACCACGGCAGAAGTGCGGCGGAGACGAGGAACTCGACGTCCCGGAAGATGGCGTTGAGGGAGGCGAGCGCGAGCGCGACCCCGGCGACGAACACGACGATCACCGCTCCCACGGGAATCGCGAGCCACGCGACGTCGCGGCTCTCCGGCCGGAACCACAGCGAGAGCCCGAGGACGATCGCTGTCATGGCGGCGAACGCGACGACCTCCGTGGCCACGACCGAGAGCGGGACGAGCTGCCGCGGAAACCGCACCTTGCGGATGATCGGTGCGTTCTGCACGATGCTCCGCGCTCCGCTCTGGACCGACGTCGCGAAGAACACCCACGGCGGCAGGCCGCAGAGGAGGAAGAGCCAGTAGTCCTCGGTCTCGGTCGGCTGCGCCTTCCAGAGCACGGCGAAGACGACGAGGTAGACAAGCATCAGCGCCGCGGGCAGCGCGAGCGTCCACGCGAGGCCGAGCAGCGAGCCCTTGTACTTCGCGCGCAGGTCGCGGCGGAAGAGGCTCCCGAAGAGCTCGCGATGGCGGACCAGATCGGCGTAGACGCTCATCGCGCGCGATTGTAGGGCCGGTCGGTCCGCCCGCTACCCTTGGGCGCACCGTGGAAGCGGCCGTCACGATCGCCGCACTGCCTGTTGCGGCGCTGACACTGTGGGCCCTCCTGCGCGCCCCCGCCGCACGCTCGCTGCTCGTCGCGCGCCCGACCGGCGAACGCTGGCACGACCGCGCGACGCCGACGTTCGGCGGCGTCGGCATCGCCTGCGGGCTCACGGCGGGCGTCGGGCTGGCCG
>JBKPNM010000016.1:0-10171 GCA_046732615.1 Actinomycetota bacterium | reverse complement strand
GCGCAAGGTAGCCGGGAGACCGGAGCGACGGCGCGAAACGCGCCGCGGAGGCGATCATCGCGGCGGTGTCGGTGCAGAGCGCCAGCGGAGCGAAGCGCGCCCCGGGCAGCGCGCGACGGAGTTCCGAGTTCGCGGCGACGCCGCCGACCACGGCGACGACGCTGTCGCCGGTTGCCGCGACCGCGGCCTCCAGGCGGCCGACGAGTGCGCGCACGATGGCGCGCTGGTAGGACGCCGCAAGATCGGCTCGCCGGGAGTCGAGCTCGGCCTCGGAGAGCTCCCGCACGGCGTACAGCAGGGCGGTCTTGAGGCCCGAGAACGAGAGGTCGAGCCCCGGGACGCGCGCGACCGGGAAGGCGAACGCCTCGGGGTCGCCCTCTCGAGCGAGCCGGTCGATCTCCGCCCCGCCCGGATACCCGAGCCCGAGCAGCCGCGCGCCCTTGTCGAACGCCTCCCCTGCGGCGTCGTCGAGCGTCGATCCGAGCACCTCGAAGCCCGTGCGGTCGCGCACCGCAAGGACGAGCGTGTGCCCTCCGCTCGCTAGCAGGCAGGTGAACGGCGGGTCGACCGGGTCGGGCGCGAGGTAGAGAGTCGCGACGTGCGCGCGCAGGTGGTCGACCGGCACCAGCGGCAGCCCGCGCGCCCACGCGAGCGCCTTCGCCGCCGACAGCCCGACGAGCAGCGCGCCCACGAGGCCCGGCCCCTGCGTGACGCCGACGAGCCGCACCTCGTCGAGCCCGACGCCGGCGTCGTCGAGAGCCGCCCGCACGACCGGCGAGACGAGCTCGAGGTGCCGTCGCGAGGCGATCTCCGGCACGACGCCGCCGTAGCGCGCGTGCAGATCGGCCTGCGAGGCGACGACGGAGGAGCGGACGACGCCGTCGGCGGTGACGAGCGCCGCGGCCGTCTCGTCGCAGGACGTTTCGATCCCGAGGATCACTCCCCGTCAGCCGGATCCGCGTCACGCCACATGATCAGCGCGTCCTCGCGGTTGTCGGTGTAGTACCCGCGCCGCACGCCCTTGCGGCGGAAGCCGAAGCGCTCGTAGAGACGGATCGCGCCGAGGTTCGAGATGCGCACCTCGAGCGTGTAGCCGCGTAATGCGTCGTCCTTCGTGAGCTCGAGCAGGCGGTGCAGGAGCGCCGAGGCGATCCCCTGACGTCTCCGCTCCGGGGCGACCGCGACGTTCATCACGTGCCACGCGTCGACGTAGCGCGAGAGGACGAGGTAGCCGACGAGCGTGCCCGTCTCGTCGACGGCGCCGAAAGACAACGAGCTCGGCTTCGCGAGCTCGGACGCGAACATCGACCGCGACCACGGTGTCGGATACGAGGCACGCTCGATCCGCTCGATGGCGTCGAGGTCGCCGAGATCGAGGCGCCGCAGCTCCAGCTCGAGCATCACTTGCGCCACTGCTCCGCGTCGGGGGCGCGCGCGTAGATCGGCTCGATCGCGTCCACCGGCCCGTAGTCGGTCGCGAGTCGGGCGTGGAGTGCCGCGCGCGGTCGATGGCGTGGGTCGTCGTCGGGGGGAATCTCCGCGCCGCGCGTCTCCAGCGTCGCGCGGTAGCGCACCGCCCCGTCGCCGACACAGAGGCGGCCCCGCGCGTCCACGTCGTCCGGGGCGATCGCGGCCGCACCCGGCACGAACACCTCGCCGCGGCGGGCGTCGATCACCGGGAGCGATCCATCCGCACCGGCAGCGAGAGCGTCGAGCGTCGAGACGCCCGCCCCCTCGATGCCGAGAGCGACGGCGAGGCCTCGGGCGGTCGCAAGACCGATCCTCGTGCTCGTGAAGCTCCCGGGCCCGGTGCCGACGACGAGCGCATCGATGTCCGTGGGCCGGGCCGAGGCCTGCCGGAGGAGCGCGTCGACATCCTCGAGCAGCGTCCTCGCCGCCGACCAGCGCTCGCCGAGCACCTCGTCGTCGTCGAGCAGCGCGCTCGTGGCCACGTCGGTCGCGGTGTCGAAGGCGAGGATCAGCAAGACGTCATTCTGCAACGAGGCCCGGGAGCAGCGTTCCGTCCTCCGCCGCGATCGTCACGAGGCGCCGCTCGGGAGCCAGGTGCTCGAGCCGGACCGCCGCTCGCGACCGCGGGAGCGCGCCACTTCCGGCTTCGGGCCACTCGACGAAGACGACCGCCCCTTCGAAGTAGGGCTCGAGATCCCCCCACTCGGCGGCCGAGAACCCACGGAAGCGATAGAGGTCGAGGTGTGAGACGTCGACGGAGCCGCGGTAGCGGTGACCGACGGTAAAGGTGGGGCTCGTGACGCGACCGGTCACCCCGAGCGCGCGACACGCGCCGCGGACGAAGGTCGTCTTGCCCGCGCCGAGCTCGCCCGACACCGTCACGACGTCGCCCGACTCGAGCTGCCGGGCGAGCCGACCCGCAAGCGCCTCCGTCTCGTCGGCGGAGACGGTCTCGACCGTGATCGCCTCCACCCCTTCAGAAGAGGCCGAGCTGCACGGCTTGCCGCGTCTCGAGCGTGCGGCCACCGTCCGCCCCGTCGACCGCCCCGCTGAGGGCGCGCTGTGCGACCCGAGTTTGTGTCGAGTCAACACAGGCCTCGTCCGCGCCCAGAAGCTCGGGCAGCCGGGCGACGTCGCGTTCGAGGATCTCGAGCATCGACGGTGTGTAGAGCGCCGCAGCGGGATGGAACAGCGGGTAGAGCACGACCGCGCGCCCCGCCAGCGTGACGTCCTGCGGGCGGCCGTGGACACGGCTGATCCCGAGCGCGCGACCCGAAAGGAGCTCCGTCGCGAAGCTCCCGAGCGTGGCGACGACGCGCGGTCGGACGAGCTCGAGCTGCCGGTACAGGTAGGGCTCGCACGCAGCGGTCTCCTCGGGCAACGGGTCGCGGTTTCCCGGCGGCCTGCACTTGAGGACGGTGGCGAGGTAGACGTCGTCGAGCGCGAGGCCGATCCCGTCGAGCAGTCGCTCGAGCAGCTCTCGCGCACGACCCGCGAACGGCATGCCCGCGCGATCCTCGTGGAACCCCGGCGCCTCGCCGACGAGCGCGAGGTCGGCGTCCGAATCGCCTGCGCCGAAGACGACCTGCGTCCGGCCGGCGTGGAGCGCGCAGCGAACGCATCCCGCGGCTTCAGCCTCGACCTGCGAGAGCGTCGTACGCAGCTCGGCGCTCATGGCCGACACTGTACGGCCCGCCCCGGCGGAGCGACGTCCTCCCGGGTCAGTGGCCGCAGCCGCAGCCGCCGCCGCAGCAGCCGCCCCCGCCGCCCGAGCTCGTGGTGAAGCTCGGCTTCGAGGTCGCACCGACGACGGCGAACGACGAGAGCTGCTTGAGCACCTTCGCGGCACCGCAGCTCGGGCAGGTCACGACCTGCTCCTCCGAGCGGACGAGCTCCTCGAAGTGCTCTTCGCATGCCATGCAGGCGTATTCGTAGATGGGCACGGCCGTAGTCTAGACACGTGACCACCTGGCACGCGCCGACGCTCGAGGGGCGACTCGTCCGCCTCGAGCCGCTCACGAGAGGTCACGCCGGTGCACTGTGGGACGCCTCCCGCGACGCGCTGACGTGGCGCTGGCTCTCCGTCGTCCAGCCCGCCGACCGCGCGGCGTTCGACGACTGGCTCGACGCCGCCCTCGCCAATGCGCAGACCGGCGTCGAGATCCCGCTCGCAACGCTCGCACGAGACCGCGTCGTCGGGTCGACGCGCTACCTCGCGCTGCGGCCGGAGCACCGGTCGGCCGAAATCGGCTGGACGTGGCTCCACCCGGATGCCTGGGGAAGGGGCGTCAACGTCGAGGCGAAGCTGCTGATGCTTCGGCACGCCTTCGAGACGTGGGGCTGCCGTCGCGTCGAGCTGAAGACGGACGCGCTCAACGAGCGCTCGCGCGGCGCGATGGAGGCATTGGGCGCGACCTTCGAGGGCATCCACCGCAAGCACATGCTCGTCCGTGGCGGCGAGAACCGCGACAGCGCCTGGTACTCGATCACCGACGACGAGTGGCCGGGGGTCGAGCGAGGCATCGTCGAACGCCTCGCACGGGACTAGTCCGGGTTCCCCGACCGTTACACTTGTCGTAGCCCGGTATCCGCGAGGAACTGGAGCGTCAATGATCGAGAGCGTCAACGTCATCGGTGCGCGCGGGCGCGTCGGGAGCGCGGTGAGCGCACGGCTCGCCGAGCGCGGTGTCGCGCTGCGCTCGGTCGACCCGGCGCTCGTCCTCCTGTGCGTGCCCGACCGCGCGATTGCGGAGGTTGCGGCCGCGATCGAGCCGGGGCCGTGGGTCGCCCACGTCAGTGGCGGCACGCCGCTCGGCGCGCTCGAGCCGCACGTGCGGCGCTTCTCGCTGCACCCGCTGCAGACGTTCACGTACGAACAGGGGCCCGAGCAGCTCGACGGCCCGTGGGCGGCCGTGACGGGCGAGACGCCCGAGGCGCGCGAGCTCGCAACGGAGCTTGCGGAGAGTCTCGGACTGCGGCCGTTCCCACTCGACGACGACCGACGGTCGCTCTACCACGCCGGCGCGGCGATCGCCTCGAACTACCTCGTCACACTTCGCCGGATCGCCGGCGAGCTCCTTGCCGAGGCGGACGTACCCGAGGAGGCGCTCGACCCGCTGATGCGGCGCGTGATCGAGAACGGGTTCCAGCTCACGGGCCCGATCGAGCGCGGCGACTGGGAGACCGTCGAGCGGCACCGGCAGGCGATCAGCGACCATGCGCCGCACCTCCTCCCGGGCTACGACGAGCTGGCGCGCCTGACCGCACGTGACACAGTGTCACTTGGGAGCCGCCCGTGATCGTCGCGCGGACGGTCGCGGACGTCCGGGCGGCGCTCGCCCGAAGGCGGGACGGCACAGTCGGCCTCGTGCCGACGATGGGCGCGCTCCACGCCGGGCATCTCGCCCTTCTCGCGGGTGCACGCGCTCGGTGCGAGACCGTGGTCATGAGCCTTTTCGTCAACCCGGCCCAGTTCGGCGAGCCGGCCGACCTGAACGGCTACCCGCGCGACGAGACCCGCGACCTCGAGCTGGTCAGGGGGGCCGGGGTCGACGTCGTCTTCGCCCCGTCGGCCGCGGAGATGTACCCGCCGGGCTACCAGACGTGGGTCGAGGTGACCGAGCTCGGCGCGCAACTCGAGGGCGAGCACCGGCCGGGTCACTTCCGCGGCGTCGCAACGGTCTGCCTCAAGCTCTTCACCATCGTCCGTCCCGACCTCGCGTTCTTCGGCCAGAAGGACGCGCAGCAGGTCGAGGTGCTCCGGCGGATGATCGCCGACCTGCACCTCGAGCTCGAGCTCGTCGTCGTCCCGACCGTCCGGGAGGCAGACGGCCTCGCGCTCTCCTCGCGCAACGCGCATCTCTCGTCCGAGGAACGCGAACGCTCGCTGGCGCTCCCGCGCGCGCTCGCGACAGGGGATCCCGCGACCGCTCGCGAGATCCTCGAGGCCGCGGGGCTCGACGTGGACTACGTCGAGGTCGCCCCGTTCACGCCGCCCACCCTCGCCGCCGCGGTTCGCGTCGGCACGACCCGACTGATCGACAACGTCCCCCTGGAGGAGGAATCGTGAGCACCCGTCCGCGCACGCCCGGGCCCAACACGCCGGCCCCCGGCAAGCTGCCGATCACCGAGCTCGCCGAGCTCAAGGCGCGACGGCAGCCGATCGTGATGGTCACCGCGTACGACGCGCCGTCCGGCCGCCTCGCAGACGAGGCGGGCGTCGACCTGATCCTCGTCGGCGACTCGGCGGCGATGACCATGCTCGGCCACGACTCGACCGTCCCGGCTTCGATGGAGGAGATGATCGTCCTCACGCGCGCGGTGACGCGCGGCTCGTATTGTCCCCTCGTCGTCGCCGACATGCCGTTCGGCTCCTTCCAGGTCTCCGACGCCGAGGCGGTCGCGAACGCGATCCGCTTCGTCAAGGAGGCGGGCGCCGACGCCGTGAAGCTCGAAGGTGCCGGCCCGACGCTCTCGCGCGTGAGGGCGATCGTCGGCGCCGGCATCCCGGTGATGGGCCACATCGGCCTCACACCGCAGTCCGCGACCGCGCTCGGGGGCTTCAAGGCACAGGGTCGAACCGCCGAGCAGGCCCGCCGCCTGGTCGACGAGTCCCGAGCGCTCGAGGCGGCGGGCTGCTTCTCGCTCGTGCTCGAGGCGGTGCCCGTCCCGGTGGCGGAGGAGATCACGAGGCGGCTGACGATCCCGACGATCGGGATCGGCGCCGGCGACGTGACGGACGGCCAGGTGCTCGTCTGGCACGACCTGCTCGGCCTCTACGAGGGCCGCTCGCCGCGCTTCGTGAAGCGCTACGCCGATCTCGCCACGACGATCCGCGACGCGGTCGCGGCGTACGCGGACGACGTCCGTGCGGGACGGTTCCCCGAGGACGTCCACACGTACGGCATGTCCGACGAGGAGCGCGACGCGTTCCGGGCCGCGGTGGCGCCTCTCCACTAGACAAACGCCCTCGAGCGTGGCGTTTCGCCCGGCCCGGCGAGAAGAGGCTCCAGAGCCATCGCCGGTGGACCCGATCGCGACGTGCCACAGCTTGGAGTCTCGTCAGCAGGTCGTTAGCCGCCCGTCAGCGGGCTCTTGCATCCTCGTCCGAACCGCAGTACCGCCGCTGGTCTTTCGAAGCCCAGCGCTCTATCGTCACTTGCCGGAGAAGCGATGACCGTCTCAGCCGATTCACGCATCGGCACGAAGCTCCTGGGCTACCGAGTCGAGGCGGTGCTCGGGCGGGGTGGGATGAGCGTCGTCTACCTCGCGGAGGACCTTCGCCTCAGGCGACGGGTGGCGCTCAAGCTGCTCGCTCCCGCACTGGCCGCCGACGAGGCGTTTCGCGAACGATTTCTCGAGGAGTCGCAACTGGCGGCGTCGCTCGACCATCCGAACGTCGTGCCGATCTACGAGGCCGGTGAGGCGGGCGAGGCGCTGTACATCGCGATGCGCTACGTCGAGGGCCAGGACCTGAAGCAACTGCTTCACGGAGGGCCGCTCGGGGACGAACGGGCGGTCCGGCTGTGCACGCAGGTCGCCGAGGCGCTCGACTTCGCGCACGCGCGAGGGCTCGTCCACCGCGACGTGAAGCCCTCGAACGTCCTCCTCGATCCAAAGGAGCACGTCTACCTCGCCGATTTCGGGCTGACGAAGCGCGTCGGAGAGAGCCGGACGGTCGAGCCGGGCCTGTTCGGGACGATCGACTACGTCGCGCCGGAGCAGATTCGCGGCGACGAAGTCGACGGTCGAACCGACGTCTACGCGCTCGGCTGCATGCTCTACCAGTGCCTCGTGGGAGAGCCGCCCTTCCGGCGCGGCTCGGACGCGGCGACGCTGTACGCGCACCTCGAGGAGCAGCCACCGACACCTTCGGGGCTCGAGGACGTGCTGCCGAGAGCGCTCGCCAAGGATCCCCTCGAGCGGTACGAGACATGCGGGGAGCTGATGGACGCCGTTCGCGACGCGCTTGGGCTCACCAGGCCGCAGCGAACTCTGTGGCCGCTCGCCGTCGCCGCGGTCGGGTTCGCGGTCGTCGCCGCGGCGCTTCTCGCCTTCTTCCTGACGCGCGGCGGCGGCTCTGGCCCGTCGGCGCAGGGACGGCTCCTCCGAATCGACCCGGCCTCGAATCGCGTCACCTCGTCCTTCACCGTCGGCGACGGGCCGGCCGCTGTCGCAGCGGGGAGCGGGCGTGTCTGGGTCGCCTCCTACCGGGACGGAACGCTCTGGCAGTTCGACCCGGGCAGCGGCGGAGTGACGAAGATCCCCGCGTACGGCCGCCCGTACGCAATCACCGTGCACGACGGGAGGGCGTACGTCGCCGCGCTCGGTCCTGGTCAGTTCACCGGCAACGTCGCGCAGTTCGACGCCGTCACTGGCGGACGCTCGGGCGGGCTCGACAAGTTCGTCTGCAGTCTCACGAGTGGCGGCTACGGTCTTTGGGCCGCCGGCTGCCCGAACGTTCAGAAGCTGGAGGTCGTTGGCGGCGACGTGCAGTTCTCCTCTACCGTCTCCATCCCCTACGCCGATCCGCTGAGCGCGGCCAACTACCGGGAGGCGCTCGCGGCGATGGCCCAGGGCGAAGGGGCGATCTGGGTCGTCGGAGACGCCGCGGATCGACGCCTGTGGCGCATCGATCCGCGAAGGCGCCGGATCGCGGCGACGATCGCGCTCGACTTTCCGCCACGTGACGTCGCGGCCGGGAGCGGTGGGGTCTGGGTCACCGACGAACTCGGCGACCGTCTTGTCAGGATCGACCCCGCCACGAACCGGATCGTCGGGGCCATCCGTGTCGGCCGGGGAGCAGCCGGCGTCGCCGTTGGCGCGGGCAGCATCTGGGTAGCCGACGCCATAGACCACGAACTGACCCGGATCGATCCCGTGACGAACAGGGTCGTCGCGACGATCCGCGTCGCAGCGAGTCCGCGCGCGGTGGCGGTCGGAGAGGGCTCCGTCTGGGTGGTCGGCGATGCGCGCTAGGGGTCTGTCCGGAGCCGGGTTCGTGGTCGCGCTCGCCCTCTCGTTCGGGGCGGGCTGCGACGGGTCCACGGCAGAGCCGGTGCGGATCGGGATCCTGTCGGACTGCTACGGCTTCTTCAGCGGCGCGCACGAGCTCGCTGTCGCCTCCGCAGAGCTCCCGCTCCTCGAGCGGGGCGGCACTCTGCGGGGCAAACAGCCGTCGAGCGGCGTCGAGGGCGCCCAGATCGCAGGACGGCCGGTCGAGCTTCTCGTCGGCTGCGTCGCCGGGAACGACGACGTGATCCCCGAGGCCCGCCGCCTCGTCGAGGAGGAGGGGGCACAGGGGATCGTCGGGGCGCTTGACCCGCAGCAGGGAATGATCCTCCGTGACTACGCCCGCCGCCGGCCCGATACGGCTTTCCTGATCCAGCCCTCCGCTGCGCCGGAGGTGACGCTCGGGAACGCTGCGCCCAACGTCTTCCGATTCTCGGCCGACTCGTCGCAGTGGGTTGCGGGAGCCGGCGCATACGCCTTCCGCGACCTCGGCTGGCGACGGGCGGTGATCGTCGGCGACGACGCCCCCTTCTCCTGGGCGCAAGCCGCGGGTTTCGCGGCCGAGTTCTGCGCGCTGGGCGGACGGATCGTGGATCGCACCTGGATCACGGTTGGAACGGACCCGGCGGCCGTCGTTGCGAGGCTCCCGAAGGCGGCCGACGGCGTCTTCCTCGCGCCCACGGTTTCCCCGATGCTGGGCCTGCTGAAGAGGTACGCCGTACTGCACCCCGACGTATCGCGGCGCCTGATCTCGAGCGCCGTGCTCCTCTACGACCCGACCGTGCTTTCCGTCGCAGCCGGGGTGGTAGTCGCCGGGCCCCTCCCGTTCGCGTCGACGCCAGCCATCGCCGCCTACGTCAAGGCCTTCACGAGAGCATTCCCGACGATCCCAGCCGCCACCGCGATCGGTCCGATGACCGTTGCCTACCGCGACGGCGTGGAGGCACTGCTGCGGGCGCTCGAGCGGGCCGGCGGAGACACCGGGACCAGGCTTCTCGACGCGCTGGCCCGGACCCGGATCGACTCCGCGTCCGGGCAGATCCGTCTCGACCGCAACCACCAGGCCGTCGCTTCCAGCTACCTCAGCCGGGTCGTGACGGACGCGAAGCGCAAGCAGACGATCGAGACGCTCCGAGTCGTGAAGAACGTCGAGCAGACGTTCAGCGGCTACTTCAAGCCCGGCGACCCGCCGCCGAGCCGAACGTCGCCCGCATGCAGGAAGGCAAACCCGCCCGCGTGGGCGCGCTGATCACGCCCTCAGCGACCACGTGAAGCGCGTGAGGTTCGCGGCCGGGGCAAGGCCGCCGGGGCGAAGTCCCTTGCGGACGAGCAGGGTCGGCCGGCCACTGCGCGCGATCGTACCCCGCGTGGAGCCAAGGCCTTCCTTCCTCCACCGATCCGAGAGCCCGACGACCACGATCGCAGCCTCTGGGGCGGCACCAGCGAGGTCGGGGCCGGGCTCGACGAGCAGCGGCTCCGCCGAGACCCCCAGCGCCCGCTGAACCGCGAGGGACGCGCTCGCGAGGAGACGGCTCGCGTCGCGGCTGCCGTCGACCGCGGGACCTGCCAGCCGAAGCGGGACCCCCCAGCCGTCGGCGAGCCAGGCTCCGAGCTCGATTGCGCTCCAATCGTGCTCGGCGCCGGCGAACGGCACGAGGACCGGGCCCGAGAGCGCGGGACCGCCGACGAC
>JBKPNM010000015.1:0-3353 GCA_046732615.1 Actinomycetota bacterium | reverse complement strand
CCGCGGCCCCGACGCTGCTTCGGCTGCGCGAGGATCGCCTCGGCCTCGGGAACGGTGAGCGTGAGGAGCTGCTCCTCGGAATCGAGCGAGCGCGTCTCGGTTCCCCGCTTCACGAACGGCCCGTACCGTCCGTTCGCCACGAGGATCTCCTCACCGTCCGACCCCTCGAGCGTCCGCGGCAGCGTCAGCAGCCGCTCGGCGTCGTCGAGGCTCACCGTCTCGGGGCTCATCGACGCGAACAACGACGCCGTGCGAGGCTTCGTCTCGTCGCCCTCCGGCAGCACCTCCGTAACGTACGGTCCGTAGCGCCCGACGCGGACGACGACCTCGTGACCCGTCTCGGAGTGGGACCCGAGCGACCGCTCGGCGCCGGTCGGCGTCGCGAGGAGCTCCTCCGCGCGGTGGGCGGTCAGCTCGTCCGGCGCGAGGTCCTCCGGCACGCTCGCCCGCTCCTCGCCGCGCTCGACATACGGGCCGTACCGGCCCACGCGGACGACGACGTCGGAGCGCGGGATCGCGATCGAGTTGACCTCGCGCGCGTCGATCCCCTCGAGGTGGTCGGTGACGAGGGCGCGCAGCCCGGGATCGCCGTCCCCGAAGTAGAAGCGCCGGAGCCATGCGACGCGCTCTTCGTCACCCGCGGCGATCTTGTCGAGGTCGTCCTCGAGCCGCGCCGTGAAGTCGTAGTCGACCAGCTGGTCGAAGTGTCTCTCGAGGAGCTGCGTGACCGCGAACGCGAGGAACGTCGGCACGAGCGCCGTGCCCTTCTTGTAGACGTAGCCGCGGTCGAGGATCGTCCCCATGATCGAGGCGTACGTCGAGGGGCGGCCGATGCCGCGCTCCTCGAGCGCCTTCACGAGGCTCGCCTCCGTGTAGCGGGCCGGCGGGCTCGTTTCGTGGCCCTGGGGCTCGAGCGACGAGGCCGCGAGCTGCTGTCCCACCGTGACGGCCGGGAGGCGCCGCTCCTCGTCGTCCTCCGCCGGCTCGTCGCGGCCGGCGGCGTAGGCGAGCATGAAGCCGGGGAAGGTGATCACCGTGCCGCTTGCGCGGAAGGTCACGTCCGTGCCGTCGGCCGTCGTCGCGCGGAGCTCGATCGAGACGGTCTGCCCCGCCGCGTCCTTCATCTGGGAGGCGATCGTGCGCTTGAAGATGAGGTCGTAGAGCGCCAGCTCGTCGCGGCTCAGCTCTCTCGAGAGCTCCGCCGGCGCCCGGAAGACGTCGCCTGCCGGCCGGATCGCCTCGTGCGCCTCCTGCGCGTTTGCGACTGCGCGCTCGTACCGCCTCGGCTCGGCGGGAACCGTCTCCGGCCCATGCTCGCGCGCCGCATGTGCACGAGCCGCCTTCAGCGCCGCGTCGGAGAGGTTCACCGAGTCCGTGCGCATGTACGTGATGTGGCCGTTCTCGTACAACCGCTGCGCGAGGCTCATCGTCGTCTGCGACGAGAACCGCAGCTTGCGGCTCGCCTCCTGCTGCAGGGTCGAGGTCCGGAACGGCGCGGCCGGGCGGCGCGTGTACGGCTTTTCGTCGACGGTGCGGACCGTGAACCGCCGCCCCTCGAGGCCCGTCGCGAGCGACCGGGCGCGCTCCTCGTCGAGGACCAGGACGTCTGCTGCGAGGGCGCCGTTCTCGCCGAAGTCGCGGCCCTGCGCGATTCGGGCTCCGTCCACCGCGACGAGTCGCGCGTCGAACGAGCCGGGCTCGAAGGTACCCACGACATCCCAGTAGCTCGCGGCGACGAATCGCATCCGCTCGCGCTCGCGCTCGACGACGAGCCGGGTCGCCACCGACTGCACGCGCCCCGCCGAGAGACGCGGCATCACCTTCTTCCACAGCACTGGTGAGACCTCGAACCCGTAGAGGCGGTCGAGGATCCTGCGGGTCTCCTGCGCGTCGACGAGACGCTCGTCGATGTCGCGCGTCTCGTCGAGGGCGCGCTGGATCGCGTCCCTCGTGATCTCGTGGAAGACCATCCGACGCACGGGCACCTTCGGCTTCAGCACCTCGCGGAGGTGCCACGCGATCGCCTCGCCTTCGCGGTCCTCGTCCGTCGCGAGCAGGAGCTCGTCCGCTCCGCGGAGCTTCTGCCTGAGGTCGGAGACGACGCGCTTCTTGTCGGCATCCACGACGTAGAACGGCTCGAATCCTCGCTCGACGTCCACGCCGAGCTTCCCGTAGCGCTCGCGTTGCTCCTTCGGGACGTCCGACGCCCGGTTCGGCAGGTCGCGGATGTGGCCGATGCTCGACTCGACGACGTAGTCGCCGCCGAGGTAGCCGGCAATCGTCCGTGCCTTGGCGGGAGACTCGACGATGACGAGGCGGGTTGTCATATCGGCTCGACAGGGTAACGACCGCGTGCGGCGGCGTTTCCCGGCCGACCGGACGTATCCTGCGCGCCGATGACGCGCCCGCCCAGGCCCAGCTCGCTCTATTCGCTCGTCGCCGTGCTCAGCTGGCCGGTCGTGCGCCTCGCCTACCGCCTGCGGGCGACCGGCCGCGAGCACGTCCCGGACGGCGGCTGCGTCGTCGCCGCGAACCACTGGTCGAACTTCGATCCGTGGCCGCTCGGCCTGCCGCTCTTTCCCCGCCGGTTTCTTCGCTTCATGGCGAAGAAGGAGCTCTTCTGGCCGCCGCTCGGCTGGATCGTGCGCGCGGGCGGCGGGTTCCGGGTCGACCGCGGCGCGCGCGACACGCAGGCGATCGAGACCGCCGTCGCCCTCTGTCGCGAGGGCCATGCGGTCGTGATGTTCCCCGAGGGGACGCGCCGCTCGAAAGGGCTGCGCAAGCGACGCGAGGCGCGCTGGCACACCGGCGCGGCGCGGATCGCCCTCGCCGCGGAAGTGCCGCTGATCCCGGCGGGGATCGCGGGCACCGACCGCCTCGGCCGGCTCGGGCCGTTGCGGGTCGCGTACGGGCCGCAGATCGAGACGGGCGACCTCGGCGCGATGGACGACGGCGAGGCGGCGCAGGTCGCGACCGACCGGCTGCGTGAGGCGATCAGCGCCCTCGAGCAGGTGGCTGCCGGGTCGCAGTCGGAGGGCCCGTGACACCGTCCAAGAGGGGCGCGGGCCAAGGCACGCCGCGCGCGCCGCTGCTCGTGATCGACGGCGACTCGTTCGCCCACCGGGCGTTCCACGCGCTGCCCCGCTCGGTCCGCCGTGCGAACGGCGCGCCGGGGAACCTCCTCACCGGGCTGACGTCGATGGTGCTTCGTCTCTGGCAGGCGGAACGACCGCGGGCCGTCGTCGTCGGCTGGGACACGCTCACCGTGCCGACGTATCGCCACGAGCTCCTCCCGGGCTACCAGGCGGGACGGGTCTTCGACCCCGAGCTGCTCGAGCAGCTCGACCTCGCGC
>JBKPNM010000014.1:0-17129 GCA_046732615.1 Actinomycetota bacterium | reverse complement strand
CCCTCCTTCTCGGGAACGTCGTTGCCGACCCCGCGTGGCCTCCCGGCCGGCAAAGCCGGCCTCCGGCCGCGGCGTGTTGCGTCTCACACCCTGGTGACGTGAGCTTCCTCCACCGCCACAAAGCGGTGACGCCGTACCTCCTGCTCCTGCCGGGGATCGTCTGGCTGGCGCTGTTCTTCGTCGCCCCGCTGGGCTTCCTCGGCTACCAGTCGCTCGAGACCGGCACGTTCGACACCGGCTACACGTTCGACTGGGCTTTCTCGAACTACTGGGATGCGGTCAGCGACTACCACGAGCAGTTCGTGCGCTCGTTCGTCTACGCGGGCATCGCGACGGTCCTGGCGCTGCTCGTCTCGTACCCGCTCGTGTACTGGATCGCCTTCCACGCGGGACGCTGGAAGAACGTGTTCCTCATCCTGATCGTGGCGCCGCTGTTCGTCACGTACCTCGTGCGGACGCTCGCGTGGCTCAACATCCTCGCCGACGAGGGCCCGGTCGTCGGCCTCCTGCGCGACATCCACGTGCTCGGCGCCGACGGCCGCCTCCTCGCGACATCGGTCGCCGTCGTCGCCGGCATCACCTACAACTTCCTGCCCTTCATGGCCCTGCCGGTCTACGTGTCGCTCGAGCAGATCGACGCCCGGCTGCTCGAGGCCGCGGAGGACCTCTACGCGAGCAAGCGGCAGGCGTTTCTCCGGGTGACGCTCCCGCTCTCGGCGCCGGGGATCGTCGCGGGCACGCTGCTGACGTTCATCCCCGCCGCCGGCGACTTCATCAACGCGCAACTCCTCGGGACGCCCCGCCAGTACATGGTCGGCAACGTGATCCAGTCGAAGTTCCTCGACGTGCTCGACTACCCCTCGGCGGCGGCACTCTCGTTCATCCTGATGGCGCTGATCCTCGTCGGGCTGATCGTCTACGCGCGCGCCGTCGGCACCGAGAGGCTGACCGGCTGATGCGACGGGTCAAGCGGTACCTGCTGCCGGCGTACGCGTTCCTGGCGTTCTGCTACCTGCTGCTTCCTATCGGAGTCGTGATCCTGTTCTCGTTCAACGCGCCGAGCGGACGCTTCAACTACGTGTGGGAGGGGTTCACGCTCGACAACTGGATCCATTGGGACGCCCCGCCGGGGATCCAGTCCGCCGTCGTCAAGTCGCTCGAGATCGGCGTGCTCTCGACCGTCGTCGCAACCGCGCTCGGGACACTCCTCGCGCTCGCGATCGTCCGTCACCGGTTCCGGGGCCGCGGCGCGACGAACATGCTGATCTTCCTGCCGATGTCGACGCCCGAGATCGTGCTCGGCGCCTCGCTCCTGACGCTGTTCCTCAACCGGCAGATCGTGACCGGCTTCGGGACGATCTTCATCGCGCACGTGATGTTCATCGTCAGCTACGTCGTCGTCACGGTGAAGGCGCGCCTGATCGACTTCGACCGCCACCTGGAGGAGGCCGCGATGGACCTGGGCGCGAACGAATGGGTGACGTTCCGCAAGGTGACGCTGCCCCTGCTGGCGCCGGCGATCCTGAGCGCCGCGCTGCTCGGGTTCGCCCTCTCGATCGACGACTTCGTGATCACCTACTTCGTGGCGGGCTCGACGACGACCTTCCCGCTCTTCGTCTGGGGCGCGGCCCGCGTCGCAGTGCCGCCGCAGGTGAACGTCATCGCGAGCGCGATCTTCCTCGTGGCCATCGTCGTGATGGTCGGCAACGTCCTCTGGGGGCTCCGGGCCGCGCGACGCTCGCGCGAGCCGATGCCCCAGGCTCTCCCGCTCCCCGAACAGCTTCCCCAGGTGGTGTCACCATGACCCGACGACAACGGCATCTGTCGATCTAGGAGGCGGCGCTGAGCGAGCGTGCGAAGAAGCCCTCCAGTTGCGTGAGTGCGACGAGGTTGCCGAGGCTCAGCCTCGGCGTTGCATGTGCGAGGGCGGAAGTGACGGTGATACGCACGTGGCGGACTTCGCTCTCGAGGGCGAGCGACTCGGCGAGCGGGAAGTACCTGTCACGCGGCGCGGTCGCGATCTCGACGGGCGCTGTCAGCCACGCCGCCGATCGCACCGGAGACAACATGGCCACAACGCGTCGCACGTCCTCGGGGAGCGCCGCGTAGAGCTCCGCAAAACGAGACGGGTCGCGGTTCAGCAGCAGAGCCTGGGCGTGCGACGCAGCGGGCCCGAGCGACCGACACGGCGACTGCCGGAGCGCTGACAGCGGGTCAGGCGCCAGCGGATCGAGCCGCTTGAGCGCCGACGCGAGTGCGCGCACGTCGGGCGTCGAGGGAAGGGTCGCGACCAGCGAGCGTGCGAGGCCGACCGAAAGAGCCGGCGGCACCGGGTACGGCTCCGGACCAGCCGAACCCCGATACATCCCCGTTGTCGCGAGCATCATCACCTTCTCGAGATCGGTGAACGGAGCGATCGCAGCCACGACGGAGATCCGTGCGGCGAGCTCCGGCACCGAGGCGACGAGGAGCGCGAGCGTTCCGCCGATCGAGACGCCGACGAGGCCGATCCGGCCGGCGCGGGTCTCGGCGGCGTCGGCTCCGCCGGCCGCGCACTCGACGGCTGCCGTGAGCGTCTCGAGCGACAGCACTCCGCTCGCGATGCCGGGGAGCTCGGGGACGAAGACGACGTGGCCCGCCCGCGCCAGCGAGCCCACGAACCGGCGCACGCCGGGATGGCCACGCCCGTCGGGCGTGGCTCCGTTGACGAACAGGATCCCGGGCCAGGGCGGCGGCGTTCTCGGCCGCGCGACCACGCACGGCCGACCGCCGAGCGATCCCTCTTCGAGCTCGGCGACCGAGCCCGCCACGCGGCGCGTCCCTGGGAAGCCGAGGGTGTCGGCGAGGACGCCGGCGGCGCGAGCGTGAGCCCGCAGCCGGCCGCGCCGGCTAGGCGGAGTCGGCGCGAACAAGATGGCCCCCTCTGCCGGCGAGGAGAATCGATCCGCACACGCCGATCACGGCCGCGACGAGAGCGCTGCTCGTCAGGAGCAACCCCGAGGCGAGCGAGAAGTTCACGGCCTCGCGCGTCGGCACGCCGAGTGCGAGCAGCACGCCTGACGTGGCGCCCGCGCCGACGATCGCGCCGCCTGCGGTGATGGGCAGGATCGACGCCGCAGCGGCCATGCACAGGATGACGAGGGCGAAGGTGGGCGAGAAGCCGACGCCCAGCGCCCACAGCAACAGGGCGTTGCCGAGGGCGCGCGTCGACCAGCAGCCCACGAGGAACCCCCCAGCATTGAACGTCGCGCGCGTGCGGGCGGCGCTCCCGCCGACCCGGTGGCAGATCCCCTCCAGACGGCTCGAGCGGGCGATCAACGGCAGGCGCCCGACTCTTGGCCCGAGCGTCAGGACTCCGATGCAGCCGAGACAGAAGAGCAACACGACCGCCAGGGGGACTCGGAAGATCGCGCCCGATGTGGCGAGGGCCGCGATTGCGAGTGGCAGCATCGCGACGGCGTCGACCAGCCCGAGTGAGAGAAGAGAGAGGGCGATCGCCTCCAGGCCGAGGGTCACGCCGCCGAGTCGACGCAGCGTCGTGATCTTGACGAGGTAATCGAGTCGAAACGGAAGGACGACTCCGCTCGCGGCAGCGGCACCGCAGGCCGCCAGACACCGGCTGCGATCCGGTCGGGCGGCGGGCGGAAACAGCTGCCGCCAGCCGAGCGCTCTGAAGACGAAGCTCGCAAGGTAGGCCATCCCGGCGGCGACGGCGAGCTCCATCCGTGCGCCCTCGAGCGGCCAGCTCGTGCTCGTGATGCGCCTTGCGACCAGCACCGCGACGACCAGGCCGATCGCGCACAGGACGATCGTGAGCGACCGGCGGAGATGCCGACGGGAAGGCTGCACGCTCATGGCTGCGAGAGCACGAAGAACGCGATCGTCACGTAGTGGCAGGCCAGCGCGACGAGCACCAGGGCGTGGAAGACCTCGTGATAGCCGAACGTGCGCGGAAAGGGGTCGGGACGACGCCGCGCGTACACGATCGCACCCGCCGTGTAGACCACCCCGCCCAGGATCAGCAGTGCCGTCGCTCCCACCCCGATGCCTTCGACGATCTGAGGGAGGACGGTCAACGAGATCAAGCCGAGCGCGACGCACGTCGCGCTGACGAGCCATGGCGGCGCGTCCGGCCACACTAGCCTTGCCGCCATGGCAATGCCGGCGCCGGCCCAGACCACCGTCAGGATCGGAAGCCGCCACCCGGGGTCGAGGACGAGCAACGCAACCGGCGTGTACGTCCCCGCGATCAGGGCGTAGATCATGGCGTGGTCGAGGAAGCGGATCCGCCGTCTTCCCGTCGGCGTCCAGGCGCGACGATGAAAGAGGCTGCTGACACCGAGCATCAGCGAGACACTCGCTGCGAAGGCGACTGCGCCGACCTGCGCAACGCCGGCAGGGGCGTGAAGCACGAGCGCCGCGCCGAGCGGGACAGCAACGACGAACGCCGCCAGATGGGCCACTCCCCGGAACCGCGGCGCGCCGGCCGGGGGCGCATCCCTGAGCGGGCCTTCGAAGGTGCGAGCTCCCACCGAGCGCCTCCTACAGGGTTGGCTTCTCGCCGACCAAGCGACGGTCGGCCCTATCGGCTCCAACCCACGCGCTGTTGAGGGAGGATCGTTGCGGCCCGGCTCGTGTGTGCCGCAAAACCTCCGACGCCGCTGATCTCGGGCGCCGGCCGGCTCAGGGTATCACCGCGGCTCGGTGACCGGGAGTGGACGACCACCCCGCCGGAAAGTACATGAGCTCGGGCGATCCGGCGTTCGCCAATCCGAACCCGCCTCGACGTGATAGGGTTCCTTCCGCCGCCGGCCCAAGTCCTGGCCGCGGCGAGTTCCGCGGAGCCGTAGCAATCGGCCCGCAACGGCCACCCCGAGCAGAGTGGGTCGCATTCTGGCCGACCTCCATTGCGGTCGGCGATGCCCTTCGAAAGCTCCTGGGAGGCTCATCGTTTCGCTCTTCGGTTCTCTCCGATCAAGCTCGACCAGCCCCCATGGGGGAGCGGCTCCACAGGTCGGGGCGTGGCGGACGCTCCGACGTGCGAAGGGTCCCGGGCGTGGGGTGCCCGGAGCCCTTCGCATCCATCGACTCGATGTCGCGACGATCGACGGGAACGCTCGCGACTGACAGCCGGGTCAAGGGGAGGCGCGAAACCCCGCCTGCGCCGGATGAGGCGCAGGCGGGGCCGCGCAGTCCCGCCGCCTGCGGCTACGGAACGTCGCTACGGATCCGGACGTGAGCCGAGCGACCCTGCCTTCGCTAGACTCGGGCCCCTGTTTCTCTCCAGGGCAGTGGGATGAGGGTGTCGTCGTCGGAGCACCCTGAGATGGTCGAAGAAGAGCCGAAGCAGCTCCGCGTCCTGATCGCAAACGAGAGGCGCGACCGGCTTGAGCTGCTGGCACACGTCGTGGCAGGGCTCGGTCATGACGTCATCGCGCGCGAGATCTACGTCAAGGAAGTAGGCGCCGCGACCGAGCGCGAGCGCCCCGACGTTGCCCTCGTCGGCCTGGGTCTGAGCTCCGAGCACGCGCTCGAGCTGATCACGGAGATCGTCCGTGAAGCGTCGTGCCCGGTGATCGCCCTGCTGTCCGCGAAGGACCCTGCTTACGTGCGGGAAGCGGCGAAGCGCGGCGTGTTCGCCTACATCGTCGACGGAGACGCCGAGGAGCTGCAGAGCGCGATCGACATCACCCTCCAGCGGTTCGCGGAGTACCAGAGTCTCCAGGGAGCGTTCGGCCGGCGGGCGTTGATCGAGCAGGCGAAAGGAATCCTGATGGCGCGGCACGCGATCGACGCCGACCGCGCCTTCCACATGCTGCGAGATCACTCACAACACAACGGCCGGAAGCTGGTCGACGTCGCGCAGGCAGTCGTGGACAGCCATCTGCTCCTGCTCCCGCCGCCGTCGGTAGAGGCAAGTCCCGAGCCCACGCTGTAGAAGCGCCGGGCGGTGTGCCTGTTGCTACCCGCAGCGCACACGAGCCCCGGTTGCCGTGTCAGGCGCCCGGCGGTTCGGGGCGGATGGACAGCGTGCCGTCACGATCGACGGAGACGACCTGGCGTGGGAACGAGCCTGGCTTGCGGAGGAGACCGCGGAGCGAGCGGCGCCGGTCGGGCGGGCTGATGATCGCCTGCGTGTGCGTGTGGGACTCGACGCGATAGCCGTCGCGTTCGCGCTCGTCGAGGAAGGCGGTGAGCGTGTCTCTTCGGCGCTTTTCCCGGTCTCGTTCTCGGCTCATGGCCCGTGGGGTGAGAGCGTCGCGCCGCCCTCGTTTTCCCAGTTTCGTAGTGCGCCGGTGCCTACCGTCCCCCGGTCCGCCGCGATGGGGACGGGTTCGTCGCCGACCGGCGCAGAGCCTGAGTGAGAGCGCCGATAGACGCCGTAGGCGGCGAGCGCCTCGAGGTCGTGGCGGCGCCGGCCTGGGAAGTACGCGGCGGAGAACGCTTGCCAGTCGAGTCCCGCTGACGCCTGTCCACTGCTCGTGACGCCGGAGGTGACCTCGCCGGCGGGCCGCGTCGAGAAGACCGGCGACCTCCGCCGCTTCGCCTCAACCGGCATCACGCCGGGCCTCGCCCGGGTTGGTGCGGTGAAGGGCGACCGGCAGGCCAGTGCGTCCAGCCCGGCCGGACGAGGCCGCCGAGACCGCGCCGTTGTCCGGACCTTGGCCGTGTCACGGCCACGAGCGAGCCGAAGACGACGAGGCCGACGAGCCACCAGACGAGGACGACTGCAGGGCCGGAGCCCGTGATCGTCGCCCAGGTCGCGATGTATCCGCTCCAAACAAGGAACGCCCATGTCGTCTTGCGCCAGTGGAGGAATCGGGTCACTGCAATCACCTCTCCGGGTCAGCCCTCATGGTCGAGTCGGGGAGTGCCCGAGCGGGCCCTCCCCGGATGCGCCGTGCCGACCGCTCAGGCGACGGCAACGCTCTCTTGCTGCGCGATCACCTTGCCGCCTGTGATCCGCGGCGCGTGGGGCAGCACGGATTCGAGCTTCTCGTCCTTCACCCAGGCAGCCGCCAGCTTCGTTGCCTCGTCACTCTGGGCGTGGCTCGTGAAGAGCCCGACAGACGTGAAGACGCCGTTCCCGCACTCGACCAGGTAGTAGCCGCGGAAGCCCTCGAGCTTCTCCAACTTCGGGACGAGTGTCTCGCCCACCCTGCGGCTCAGCTCTTCGGTCCGTGTGCTGTCGACACCTTCGTATCGGCGGATAGTCGCGTGCATCGTGAGCTCCTCGCTCTTCGCTCAGGACAGACAGCTCGAACGAGCTCTCTGCTGCGCTCGGGCCAAATGGAACAGCTGAAGAGGAGTGCTAAGCCTCGGCGGCTAGACGCTCGACCGGACGCCCACCGATTGTACCAGGAAAATTGTGCGATCTGTCACATTCGGCCGCCCTCAGTGCCGCCGACCTTCGACACGTGATGTACCCCGCCGCGCGAGCTGGCCGGTTGTAGCGTACGCCTGACATGGCGACCCCCGTCGTTGACGCACCCTCGTACCAGCAGCTCGCGAAGGAGCACCTCTGGATGCACTTCACGCGCATGGGCGGGTACGCGTCCGCGGACGTGCCGATCATCGTGCGCGGCGACGGCTGCTACCTCGAGGACGCGAACGGCAAGCGCTACCTCGACGCGCTCGCCGGCCTCTTCTCCGTCAACATCGGCTACTCGCACGGGGAGGACATCGGGCAGGCGGCGCTCGAGCAGATGCGCGAGCTGCCCTTCTACACGAACTGGTCGTACGCCCACCCGCGCGCGATCGAGCTCGCGGCCGAGGTCGCGTCCCTCGCCCCCGGCGACCTCAACCGCGTGTTCTTCGTCTCGGGCGGCTCCGAGGCGGTCGAGTCGGCGTGGAAGCTCGCGCGGCAGTACTACCTCGTGCGAGGCGAGAAGCGGCTGCGGACGGTGCTCGCCGAGCCCGAGACGTATCACGACGCCGTCGTCGCGGCGGCGCAGCCGCGCCGGCGCTACAAGGCGATCGCGCGGCACGTCGCCTACCACGGCACCACGCTCGGCGCGCTCTCGCTCAACGGCATCGCTCCGATCCGCATGCCGTTCGAGCCGCTCGTCCCGGAGGTGCGGCACGTTCGCAACACGAACCGCTACCACCGGCCACCCGAGGAGACGGAGGAGGAGTTCACGGCGTTCCTGCTCGACGACCTCGAGCAGACGATCCTCGCGATGGGCGCGGAGACGGTCTGCCTCGTCCACATGGAGCCGGTCCAGAACGCCGGCGGCTGCTTCACGCCGCCCGCCGGCTACTGGCGGGGCGTGCGGGAGATCTGCGACCGCTACGACATCCTGCTCTCGGCCGACGAGGTGATCACGGCGTTCGGGCGACTCGGCTACTGGTTCGGCTCGGAGCGTTACGACATCCGGCCGGACATCGTCACGTCCGCGAAGGGCCTCTCCTCGTCCTACGCGGCGATCGGAGCGGTGATCGCGACCGACCGGGTGATGGAGCCGTTCCTCGACGCGACGTCGATGTACTCGCACGGGATCACCTTCGGCGGCCACCCGGTGATGTGCGCGATCGCGCTCAAGAACATCGAGATCATGAAGCGCGAGGGGATCGTCGAGCACGTGCGCGAGAGCGAGGGCGCGTTCCGCGCGAAGCTCGAGACGCTGCTCGACCTTCCGATCGTGGGCGACGTCCGCGGGACGGGATTCTTCTACGGGATCGAGCTCGTCCGCGACAAGGAGACGCGGCAGACGTTCTCCGACGAGGAGTGCGAGACGCTCCTTCGTGGGTTCCTCTCGCCCGCGCTCTTCGAGGCCGGGCTGATCTGCCGGACCGACGATCGCGGCGACCCGGTCGTCCAGATCTCGCCGCCGCTCGTCGCGACCGAGACGGAGATGGACGAGATCGTCGGCATCCTCGGCGCCGTCCTCGTCGAGGCGCAGCGCCGGATCGGCTGACGCTGCCGTAACTGCCGCCTCACCACACCCGGAAGTAGGGTTTCCCGCACCCCTCCCCGTTCCCGGCGTGGGCAACCTGGGTGGGGTGCAAACCGAACTCGAGCCGAGGAGAGCAATGAGCACGGACAACGGCACGGTCGTCGTCGCGCGCGACGTGACACGGCGCTACGGCGAGGGCGAGACCGCGGTCGACGCACTCCGCGGGATCTCGGTCGACGTCCCCCGCGGCAAGCTGACGGCCGTGATGGGGCCGTCGGGCTCGGGCAAGTCGACGTTGATGCACATCCTCGCGGGTCTCGACAAGCCGACGTCGGGCTCCGTCACGATCGCGGGCAAGGAGATCACGACACTGAAGGACACCGACCTGACGAAGCTCCGCCGCGAGCACATCGGCTTCGTGTTCCAGTTCTTCAACCTGCTCCCGATGCTGAACGCGGAGGAGAACTTCCGCCTCCCGCTCTCGATCGCGGGCGAGAAGCCCGATCCCGCTTACTTCGAGCAGCTCATCGGCTCCGTCGGCCTCGGCGACCGGCTGGGCCATCGTCCCGCGGAGCTCTCCGGCGGCCAGCAGCAGCGCGTCGCGATCGCGCGCGCGCTCGTCTCGCGGCCCGACGTCGTGTTCGCCGACGAGCCGACCGGCAACCTCGACTCGCACACCGGCCACGAGATCCTGGAGCTGCTCCGCCACTCGGTTGAGGACCTCGGGCAGACGATCGTGATGGTCACCCACGAGGCGCGCGCCGCCGCGATCGCCGACCGCGTGCTCTACCTCGCGGACGGCCTCATCGTCCGCGAGCTGTCCGGTGCCTCGCAGCACGAGATCGGCGAGGCGATGGAGGAGATCGCAGCTCTATGACCGCGTTCACCCTCAAGGGGCTCCTGACGAGGAAGCTCCGCACCGCGCTGACCGCGATCGCGATCGTCCTCGGCGTCGCAACGGTGAGCGGCACGTTCGTCCTCACCGACTCGATCGACAAGGCGTTCGACACGATCTTCTCGGACGTCTACCGGAACACCGATGCGACGATCACGCCGAAGTCGGCGTTCGACGTCGGCGAAAACGGGACGACCGAGGCGGCCTTCGACGAGTCGCTGCTCCCGAAGGTCAAGGCGCTGCCGGACGTCCAGGATGCGATCGGAGGCGTGGCGAGCGACAGCGCGCAGCTCGTGCAGAACGGCAAGACCATCGCCTTCGGCGGCGCGCCCAACCTCGGCTTCTCCGTCGATCCCTCGCGCCCGCAGTTCAACAGCCTGGCGCTCGTCGAGGGCGCGTGGCCGGGGCGGAACGAGGTCGTCGTCGACCAGTCCACCGCAGGCAAGAAGGACCTGAAGGTCGGGCAGACGATCGGCGTCCAGGTCGAGGGGCCGGTCGAGCAGCTCCGCATCTCGGGGCTCGTCAAGTTCGGCGCGGTCAGCTCGATCGGCGGCGCGACGCTCGCGGGCTTCGACCTGCCGACGGCGCAGCGGCTCTTCGCCAAGGAGGGGAGGCTCGACCAGATCCGCGTGGCGGCCAAGCCCGGTGTCTCGCCGCAGAAACTCATCAGCCAGATACGCGAGATCCTGCCCCCCGGAACCGAGGTGCGGACGGGAGACGCGCAGGCGCGCGAGGACGCGAAGTCGACCGACGAGTTCATCTCGTTCCTCCGCTACTTCCTGCTCGCATTCGGCGTGATCGCGCTCTTCGTCGGCGCGTTCGTGATCGTCAACTCGCTGTCGATCACGATCGCCCAGCGCACCCGCGAGCTCGCGACGCTGCGAACGCTCGGGGCGTCGCGCCGCCAGGTGCGGATGTCGGTGGTGCTCGAGGCGCTCGTGATGGGCGTGCTCGCCTCCATCGTCGGGCTCTTCCTCGGGCTCGGCCTCGCAAAGGGCCTCTTCTCCCTGTTCGACGCGGTCGGCTTCACGCTGCCGAACAACGGGTTGCTGCTCGAGACGCGGACGGTCGTCGTCTCGCTCGCGCTCGGGATCGTCGTGACGCTGATCGCGAGCTTTTTCCCGGCGCTGCGCGCCACGCGCGTGCCGCCGATCGCGGCCGTCCGCGAGGGCGCCGAGCTTCCGCCCGGCAGGTTCCACCGCTTCCGGACGCCGTTCGCCGCGGTGCTCACGGCGCTCGGCTTCGCGCTCTTGATCCTCGGCCTGTTCGCGCACGGGACGTCGACGGTGTTGCTGCTCCTCATCGTCGGCACCCTGCTCGTGTTCATCGGCGTGGCGATGCTCTCCGCGCCGTTCATCCCGGCGTTGTCGGGGGTCCTCGGCTGGCCGGCGACGCGGATCGGCGGCGCCGCCGGGGCGCTCGCTCGGGACAACGCCCGCCGGAACCCGCAGCGCACCGCGTCGACGGCCGCGGCGTTGATGATCGGCCTCGCGCTCGTGACGCTCGTGGCGACGCTCGCCGCGGGGATCACGACGACGTTCCGCAGCGCCGTGAACGACATCTTCGTGGCGGACTACGCCATCACCGCCCAGAACAACTACTCGCCGATCCCGGTCACGGTCGGCGAGACGGCGGGACGGTCGCCGGGCGTCACCGCGGTCGGCAGCGTGCGCACAGGCGACTCGCTCGTGTTCGGGAAGCGCGAGTTCACGACGGCCGTCACGTCCGGTGCGAAGGACGTGATGAACCTCGAGTGGAAGCAGGGCTCGCAGGAGACGATGGCCACACTGGGTGCCGACGGCGCGTTCGTCGACGACGGGTTCGCGAAGGATCACGACCTGTCCCTCGGATCGCCGGTCCCGGTGACGTTCATCACGGGGCAGACGCGGACGTTCCGGGTGAAGGGGATCTTCGACCCGCCGACCGGCGGCTCGCCCTTCGGCCCCGTCACGGTCTCCGCGGCGACCTGGGACGCCGCGAACCCGCAGCCGAAGGACCTCTACACCTTCGTCAAGATCTCGGGCGGCGAGTCCGACGCGAACGCAGCCGCGCTCGAGCGGAGCCTCTCCGGGTTCCCGAACGCGAAGGTGCAGACGCGGGGCCAGTTCATCGACAACCAGATCTCGGGCCTCAACTCCGTGCTCAACATCCTCTACGTCCTGCTCGCGCTGTCGGTCATCGTCAGCCTCTTCGGGATCGTCAACACGCTCGTGCTGACGGTCTTCGAGCGGACGCGCGAGATCGGCATGCTGCGCGCGATCGGCCTGACGCGCCGTCAGACGCGGCGGATGATCCGCCACGAGAGCATCATCACCGCGCTGATCGGGGCGTTCGTCGGGATCGTGCTCGGGCTCGTGCTCGCCGGGATCCTGATCGCCAAGGTCGACTTCCTCGAGTTCACCTTCCCGACCACGCAGGTCATCGTCTTCACCGTCGCCGCGATCATCGTGGGGATTCTCGCGGCGATCTTCCCGGCACGCCGAGCAGCGAGGCTCAACCCGCTCGAGGCGCTGCACTACGAGTAGGGGCGCTCGGCGCCCCTACTCCGGGGGGACCTTCGTCAGCCCGGGGCGCGCCTTCCGGGCGACGCCGTCGCGCTCGGCCGCCTCGGCGACCGCCGCGGCGACGTGCGGGGCGACGTCGCGGTTGAAGACGCCGGGGATGACATACTCGGGCCCGAGTTCGTCGGGCGCGATCACCGTCGCGAGGGCGTGGCTCGCCGCCACCTTCATGCCCTCGGTGATCGCGCTCGCGCGCACGTCGAGCGCGCCGCGGAAGATGCCGGGGAAGGCGAGCACGTTGTTGATCTGGTTCGGGTAGTCCGAGCGGCCCGTCCCGATCACGGCGACGTGCTCGGCGATCTCCTCGGGCTCGACCTCGGGCGTCGGGTTGGCCATCGCGAAGACGATGGCGTCCTTCGCCATCGTGTGGACGGCGGCTGCCGAGACGGCTCCCGGCGCCGAGAGCCCGATGAAGACGTCGGCGCCCGCGAGCAGCTCGTCGGCGGTACCCCGGCGGTTCTCGGGGTTCGACCGCTCGGCGAACGCCGCCTTCGCGGGCGTGAGACCGGCCCGGCCGCGGTAGACCGCGCCGTCGTGGTCGGCGCCGATCACGTTGCGGGCGCCCGCCTGCATCAGGATGTCGCCGGTCGCAACGCCCGCGGCGCCGACGCCCGTCATCACGATCGTGACGTCCTCGAGCCGCTTCCCCACCACCCGGAGCGCGTTCACGAGCGCGGCGAGCGTCACGATCGCGGTGCCGTGCTGGTCGTCGTGGAGGACGGGGATGTCGAGCTGCGTCCGCAGCCGCGCCTCGATCTCGAAGCAACGAGGCGCGGAGATGTCCTCGAGGTTGATGCCGCCGAACGTCGGAGCGATCGCCTTGCAGAACGCGACGATCTCGTCGACGTCCTTCGTCGCGAGGCAGAGCGGGAAGGCATCGACGCCGGCGAACTCCTTGAAGAGCACCGCCTTCCCCTCCATCACCGGCATCGCCGCCTCGGGGCCGATGTCGCCGAGCCCGAGCACCGCCGTGCCGTCGGAGACGACGGCGACGGTGTTCCGCTTGATCGTCAGGTTCCAGGCGGTGTCCGGATCCTCCGCGATCGCCTCGCAGACACGCGCGACGCCCGGCGTGTACGCCATCGAGAGGTCGTCGCGCGTCTTCAGCGGCGTCCTCGGGACGACCTCGAGCTTGCCACCGAGGTGGAGCAGGAACGTGCGGTCGGAGACGTGCTCGACGTCGACGCCGTCCACGGCGCGCACGGCCGCGACGATCGCGTCGATGTGCTCGGCGCTGCCCGCCTGGACCGTCACGTCGCGGACCTTCTCGTGCTGCTCGACGCGCACGAGGTCGATCGCGCCGAGCAGGCCGCCGGCGTCGCCGATCGCCTTCGCGACGCGCGCGAACGACCCCGGCGCGTCCGGGAGGAGCACCCGCAGGGTGGCGCTGTAGGAGGCGGACAGATGGCTCATCGGCTGATCACTCCTCGTGCGGCGAGCGCCGCGATCGTCTCGTCGTCGTAGCCCACTTCGGCGAGGATCTCGGCCGTGTGCCGGCCGACGGCGGGCGGCGGCGAGCGATGGACGGCTCGTTCGTGGTCGAAGCTCAGGGGCAGTGCGGGAAGCCGGAGGTCGGGGATCGACGGGTGCGACAGCGGCTGCAGCATGCCCAGCGCCTCGGTCTGCGGCGCGGCGGCGATGTCTGCGACGTCCGCGACCGGCGCGACCGGCACGCCCGCGGCCGTCAGGCGCTCGTGCCAGCGCGCCGTCGTGTCGGTCGCGAGCCGCTCCTCGAGGAGGCCGGCGAGCTCGTCGCGGTGCGCGACGCGATCGGCGTTCGTGAGGAAGCGCGGGTCGTCCACGAGTTCGGGTGTCCCGAGCACGTCGCAGATCCGCGCGAAAAGACGGTCGTTGCCGCCGCCGATCATGAGCTCGCCGTCCCCGGTCGCGAACACCTGGTACGGCGCGACCATCGGGAAGCGCGTCCCCTCGCCGGTCGGTACGGGTCCGTCCGCGAGATAGCCGGCGAGGTGGTAGCCGATGTAGCCGAGCGCCGTCTCGTAGAGCGAGACGTCGACCTCGGGCGCGGTGCCCGTGCGGTCGCGCTCGAGCAGCGCGGAGAGCACCCCGAGCGCGGCCCAGGTGCCCGTGCCCTGGTCGATGAGCGACGCGCCGACGCGCACCCCCGGCCGGCCCGGCTCGCCGGTCACGGAGATCAGACCGCCGGCCGCCTGCATCAGCGCGTCGTAGCCGGGCTCGCGCGAGAGCGGCCCGACGCGGCCGTAGGCGCCGACCGAGCAGTAGACGACGCGCGGGTTACGGGCGCGCACCGCGTCGGGGCCGAGGCCGAGCGCGTCGGCGTGCCCGGGCCGGAGGCTCTGGAGGAAGACGTCCGACCGCTCGGCGAGCCGCAGCACCGCCTCGCGCCCGTCGGGGTCGCGGAGCGTGATGCCGAGGGAGCGCTTGCCGGCGTTGGCGGAGAGGAACATCGTTCCCTCGCCGTTCCAGAACGGCGGTCCCCAGGCCCGGGCGTCGTCGCCCGTGTCCGGCCGCTCGACCTTGATCACGTCGGCGCCGAGCGCGCCCAGGATCTGCGCGCAGTACGGGCCGGCGATCGAGGTGGTCACGTCGAGCACGCGCGTCCCGCGCAGCGGCTGGTGCGTCATGCGCAGCATCATCGCGGCGCCGCGCGGAAGCGGGGGAGAGACCCGTCTCTGCGAGGATGCGCGCGTGCCGTCGGCCCTCGCAGCCCTGCCCGGAGTCCTCGCCGTGCTCGACCAGTTCGAGCAGTGGGTCTCGAGCGACTGGGCGTACGCGGCCATCTTCGCCGTCGCCGCGATCGACGCGTTCTTCCCGCTCGTGCCGAGCGAGACGGTCGTGATCACGGCCGGCGTGCTGGCGGGGGCGGGCGACCTCACGCTCCTGCTCGTGATCCTCTGCGCCGCGGGCGGGGCGATCCTCGGCGACAACATCTCGTACGGGCTCGGCACCTGGCTCGGCGAGCACACCGTGAAGCGGGTCTTCAAGGGCGAGAAGAGCCACCGGGCGTTCGCGTGGGCCGAACGCCAGCTTGCCCAGCGGGGCACGTACCTCATCATCGTCGCGCGGTTCATACCGGGCGGCCGCACCGCGGTGACGTTCTCCGCGGGGTACGTCCACTCGTTCCCGTACCGCCGGTTCCTGCCGGCGGACGTCCTCGCCGGGCTGATCTGGGCAACGTACGCCGCGTGCCTCGGCTATTTCGGCGGCAAGACGTTCGAGGAGCAGCCGTGGAAGGGCCTGATCGTCGCGTTCGTCGTCGCGAGCGCGATCGCGGGCGGCGTGGAGCTCGTCCGGCACCGGCGCGAGAAGCGCCGGGAGCAGCCGGCCGACGCCTCCGCTCCGGACTAGCCTGCACGACGTACGGTCTCGGGGTGAACCGACTCGCCGAGTCGTCCAGCCCGTACCTCCTCCAGCACGCGGAGAACCCCGTCGAGTGGTACCCCTGGGGGGAGGAGGCGTTCGCGCGCGCCCGCGCCGAGGACCGGCCGCTGCTCGTCTCCGTCGGCTACAGCTCGTGCCACTGGTGCCACGTCATGGAGCACGAGTCGTTCTCCAACGAGGCAACGGCTGCGCTCCAGAACGACCTGTTCGTCAACGTCAAGGTCGACCGCGAGGAGCGACCGGACGTCGACGCCCTCACCATGGAGGCATGCGTCACGCTCACAGGGCAAGGCGGCTGGCCGACGACCGTCTTCCTCACGCCTGACGGCAGGCCGTTCTACGCCGGGACGTACTTCCCGCCCGAGCCGCGCCACGGGCTGCCCGCCTTCCGACAGGTGCTCCAGGCGGTCGCGCAGGCCTGGCGCGAGCGACGGGACGATCTCGAGGCCCAGGCGGAGCGCATCGTCGGCGCGCTCGGCGGCGCGGCCCGGCTCGAGGCGGGCGACGAGGAGCTCTCGCCGCGGCTGCTCGAGGCGGCCGACCGCGGCCTCGCGCGGGACTACGAGCCGGCGTTCGGCGGGTTCGGAGTCGCTCCGAAGTTCCCGCCGGCCTCGGCGATCGAGCTGCTGCTACGGCGCGGCGGCCCCGAGGCGCTCGGCATGGTTCGACGGACGCTCGACGGGATGGCCGCCGGCGGGCTGTACGACGTCGTCGGCGGTGGCTTCCACCGCTACTCCGTCGACGCGCGCTGGCTCGTCCCGCACTTCGAGAAGATGCTCTACGACAACGCGCTGCTCGTCTCGGCGTACCTCCATGCATGGGTCGTGACGGGGGAGCAGCGCTACCGCACCACCGTCGAGGAGACCGTCGAATACCTGCTCCGGGAGATGCGGGTCGAGGGCGGCGGCCTCGCCTCGGCACAGGACGCCGACACCGAGGGCGTCGAGGGGCTGACGTACACCTGGACACCTGACGAGTGGCAGGCGCTCGGCCTCGACCCCTCGCTGCTCGAGCCGTTCGAGCACGGCCGCTCGATCGTCCGCGGCGAGCTCGACGCGGCGACGAAGGCACGGCTCCTCGCCATGCGCTCCAGGCGTCCGCAGCCGTTCCGCGACGACAAGGCGATCGCCTCGTGGAACGGCCTCGCGCTCGCGGCGCTCGCCGAGGCGGCGAGGCGGCTCGAGCGGGCGGACTGGCTCGACGCGGCGGTCGCGCTCGGCGTCTTCCTCCTGGGCCCGCTCCGCGGCGAGGACGGCCGCGTGCTCCGCAGCGTCCGCGACGGGCGCGTCAGCGGCAGCGGCTTTCTCGACGACCACGCGAACGTCGCGCACGGCCTGCTCGAGCTGCACGTCGCCACGGGAGACGTCAGCTGGCTGCTCGAGGCGCGGCGCATCGCGCACGTCGCGATCGACC
>JBKPNM010000013.1:0-10494 GCA_046732615.1 Actinomycetota bacterium | reverse complement strand
TCGAGCCGCCGCCCGCGCCCGCCTCCAGGCAACGCCAGCCCGGACCGACCCCAGCGAGCCGAGCAGCGCCCGCGTCCCCGGATCCCAGGTCGCCTCGATGCCCGCCAGCGGCTCCGCCGTGTCGCGCTCGAACCCGTACCTCGTCATGACCGACTCCTCGACGGCTCTGCCCGGGACGATAACGGCTCCGCCGTTCTCGATCGGCAGCAGCACCGTTCTTGCGTCCGTCGGTCTCGTGACCGCGCTGAGCGCAGAGGTCGGGCGCCATAGGATGGCCCGGTGGAGCTCCGTGAGATCCTGAAGCGCCGCAGGATGGTCCGGAGCTACCTTCCCGACCCGGTCCCGCGCGAAACGATCGAGCGGGTCGTCGCGACAGTCCGCCGCGCTCCGAGCGGCGGGTTCAGCCAGGGGCACCGGCTGGTGGTCGTCACCGAGCCGGCGACGCGAGGGGAACTCGCGCGCCTCGCCGGAGAGGAGGAGTACGTCGCCGCCGGCGGGCAGGCGTGGATCTCGACCGCGCCCGTCCACGTCTTCGTCGGCACGCGCGAGGAGAGCTACCACGAGCGCTACCGGCAGCCGGACAAGCTGCGCGACGGCGAGGAGATCGGCTGGCCGGCGCCGTACTGGTACGTCGACGCCGGCGCCGCGTTCCTGCTGCTCCAGCTCGCCGCGATCGACGAGGGCCTGGCCGCGGGCGTCTTCGGCGTCCTCCCCGAGCAGGTACGCGACGTGAAGTCGCTGCTCGGCGTGCCGGACGACGTCCATTTCGTCTGCGTCGTGACGATCGGCCGTCCGGCCGCCGACCGGGGCGAGACCCGTCTCGTCTCGCGGCTCGGTCAGCGTCGGCTCGCGCTCGACGAGCTCGTACGCTGGGAGCGCTGGGACACCGCTGCCGAGACGGCGTGAGGATCTTCCTCGCAGGCGCGAGCGGCGTCATCGGCGCGCGGCTCGTCTTCCTGCTCGTGCGCTCGGGCCACGAGGTCGCGGGCATGACGCGGACGCCCGCGAAGGCCGAGACGCTGCGAGACCTCGGTGCGGAGCCGGTCGTCTGCGACGTCTACGACGCCGATCGGCTCTCCGAAGCGGTCGTCGCGTACGCGCCCGACCTGGTCATGCACCAGCTCACCGATCTCCCCGACGACGAGTCGCTTCTCGCCGGCTCGACTGCGAACGCGCGCATGCGCAGCGTGGGGACGCGCAACCTTCTCGCAGCCGTGCGCGCGGCTCGCGCGTCGCGGTTCTTCGCGCAGAGCGTCGCCTGGGATCCGCCCGGCGAGGGTGCGCACGCGAAAGAGGAGCTCGAACGGCTGACGCTGGAGTCCGACGGCGTCGTTCTTCGCTACGGCCGCTTCTACGGCCCCGGGACGTACCACCACGACCCGCCCTCGCATCCTCGCATCGGAGTCGACGAGGCGGCCCGCCGGACCGTGGAGCTCCTCGACGTCCCGTCGGGCATCTACACGATCGTCGAGGCCTGAGCGCGTCGGGGCCGCAGCGCCTGCTTCAGGCGGTTGCGACGAGGAAGTGCCACGCGTTCTCGAGCCGGTAGCCGCCGTCGTCGGTTCGGTACGGGGCGAGGACGTCGATCAGCGCCCGGCGCACCTCCGGCTCGCGATCGCCCGCGGCCTCGCCGACGCCGCCCGCAGCCAGGAGCCCGCCGGTCAGGGCTCCTCGTCCTCGTAGACGTACGCCCAGGAGACGTCGAACGCGTCCTCCGGTATCAGCCCCGCCGCTGACGCCAGCTGCTCGAGGAGCCCCGGCTCGCCGAGGTCGGGCGGCGGCGGTGCATCCGGGTCGTACCCTGGGAAGAACGGCCGCACGATCGGCTTGATCGCGTCGAGGTCGCACGTCCCGTGCCTGCCCCAAACCTGGATCACGACGCTCCCCCCCGGTTTCGTCACGCGACGGGCCTCTCCGAGCGCGCCGACCATGTCGGCTGCGAAGAAGAACGCGTTGAAGCCGGCGACGACGTCGAACGTGTCATCGTCGTAGGGAAGCTCCTGCAGGTCGCCGACCCGGACGTCCCCCTCGGGCACCCTCGCACGGGCCAGCGCGACGAGCCGCTCCGAGGAGTCGATACCCGTCACGTCGGCGCCGCGCCCGGCGGCAGCCCGCAGAAAGACGCCCGAGCCGCAGCCCACCTCGAGGACGCGGTGGCCGTCTCCGATTCCCAGCCGCTCGATCGCAGCCTCGTACGTCGGAAGCTGCTGCTCCTCGGTCGTCGCCCATGCGGCGGCTCGAGACCCCCATCGCCGCCCCCAGCGCTCCGCCTTCGTCTCCACCGCACCCGTCGCTGCCATCGTCCACCTCCGTCGGTAAGCTACGTTTCGTAGATATAAACTATGAAACGTAGCTATGTCAAGCGATGAGTTGAGCCTCTTCTCGTACGAGATCCTGGGCCTGGTCGGCCGCACGGGTGCGGGCGCCCACGATCTCCTGCGTCTCGCCCGCCGCGGGCGGATCCTCGACTGGGCCGGGGAGAGCCAGTACTACGCCGAGCCCAAGCGGCTCGCCCGGCTCGGGTACCTCGAGGCGCGCAAGGAGCCGGGGAAAACCCGTGAGCGAACGGTGTATCGCCTGAGCGACAAGGGCATCGAGGCTCTACGCGACTACGCTCGGACGCCGGCGAGCTTCACGCCCCTGAAGAGCGACCCGCTGCTCAGGCTCCTGATCGCCGACCTCGTCGGAGAGGAGGCGACGCGCGAGAGCCTCGTGGCGTTGCGGGACGATCTCGCCGACCTCCACGCGCGCCTCGACGAGAGCGTGGCGTCGGCCGCCGCGCTGCCACACCGAAGCGCGTACCTGGTGATGGTGACCGACTTCCTGCGCCGCTATCTCGAGCTGCACGAGGAGCTCGTCGACCGCGTCGAGCGCGAGCTCGCCTCCTAGCTGCGATCTCGACGGCCGCCGCTCAGGCGATGACGGCGCGCGTCGCCTGGTGTGCGAGGATCTTCCGCTTCACCCGCTGCAGCGCGTTGTCGATCGTCTTGCAGTCGCACGCCAGCTCGTCGGCCATCGACTCGTAGGAGTGCCCGTCGAGGTAGAGCCGCAGCGCCTCGGATTCGAGGCCCGAGAGGCTCGTGCCGAGGCATCCGACGAGCGCCTGGAGCTCCTCGGTCGAGATGACGCGCACCGAGGGATCGTCGATCAGGGGGCCGGGGAGCGCGTCGCCGAGCGTGCACTCGCCGTCCGACTCCTGGCCGGCCGGGGTGTGGCTGAACGAGATGTACGTGTTCAGCGGGGCGTGCTTGTACCGGGTCGCCGACTTGATCGCGGTGATGATCTGGCGCGTCACGCAGAGCTCGGCGAACGACCGGAACGAGGTCTCCTTGTCGCTCCGGAAGTCCCGAATCGCCTTGAAGAGCCCGATCATCCCCTCCTGGATCAGGTCCTCGGCGTCGCCGCCTGCGAGGAAGTACGAGCTCGCCTTCAGGCGGACGAATCCCTGATAGCGGCGCATCAGCTCGTCTCGGGCGGCCCCGCTGCCGTTCCGGGCGCGCAGGACGAGCTGGAGATCCTCGAGCTCACGCTGCAGTTTCTGCGGCGTCTTCGGTGCTGCAGCGGTCCGGACGGCCATCTCTCGTACTCCCCTCTGGCAGTGGCTGAAGTCTTACTCGAGGGATAGCTCACCCTCAAGTCGAGGGGGAAGCTAGCACGATCATGCAAGCGTTACAACCCTTTTGCGTTTGTTCCATTGTAATAGGAACATGTGTTCGTGCAGCGGCACTGCGCGCTACGGCGGCGAGGAGCTACTCGTCCGCGTCGTCCGCCGGCAACGAGGGCTCTCCTCGCCGGAGACGCTCGAGCCGCGCTCGGGTCTCGGCGTCGACCCGCTGATCGAGCCGGCTGGCGGCCTCCTCGCGGTGCGCAACTGCAGAGAGCTCCGTGAGGAACTCGATGGAGCCACGCTTTCTCACCTGCTGTCCGCTCGTGCCCCGCACGGCGGCGTCGGAGGTCACGAGCAGCACGGCCTCGCGATCTCGTCGTTCGGCCGCGAGCCGCTCGAGCACGCTGTCGGCGTCGGCCGCGTACCGGACTTCGAGTGGTCCCAGGACACGCGGCTCGCCGACACCATCGAAGACGACGACTCCGCGGGCACCACGGACGGCGACGAAGCTCGCCAGCTCGTCGACGAGCTCGTCGCGGTGGGCGAAGCGACCCGCGTGGAAGAGGTTCGAGCCGTCGAAGAGGTACAGTGAGACGTCCGGCATAGCTCAACCTGAAGTAGAGGTCGATTCACTCCGTTGGCGCCAGGCCTCGAAGAGCACCACCGCCGCGGCGACGCTCACGTTGAGCGACTCGACACCCGGCGCGAGGGGAATCGAGACAGTGCCGTCGCAGCTTCGGCGGACGAGCGGCCGCACTCCGCGGCCCTCGGCTCCGAAGACGAGCGCGACGCCGTCGGTCAGGTCGAGCTCCCAGATCTGCGTCTCCGCCGCCGCGGACGCCGCGTACGCCCACAGCCGCTCGCCCTTCACCTCCCCGAGGTAGCGGGCAAGGTTGGGAACGACGGCGACGGGAAGATGCTCGACGGCCCCGGCCGATGCGCGTGAGACTGCCGGCGTGATCGCCACGGCGCCGTGCGCGGGCAGCACGACGCCCGTCGCCCCGGCGCCGGCCGCGCTCCGGATGGCGGCGCCGAGGTTCCGGGGATCGGTCACCTGGTCGAGACAGCAGAGCAGCGGGCGCTCGACGGCGGCGAGCTCCCACGCGTCGGCGTACGGATAGGGCTCGCACCACGCAACCACGCCCTGGTGGTCGGGAGATCCCGCCGCCTCGGTCAGCTCACGCTCTCGTTTGGTGCGCGGCCGAGGCCCTTTCTCGAGCCATTCGAGCGTCGCTTCCGCCCGTTCGCTCGCCCACACCTCGAGGACGGCGCGGCGTCCCCGGAGCGCCTCGCGAACGGCGTTCCGCCCGTACACGAGGTCTCGGGTCACGCGCGCGGCACGAGCTCGTAGCCGTCTCCGGCGTCCCGCACGTCCCAGCCGAGCGCCTCGATCTCGGCGCGCAGGCGGTCGGCCTCGGCGAATTCGCGCGCGGCGCGCGCCGCAGAGCGGGAATCCCCGAGGGCGACGACTTCGGCGGGAGGCTCGCGACGCTCGCCGAGGCTGCCGAGGCCGAAGACCTCGAGCGCGCGGCGCAGCTCGTCGAGCGCGCCGATCCGCGCCCACTCGTGCATCAGCGCGAGCGCGGCAGGCGTGTTGAAGTCGTCCTCGAGCGCCTCGACGAAGGCATTCCAGTCGCCCTCGCCGCTCGCCTCGCCGCGCAGGGCGTTGCGCAGCGTCTCCGCTTGTGCGCGCGCCGCCGCCATCGTCTCGTCCGAGAAGTCGATCGGCTTCCGCCAGTGCGCGGTCATGAAGAAGACGAGCGCCGTCTCGCGGCCCCGGGTGTCGAGCACCTCGCGGATCGTCGCGACGTTGCCGACCGACTTCGACATCTTTTCGCCGGTGAAGCGGAGCATTCCGTTGTGCATCCAGATCCTCGCGAAGGGATGCCCGACCGAGAGCGACTGGGCGCGCTCGTTCTCGTGGTGGGGGAACACCAGGTCGAGCCCGCCACCGTGGATCCAGAACTCGGGCCCGAGCTCCTTCGCCGCCATCGCGGAGCACTCGACGTGCCAGCCCGGACGGCCTCTGCCCCACTGCGAGTCCCACGAGGTGTCCTCGCCCTCCTTCGTCGCCTTCCAGAGCGCGAAGTCGCGGGGATCCTCCTTCGCCGGGTTCGGCTCCTGCTCCTCGACCTGGTCGGGCCGCTGCCCGGAGAGCGCGCCGTAGCTCTCGAACCGCGCGACCCGGAAGTAGACGTCCCCGTCCGCGGTGTACGCGTGCCCGCTCGCGATCAGCTCCTCGATCAGCGCCACGATCTCCGGCATCGTCTCGGTCGCCAGCGGCTGTGCGTCCGGCATCCCGAGTCCGAAGCGGGCAGTGTCCTCGAGGTACCAGTGGGTCGCCTCGAGCGCCCTCTCGGCGCTGTGCCCGGGAGCCGCCTCGTAGATCTTGTCGTTGACGTCGGTGATGTTGTGCACGAGGCGCACCTCGTGGCCCCGTTCACGGAGCCACCGGGCGAGCCACGTGAACACGACGAACGGGCGGGCGTTGCCGATGTGCGCGCGCTGATAGACCGTCGGTCCGCAGACGTAGATCCCGATCGGCTCGGGTGGAGGTGGCAGCTCGGCAAGCGAGCCGCTGAGCGTGTCCTGCAGGCGCATCCGACGATCGTAGACGTATGCGGCGTGGCTTCAGCCTCGCTGATCGGCACGCCGTGCGCGCTCGAGCGCGACATCGGTGCCGAGCGCGGCGAGGACCGTCCAGAGCTCCGGTCCCCGCTCCTCGCCGGTGAGTGCGAGCCGCAGCGCGCGGAGGTCGCCGCCCACGGCCTTCAGCTCCCGGAGGATCTCGCGGGCGCCGGTTTCGTCAAGTCGATCGGGCGCTCCGGCGCGAAGCTCGACGAAGCGGTCGAGCGTCGGCAGCGCCTCCGGGGGAACCTCCGCATGTCGCGGAGCATCGATCTGACGCGCGATCTCCCGCGCCTCGACGAGCGTCCGCGCACCGCGGAGCGCACGCGCGGCTCCGAGCGGAGCGCCCGAGGCGGTCGTGAGCTCCTCGTCGGACATCGCCGCGATCGCCTCGATCGCCAGCCGACCGATGCGCGCCGGGTCGAGTTGGACATCGTGGGTCGGTAGGCCGAGCTCGTCGAGGTAGGCGCGAAGCGCGGCGGCAGGGATCCCGTCCTCGCGGAAGTCGGCGACGGACGCGTGACCGTGCCGCTTCGAGAGCTTCTTCCCGTCGTCGCCGAGCAGCAGCCCGTGGTGGATCACCGGCGGCAGCTCGCCCCCGAGCGCCTGCGCGATTCGCTTCTGCGGCTCCTCGTTGGGGCGATGGTCGGAACCGCGGATGACGTGCGTGATACGTAGGTCGAGGTCGTCCGCCACGGACGCGAGCTGGTACGTCGCGCTTCCGTCCGGCCGCAGGAGCGTGAGCCCGTCGAGTCGGAGCGAGCCGTCCGCGTCGCGGATCGCTCCCCCGTCGCGTTCCGCCCGGGCGGCGGCGTCGGCGTAGAGCGACCCACGCTCGCTCTGCCTGAACGGTCCCGCGTCCCAGGCGATGCCGAGCCACTCGAGGTCGTCGACGATCGCGGACTCTCCCCCGGCCACGGTCCGAGACGGGTCGGTGTCATCTATCCGCAGGACGAGGGCGCCGCCGCGCTCGTCCGCGAAGCGCCGGTTGGCAGCGGCCGTGAGCGCGTTCCCGAGGTGGAGGGATCCCGTGGGGCTCGGCGCGAACCGGACGCGGACGGTCACGCCTCGATCGGCACGTGACCCGGGGCCGACGCGACGCGCTCGAGCCATTCACCGATCGAGGCGTAGCGGCCGAGCTCGAAGCCGCCCTCGTGGGCGACGTGGGTGTACGCGTACAGGGCGATGTCGGCGATCGTCAACGCCTCGCCGACGACGTACGGGTCGCCCGATCGCCCGAGATGCCGCTCGAGAGCGTCGAGGGCGCCGTAGCCGTCGACGGTCTTCCGCTCGATGACCTTCGCGTAGCGCTCGGGCTCGCCCGAGTACGCCACGAGGAACCGCACGACGGCGATCGCGGGCTCGTGCGTGTACTGCTCGAAGAACATCCACTGGAGAACCTTCGCGCGGGCGAACCGGTCGTCGGGGACGAAGCGCGTGCCCTCGCCGAAGTACCAGAGGATTGCGCCGGACTCGGCAAGCGGCCGCCCGTCGTCGAGGACGAGCGTCGGGACGCGCAGATCCGGATTCAGGCCGTCGAGCACCTCGCCGCGGTTCGAGCGGTCGACGACGTCGAGGTCGCGTTGCTCGTACGCGATCCCGAGGTGCGCGAGCAGCAGCCGCACCTTGTAGCAGTTGCCCGAAATCGGGGAGTTGTAGAGGAGCACGGCGCGACGTTACCGGCGTAGCATCTCGTCATGCGCGAGCTGCGTCCCGGTGTCTGGCACTGGCAGTCGCCGCATCCGGAGTGGGACGAGGAGCAATGGTGGCCGGCGCTCGTGTCGTCCTGTGGGATCGACCTCGGCGCCGACTTCGTCGTCTTCGATCCGCTCTCCGTGCCCGACCAGCTCCGCGAGCGCGCGACGGCCGTCGTCCTGACCGCGCCGTACCACGAGCGTGACGCGCGCTCGCTCGACCTCCCGGTGCACACGCCGCCCGCCGACACCTGGGAGGACTGGGTCGAGAAGTTCGGCGTCGACGCCGACGAGGTGCGCGGGATGGAGAGCGACGACCTGGCCTGGCTCCGCGCCGGTGAAGGAGAAGGGCACTTCCACGGCCCCGGAGCATGGCCCTTCGGTATCACCGCATACGCGGGGCGCGAGGACAACGACCTCGTCCTCTGGCTGCCGTCGATCAACGCGATCGTCACGGGCGACTCGCTCTCGGACTTCGGCGACGGGCTCGATATTCGGCTCGGCGGCCGCAGGCACGTCACGCGCGACGACGTCGCCGAGCGGCTCCGCCCGCTGCTCGAGCTGCCGATCGAGCTCGTGCTGCCGGCGCACGGTGGGCCGACGGATCGGGCGGCGCTCGAGCGCGTGCTGTCGTAGTGTCACCCCCGCCGCGCGCGCCCGCCGATTCCTGCGACGCCCCCGAATCGCATCGAGCAGGACATCGTCTCCTGGTTCGAACGCAACGGTCGCGACCTGCCCTGGCGGCGAACACGCAACCCGTACGCGATCCTCGTCTCCGAGGTGATGCTTCAGCAGACGCAGGTCGAGCGCGTCGTCCCTCGGTACGAGCGCTGGCTCGGCCGGTGGCCGACGGCCGAGGCCCTCGCCGCGGCCTCGAGCGCCGAGGTGATCGTCGAGTGGCAGGGCCTCGGCTACAACCGCCGGGCAATCTCGCTCCAGCGCGCCGCGAAGCACGTCGCAGAGCACGGCTGGCCGCGCGACCTCAGCGTGCTTCCAGGTGTCGGCCCCTATACGGCTGCGGCCGTCCGGAACTTCGCCTTCGGCGACGACGTGCTGCCGCGGGACGTGAACGTCGAGCGAGTGGAGCGAAGGACCGGCCATGTCTTCTCGGCCTCGGCCGCACAGGCGCTCATGGATCTCGGCGCGACCATCTGCCTGGCCCGCGTCCCACGCTGCGAGCTGTGCCCGCTGGCCGCGCAGTGCCCGTCGATCGGAACGCGGGACGAGCCGGCGCGAAAGCAGTCCCGGTTCGAGGGATCGTTCCGTCAGAAGCGCGCCGCGGCACTGCGAGCGGTCGCGCAGGCGCCCAGGCGCCTGTCCGACGTCGATCCGGAGGTCGTGCGGTCGCTCAGCGCGGACGGCCTCGTCATGGTCGAGGACGACGTCATCTCGCTGCCTCGCTGACCCGCCGCCTACCGGCCTTCGTCGTATCCCGCCCGGGCCTCGTCGTAGCGGGGAAGCCCGTCGTCCGGGATCGACTCCCACGGCGCCGCGTATGCGACGAAGGCTCGCGATTCGGGACGGATGCCCGGGTCGCCGTCGATCGCCCCGAGCCGAACGCCGGTGTAGACGCCCGATCCCGGCTCGCAGCTGAACAGCGCGGACCCGCACCGGACGCAAAAGACCTTCTCGCGCCCACCCTCGGGTGCCCAGCCGCGGAGATCGTCGGCGCCCTGCACGATCCGCACCGAGCCCTCGACCGCCCGCGCGTTTGCGGACGACGCCGTGCCGGTCCGCCGCTGGCAGCGGGTGCAATGGCAGTAACCGGCCGAGAGGAACGGCTCGACGACCTCGAAGCGCACGGCGCCGCACCCGCAGCCGCCCCTGATCGGCTCGTCCATCCCCCGAGCGTACGCGACGTCGCCGAGGTGGGTCGCCGACAGGAGCGGCAGCCCCGGGTGCGTCGCATCTCTGCCCGTCGGCGCACCCGGGGCTGCGAAGAGACGCCGTGACACGCGCCGTGCGCCGTGTCACCGGTCGACTCCGGTGAATACGGTGGTCGCGGACGGACGTCGCGACCTGCGCATCGTCCGCGTGAGCAGCGATGCGCGCTCTGCCTAGTCCGGTGGAATCTGCTCCAACGTCAACCCTTCCGTCTCGAAGGGACTGTCGTCTTCGACGATAGCGCGTCGGGCGGCCTCCGTGTAGTCCCCGATGGGCCGACTCGCGCTCAGGGATGGACGCCGAGGAGCGCGACAGCCTGGGCGGCGAGCCCTTCGCCGCGCCCGGTGAACCCCATTCGGTCGGTCGTCGTCGCACGCACGTTGACGAGCTCGTGCTCGACGCGGAGCGCCTGCGCTAGGCGTCGCCGCATCTCCTCGCGGTAGGGCGCGATCCTCGGCTCCTGGCCGATTACGACGCAGTCCGCGTTGACCAGGCCGAAACCGGCCCGACGGACGTGCCCGTACGCCTCGGCCAGCAGCACGAGCGAGTCCGCTCCCCGGTACCGCTCGTCGTCCGACGGAAACAGCGCGCCGATGTCGGCCAGTCCCGCAGCGCCCAGCAGCGCGTCGGTGAGCGCGTGCGCGACGACATCGCCGTCCGAGTGCCCGACCAGGCCAAAGG
>JBKPNM010000012.1:0-6275 GCA_046732615.1 Actinomycetota bacterium | reverse complement strand
GTCGCAGAAGACGTCGATCGAGAACTCCTCGCCGAGGCAGTGCTCCTGCACCATCGAGTCGACGGGCGTGGCGCGAAGCTGGAACGCCAGCTGCACCTCGTCGTCGGCGCGGTAGATGTGCCGCGAGCCGAACCCCTCGCGCACCTTGACGAGAAGGGGGTAGCGGGCGTCCACCGGCACGTCTTCGGGGAGCCACGTGCGTGGGCTCGGGATTCCGTTCGCCTCGAAGAACGCGTGCGCGAGGTACTTGTCGCCCATCGTCCTGCAGACCTCGGGACCCGGCGCGAGCACGAGTGCGGGTGCCAGCTCGTCGCGCGCGCGCGAGACGATCGCCTGGTCGAGGTCGGTGAGCGGGAGGACCAGCCGCACGTCGTGCTCGGCCACGAGGTCGGCGAGCACCTGCACGTAGCCCGGGTCGTCGACCCGCGGCACGAGCGCCTTGTGGTCCGCGTGGTAGAGCGCCGGAGCGAGCGGGTCGAGGTCGGCGGCGACGGTCGTCGCGCCGGCCCGCCCGAAGGCGCTCACGATGTCGACGCGCTGTCCCGCGCACGTGAAGAGGACCGCCGTCATCTCGACGTCGGAGCGTAGCGGCGTCACGGGACCAGGAACGGGAGCTGGACCGCCACGAACACGGTGAGGACGAGCGCGATCGCGGCCGCCCAAGCGCCGCCTCGCGGGCGCAGGACGTCGACGACGAACGCGGCCCCGACCATGGCCGGCGGAAGCGCCATGAGGAGGTACGTGCCCTTGATCGTGTCGCCGTCGGTCGACGGGTAGCGCACCGCGAAGACGACGTAGGCGGCGACGACGGCCACGGCGGAGAGGGGGAGGATCGCGAGCTCTGCCGACCGTCGCGCGTTCGCGAGGAGGCCGAGCGCGAGCACCCCTGCAAGCGCGAGGACGGACGGCACGACGCCCACGAGCATCTGGCGCGCGCGCTCCGAGACGACCGACGACGGCAGCAGCGCCCCCGGGGCAGGCGGGGGCGGGCCGGCCCAGGTGAGTGCCCAGTCGCCCCACCAGTCGGCGTACAGGTGCGGCACGAGCTCGTTGCGTGCGAGGGGCGTGATCGGGTGCTCGACCGAGCGGAGCGTGTGGAGGCCGACGTAGAAGCTCGCCGGCCGGCGCTCGAGCAGCGAGCTCTCGGGCGGCGGGCGGTTGAACGCGAGAGCGCTCCCATGCGCGAGCTGCTGGTTGACGAGCCAGGGCGCGAGGAACCCGAGCGCGACCGCCGAAACCACTGCGACCGGAATCCAGCGCCGAGTCCGGACAGCGTCGAGCCCGGCGACGACGACGACCGCTACGAGCACCGGCAGGGCCCATGCGCGAGTCAGGCACGCAAGCGCGAGCAGCGCACCTGATGCCGCCGCCGCGGCGAGCGTCCAGCGCGTGCTCAGCGCCCGGACCGCAACGAGGACGCCTGCGCTCGCCAGCGCGACCGCCAGGGTCTCGGGGTGGTACATCGCCGAGGCGCGAACGAGGGCCGGCGACGCGGCGGCCAGTACGAGCGCGACGAGATGGAGTGCGCCGCGCTTCGGCCACAGCGTCCGGGCGAGGAGGAAGACGAGTGCGCATGTCGCGACGCCTGCCGCGGCGGCGAGGAGTTGCCCGGGCCGCTGAACGTGCCCCCAGCCGACCGCGGTCGTCACGCGGCCAAGCGCGCCTGCGAGGACGAACCAGAGGGGCGGGGTGTGCCAGACACCCGACTCGCCCGCAGAGGGAAGCCGGTATTCGGTGGAGACGATCTCCGCGTAGCGGGCATTTGCATACGCGTCGTAGCCGCGCAGCCAGTCGTAGTGCCAGGCGTTCCAGGCCAGGAGCACTGCCTCGGCAGCGAGCACAGCCGTAGCGACGCCCCAGTAGCCTCGCGGCATCAGCTCAGTACGCGCAGTCGTAGGTCACCTGCCGCTGGCCGCGCTGCGGCTCGCGCAGCCATAAGTAGACGTATCGTCCGTGCACGTCGAGCCGCCGCCCGGGATCGTCGTGGGCCGCATAGGCGGCAAGGAGGCGCTCCACCTCGTCCTGGCTCCGCGCGACGCTGACGGTTACGAGCCCACCCTGGACGTCGGTGCGAAAGCTGCCGCCGCTGGCGGACGCCGCGACGGGGTCGTCACGCGTCGCTTCAACCGTCAGGCCCTTGTCCCGCTCGAAGCACTGCCGCGCGAGGTCGAGCACCGTCGGGTCGTCGTTGCCGAGCGACCACGCTGCACCGACGCCGAGCTGCACGAGAACGACGACGACCGCCGCGATCAGCCCGAGCCCGGCCGCACGCCGCTCGTCCGGACCCAGGGCCTCGGCGCCGTTCTCCACCCGACCGGACCTCACTCGTACCAGCAGTCGTACATCGTCTGCCGCTGGGTGGGCGACGGCACCTGGGTCAGCTCCCACACGTAGAGCACACGGTCGCGGACGTCGAGACGGAGCCGGATCTGCCGCCCGACTTGCAGGTAGGCGGCCTTGAGCCGAGCCGCCTCCTCGGCGGAACGCGCGATCACGACCTGCACGCCGTTCCCCTGGACACGCGTGGCGAGCGTCCCGCCGCGCGCGGACCGGGCAATCGGGTCACCGGTGAGCGACTCGATCTCCAGAAGCTTCTCGCGCCTGAGGCACTTCTCGGTGAGCTCGAGCGCGGTCGGGCCGTGGTGGACGGACCGGTACACCGCCCAGCCGACGAGCTGTCCGAGGACGAGCAACGCGACGAGGACGCAGGCGACGCGCAGGTAGCGCCATTCCCCGGCCGCGCGTTCCGTGCCCTGTGAGGGCTCGCTCACAGCTCCGGGACCGCGAGGAGGAACGGGCTTGCGACCACGGCGAGCGCGGCGAGGACGACGAAGAAGACGAGCGAGAACCGCCGGTACCGCGCCCGTACGCCATCGAACGCGAAGCCGAAGCACGCAGCCCAGGCGGGTACCGCGGTGAGCATGAACGATCCCTTCACCGTGTCACCGTCGGGTGTCGGGTAGGAGGTCGCGAAGTAGAGGACACCTGCGAGGGCGGCGAGCGGGAGCAGCGCGACGAGCAGCCTCTCCGTGCGACCGCCGGGGTGCCGGACGGCCATTCCGACGAGAGCGATCCAGCCGGCGAGAGCGAGGAGCGTGAAAGGCAGGCCGAGCAGCGACATCGTGACGAGCTCGCGTCGGACCCCGGCGGACGGCGGGTCGCCGGTCGGGAACCAGCGCCATACGCCGAAGTAGTCGCCCCAGGTCTCGGTGTAGGCGATGGGTAGGAACCGTGTCGAGAACGACGGACGGTAGGGCACGGTGACGACCTCCGGCAACCCGCCATCGACGAAGAATGCGAGCGGGCGGCGCGACCAGACCGGCTCCGCGGGATGCGGCTGACCGAAGAGGGCGCTGTTGTACTGGCTGATCTGGTGGGCGTACCACGGAGCGGGAACCAACAGCGCGAGCGCCGTGACGACCGCGACGACGCCGAGCAGCGGCCCTCTGTCCCGTGGTCGTGTCACCGTCGCGACCACCAGGACCACGAGCACCACGCCGAGGGTCCACAGCGACCAGGCACGGACGAGCTGTCCCAGGCCGAGCACGAGGCCGAGCGAGAACGCGACACGAAGCCGGTAGTCCGAGCGCACTAGGAGCCACGCCGCAAGGACGAGCGCCGCCGTGGACAACAACATCGAGAGTGGCTCGGGGTGGAACATCGCCGCCGACTTCGCCACGACCGGGCAGACCGCGAAGAACACGACGGCCGCGAGGTGCAGGAGCTCGCGACCCGGCCAGAGCAGCCGGACGAGGACGAGGAGGAGCAGCAAGGTTCCCACGGCGGCGAGTGCGTTCCCGACCTGTCCGACGCGCTCCGGGTGGTCGAGGCCGAGCTTGTTGCCCAGCTCGATTCCCAGGCCCCCGACCGCGAAGAACCCCGGCGGCGTGTAGTAGCTCCCGGTGGCGTTCGGGAACCGACCGTGCTGCACGATCCCGTTCGCATAGTCGATCGCCTCCTGCGCGTCGTAGCCCGCGATCGCGGGGTAGACCGTCGCGTTGCGCACCGCAACGACCGCCATCGCCGCGATGACGCAGTACGTGGCGATCCGCCCGATCCACCGCCGCGAATCCGGGCTCCGCATCGCGCGAGAGTAGTGCGCGACGCGGCCGGCCGCCAGGCGGGGCCCAGCTAGCTCCAGCCCCCGGTCGAGCCCTTGTAGGTGCCGCCGAACAGCGCGAGCGGGGTGCGGAGCAGGATCTTCAGGTCGACGAGCGGCGAGCGGTGCTCGACGTACCAGACGTCCAGCTCGATCCGCTCGTCCCACGAAAGCCTCGCGCGACCGTGGATCTGCGCCCAGCCCGTGAGCCCGGGGAGCACCTCGAGCCGCCGCCGCTGCCGCTCCGTGTAGCGGTCGACCTGGTAGCGCAAGGTCGGTCGCGGGCCGATGACGGACATGTCGCCGCGGACGACGTTCCAGAGCTGCGGCAGCTCGTCGATCGACGTCCGCCGCAGGAACCGCCCGACGCTCGTGATCCTCGTGTCGCCGCGGTCGATCGCGTACCCGGCGCCCTGCCGCTCGGCGTCGACGACCATCGAGCGGAGCTTGAGGAGCTCGAAGTCGTCGCCGTCCTTCCCGACGCGGATCTGGCGAAAGAGCACCGGGCCTCGGTCTTCGAGCTTCACCGCGACGGCCGCCGCGGCGAGGATCGGACTTGCGAGCAGGAGGCCGAGCCCTCCGAGCGCGACGTCGGCAACGCGGTTCACCGCGTGCCTTCCGCCGCCTCCCACGTCGCAGCGACGCCGCGGCGGAGGTAGTTCCAGAGGGCCTGGACGGTGGCCCAGGTGACGTAGACGTAGTAGCGCGCGATCGGGACGCGCGCCGCGAACGCCGCGGCGAGGCCGAGCTGCGCGAGCAGCGCGAGGACGTAGGGCCCGCCCGCGGGGACGAGCAGCACGCTCGTTCCGAGGAGCGCGAGGTGGAGGAGCCCGCTCCCGTACCGAAGGACGCGGTGCGAGACGATCGAGGCGAGGTAGAGCGGCGGCAGGCGGCGCAGCATCGAGCCACGCAACGCGATCTCCCAGCAGTGCTCGAACATCCGCACCTTGCGTGCGTACTCGGCCTCGTTCGTCGGCGTCGGCTTCTCGAAGGCGAGCGCCTCCGGCTCGTAGACGGCACGTCGCCCCGCCTGCACCATCCGGTACGGGAACGCGAGGTCGTGGCCCCAGCGCGGGTCGACCTGCACGTAGTCGGCGCGCTTCAGCGCATAGATCGATCCGTTGCCGCCGGTGACAGAGCCGAGCCGGGACTCCTGCTCGCGCAGCCAGAGCTCGTAGCGCCAGTAGAGACCCTCCCGGTTCGAGCCGACAGCGTCCTCGAGCCGCAGGCGCCCGCAGACGTACGCGACCTCGGGGTCGGCGAGGTTCGCGACGAGCTCGCGGAGGGCGTCGGGCGCCCACGTCGCATTGGCGTCGGAGAACGCGACGACGTCCGAGGTGCTCTCGCGCACGGCACGGTCCTGCGCAGCGACTTTTCCCCCGCGGGGGCAGGGCAGCAGCCGTACGCGCGGCTCGCGCGCGGCGACGGCCTCGACGAGCTCGTCCGTGTGGTCGCTCGACGCGTCCGAGGCGACGACGATCTCGAGCCGGTCGGCGGGGTAGTCGAGCGCGAGGAGGTTCTCGAGCCGGCGCTCGATGACCTGTTCCTCGTTGTACGCAGCGACGACCACGCTGACGGACGGCTCGGGCGACGGATCCTTGGCCACCCGTCGCTCGCGCACGCGCGCGAGGGCGCCCGCCGCCAGCGGGTAGCCGACGTGCGTCCAGGCGAGCGCCGCCGCGGAGCCCCAGAAGAGCGTCTTCACGACGGACATCGGCGGAACTGTAGTGCGAGGTGCCGCTAGTCTCGGCGCGGATGGGCGGCGACAGGAACGGGCGGCCGATCCGCGTCCTCCGGGTCATCGCGAGGCTCAACGTCGGCGGCCCGGCGCTGCACGTCACGTACCTCGCGCGCGGCCTCGCCGAGCGCGGTTACGAGACGACGCTCGTCGCGGGGGACGTCGGCCGCGGAGAGGAGTCGATGGCGTTCGTCGCCGAGGAAGCGGGCGTGGCGGTCGTCCCGCTCCGCGGCCTCTCCCGCGAGCTGTCACCGGTGCACGACGCGGTCGCGGCCTGGCGCCTCGCCCGGATCATCCGTCGCATCCGCCCGGACGTCGTCCACACGCACACCGCCAAGGCCGGGGCGGTGGGGCGAGCCGCGGCGGTGCTCGCGGGCCCGCGCCGCCCGGTCGTCGTGCACACGTTCCACGGTCACGTGCTCCGCGGCTACTTCGGGC
>JBKPNM010000011.1:0-15096 GCA_046732615.1 Actinomycetota bacterium | reverse complement strand
ACTGGGCGGTCAACCAGGCGGCGAGCGACCAGCACGGCCGCATGTGGGGGCACGCGTACTCGATTCTCCCGAGCGGGATCTACGTCGCGGGCGATTCCGAGATCCGACGGCCGGACGATCTCGCCGGCGTGGACGTCGCGGTCGGCTACCACTCCGGCAGCCATTTCTCGGCCATCCAGGCGCTCGAGGCGGTGCTCGATCCGGAGCAGATCAGTCTCCGCTTCGTCGGTATGCCGTACGACCGCGTCGACGCCCTGCTCGACGACGAGGTTCCCGCCGCGAATATCTGGGGCGCTGCGACGTACCTCCTCGAGCAGCAGGGTTTTCGCAAGGTGCTCGACAGCACCTTCATGGCGGGATTCCTCTTCAGCGCGCACATCGACCCGGGCGACGTCGAGAAGTACTTCAACGGGCTCAAGCGCGCGCAGATGGACCTCGATTACGAGCCCGAACGCTACAAGCACTACTACCTGAAGGAGATCCCCGAACGCTTTCACGACATGATCGACGTGCGCGGCTTCGGCAGCGGCGAGCGCGTGGTCTTCCTGCCGTACACGCGCGAGACGTACGAGCGGTCGCAGGAGTGGATGCGCGAGCGCCGCCTGTTCGAGGACGCACCCGCCGCGCAGGAATTCGCATCGGTGGTGCAGCTCTAGCGGACTGGCGCCCTGGCGACAACGCGAGCTGCAGCGCATTCACGCGGCCCGCGAGCGGCTCACGCACAAAGGACTCCGACGAGGTTCCCGGGGACTCCGTGAACGGGCTTCGTCCCTACGTGAGCCGGAGCGAGGCGAAGTCTTGCGACGTCAGCGACCGAAGGTCGCCTGGAGCAGGTACTTCAGCCGGCCGGAATGAAAGGGGCTCCGCACGCTCGAGCCGCTGCGCGGGGTGGGGGCACGCCGCGGGTGGTAGGGGTCGGGCCCGGCCGCAGTCGACTGCACGATCGGCATCCGGGGATCCCTGAGCTGTCCTGGACCGGCCCGCCCCATCGGGACCACGTCAGAAGCCCCTTAGCGCGACCCCCTCCGTCGGCGACAGCCGCTGGAACGCGGCAGGTGCTCGAGCACCGTGGCCGACGGTGGCCCGCCGGCACGCGCTGTGCCGTAGCGTCCTCCCTGCACACGTCATCGACGAGACTGCGAGGCGAGAATGAGCCGACCCGTCACCCTGTTCACCGGCCAGTGGGCCGACCTCCCGATCGAGGAGCTCGCCGCGAAGTGCGGCGCGTGGGGCTTCGACGGGCTCGAGCTCGCGTGCTGGGGAGACCACTTCGAGGTCGAGAAGGCGGTCGCCGACCCCGGCTACGCAAGGGGGCGGCGCGAGCTGCTCGAGCGGCACGGGCTCGGCGTGTGGGCGATCGGCGCCCACCTCGTCGGCCAGGCCGTCTGCGACCGGATCGACGAGCGGCACCGGGCGATCCTGCCGCCCGAGCTCTACGGCGACGGGAAGCCGGAGGGCGTCCGCTCCCGAGCGGCGGAGCGGATGATGGACACCGCGCGCGCGGCGGCGCAGCTCGGGGTCACCCAGGTCAACGGCTTCACGGGATCCTCGGTCTGGCATCTCCTCTACTCGTTCCCGCCGAACGACTTCGGCGAGATCGACCGCGGGTACGAGGACTTCGCCGAGCGGTGGGGGCCGATCATGGACGTCTTCGACTCGGAGGGCGTCAGGTTCGGCCTCGAGGTGCACCCGACCGAGATCGCCTACGACTTCGTCACGACCCGGCGGACGCTCGACGCGATCGGCAACCGCGCGGCGTTCGGCATCAACCTCGACCCGAGCCACTTCGCCCACCAGTTCCTCGACACGGCGCAGTTCGCGCTCGAGTTCGCCGATCGGATCTACCACGTGCACGTGAAGGACTCACGGCGGCGGCTCGACGGGCGTCGCTCGATCCTCGCGTCGCATCTGAACTTCGGCGACGAGGCGCGCGGGTGGGACTTCGTCTCGCCCGGGCACGGCGACGTCGACTTCGAGGATTTCTTCCGTGCGCTCAACCGGATCGGCTACGGGGGACCGCTCTCGATCGAATGGGAGGACAGCGGCATGAATCGCGACTGGGGCGCGCCCGACGCGCTCGCGTTCGTCCGTCGTACCGACTTCGCACCGTCGGAGATCGCCTTCGACGCCGCGATGCAGAAGGCGGGAGACCGGTGAGCATCGGCGTCGACGCAGCTGCGAAGGGCCTGGGCGACGTGCCCGAGATCGGTGTCGGGATGCTCGGCTACGCCTTCATGGGCAAGGCGCACGCGAACGGGTACAAGACGCTGCCGTACATGGCCTGGCCGCCGCCGCTCCGGCCGCGGCTCGTCTCGATCGCGGGCCGCGACGAGACCGCCGTCTCGGAGGCGGCGCAGCGCTACGGCTTCGAGCGCTACGTCACCGACTGGCGGGAGCTCGTTGCGGACCCGGAGGTGCAGCTGTTCGACAACGGCGGGCCGAACAACCTCCACGCCGACCCGACGATCTCCGCTGCCGAAGCCGGAAAGCACGTGTTCTGCGAGAAGCCGCTCGGACGCACTGCCGAGGAGAGCTACGAGATGTGGCAGCGCGTCGCCGCCACCGGCGTCCAGCACATGACGGCGTTCAACTACCGGTTCGTCCCGGCCGTCCGGCTCGCGCGCGAGATGCTCGAGGCCGGCGAGCTCGGCGACGTGCTCCACTTCCGCGGCCGCTACCTGCAGGAGTGGGGGACGACGACGGACGACGCGTGGCGGTTCCACAAGGCCGACGCCGGCTCGGGAGCGCTCGGCGACCTCGGAGCGCACGTCGTCGACCTCGCGCGCTACCTGGTCGGCGAGATCACGACCGTCTCGGCGACGACGCGCACGTTCATGCCCGGCCGCGAGGTCGACGACGCGTTCGAGGCGGTCGTCGAATTCGAGGGGCAGGCGCTCGGCACGATCGAGGCGACGCGCTTCGCGGCGGGCCGGAAGAACGCGTTCTGCTGGGAGATCAACGGCACGAAGGGTTCGCTCGCGTTCGATCTGGAGCGCCTCAACGAGCTCCAGCACTCCGAGGGCACAAAGGGGTTCCGGACGATCCTCGTCTCGGAGGGTGACCACCCGTTCTGGCAGTGGTGGTGGCCCCACGGCCACATCATCGGCTGGGAGCACACGTTCGTGCACGAGATCCACCACCTCCTCGCGGCGATCGCGGGCGACGGCGAGGTGTCACCGCACGGTGCGACGTTCGAGGACGGCTACAGGGCCGCGGAGGTCTGCGACGCCGTCGTCCGTGCGAGCGAGACGGGCGCACGCCAGGAGGTGCGATACCGCTGACGCTCGTAGCCGGAGCCCGTCAGCGCGACAGCAGGGTCGCCATGACGTCGCGCAGCCGGGCGGCCGCTTCGCCGGCCGGTTCGTCCGGCTTCCACGCGATCACGGCGTCCGGTCGCAGCAGCGCTGCTCCACCCGGAATCGGTGCGGACACCGGCTGCACGGCCACCGGCACGTCGAGCGAGTCCTCCACCGCCCGGGCCGACTTCTGCCACACCTCCGGGCCCTCGCTCGCCACCACTGCGAACCCTCCGTCGGCCACGTCCAGCGTCGAGACCCCACCGTCGAGCTCGACGTGCGGTACTCGGGTGCCGACCGCCCACGTCCGCGCGTGCGGGTCGTCGAGCGGCTGCTCCGCCACGGCGTCGGACGCGACTGCGGACGAGCGGTAGATCGAGCCGAGCTCGATCGCGGGATCGTCGAGCGGCGGCATCATGTCGTCCTGGGGCAGCGTCGGGTCGACACGCAGGGCATAGCGCGTGTACGCCTGCTCCACGGTGAGGTGGGAGATCGGGCGGCGCTCGGAGTCGTACGTCTCGAGCAGCGCCGGTCCGGCGGCGCCCCGCAGAACGAGCGCCAGCTTCCAGGCGAGGTTGTGCGCGTCGGCCATGCCCGTGTTGCCGCCGAAGCCGCCGGTCGGGGGCATCGCGTGGGCGGCGTCGCCCGCGAGGAAGGCCCGGCCGCGCTGGAACGAGCTCGCAGTGTCGGCCATGGCGCTCCACCGCTGCACGTTCTCGATCTCCACGGGCATGTCGGCGTCGCCGAGGGCGGTGTGCACGAGTGCGGTGCAGCGCTCCACGGACATGTCCTCGCCGACGCTGTTGTTCCGCGCGCCGTCCGGCTCGGTCGTCGAGAAGACGGCGAGGAACCCCGAGTCGCCCGTGAAGGAGAAGCGGAAGAACCCGGTCAGCTCCGGGTGGTTGACGTAGACGACGCTGAGGTTGCGGCCGCCGAGCAGGTGGTTGACGTCGCCCTTGAAGTAGATCGTGAGGCAGTCGGCGAAGCTGCCGTGCCCGGCCATCGGGATCCCGAGCTGCCGCCGCACACGGCTGTGCGCGCCGTCGGCGGCCACGAGGTAGTCGGAGAGGACGACCTCCTCGTCACCGCTCTCGCGCCGGCGGAGCACCGACCGCACGTGGTCTCCGCGCTCGTCGAACGACACGAGGTCGGTGCCGAAGAGGTGCTCGGCGCCGAGCTCGGCAGCCCGGCGCCGCAGGATGGGCTCGAGGCCGACTTGCGTGATGAAGAGCCGTGAGGTGGGGCTCAGGTCCTCGACTCCCTCGTTGTACGAGCGGTAGAAGTACTTGAGCTCCTTGCCGCCGAGGCTCTCGACCGCCACGATCGCGCCTCCCTGCTGGAACTCGCTCCCGGCGGTCTGCTCGACCTCCCTCTGGAGCCCGACGGAGCGCAGGATCTCCATCGTCCGCTGATGGAACGAGGCCGCGCGCGGATGGATCGCCGTGCCGACGTGGCTCTCGACCACGAGGTGCGGCACGCCGTGCCTCGCGAGGAGCACCGACGTCGTCAGGCCGACGAGGCTGCCGCCCACGACGAGGACGGGGAGATGACGTTCGGTCATGGCCGGCTCCTTTCCCGGTGGTTCACGCGCGGCGTCGTGAGAGAGCGTCCAGGCCGACGGCGGCGAGGAGGAGAGCGCCCATCGTGATCTGCTCGTAGAGCGGGTCGAACTGGAGCAGCAGGTAGCCGTTCCCGATCAGGGCGATGAACAGCACCCCGACGACCGTGCGCCAGACGGCGCCCTCGCCGCCCATGATGCTCGTGCCGCCCACCACGATCCCCGCGAGCACTGTGAAGGCGAGCGCCGTGTCGTTGGGCGAGGCCTGGGCGCTCAACACACGCGAGGTGTCGATCACGCCTGCGAGGCCCGCCGCCGTGCCGCTGATCGCGAACGTCAGCATGCGGACGGCGTCGACGCGGACGCCCGCGAGCCGTGCCGCCTCCGCGTTCCCGCCCGCGGCGTACATGTAGCGGCCGGCGGTCGTGGTCGAGAGGAGCAGCCCTATCAGGATCACCGCCGCCACCATCAGCCAGATGGACGTGCTGACCGTGGCCCACTCCGTGCGCGCGAGCTTGCCGAAGTCCTCCTTCTCGAAGAGCACGAGCAGGTTGCCCTTCGTGACCAGGCTGGAGCAGCCGCTGATGATGAACGACATCGCGAGCGTCCCGATCAGCGCGTTGATCCGGAAGACGGTGGTGACGACGCCGTTCGCGAGGCCGATGAGGAGCCCCGCCCCGACGCCGAGGAGGATCGCGGTCCCGGCGCTGTGGTTGAGCGCGAAGTGCGCGGAGGTCACGCCCGCGAAGCCGTAGATCGCGCCGACCGAGAGGTCGATCCCGCCGGCGATCAGGACGAGCGTCCCGGCCGCGGCGATGATGAGGGTCGCCGACTGCTGGTCGAGGATGTTGAGCATGTTCGCCTTCGTGAAGAAGGACGAGCTCGTCAGCGAGAGGACGACGAACAGGATCGTGAACGGCAGCAGGATCCCGACGCCGCGAAGCCGGGACGCCCAGTCGACGCGGCGCAGCGCGGCCGCGGGGGAGCTCACGTCCGCGCCGGTGCTCAGACCGCAGCTCCTTGCGCGTCGGCGAACGCCGCGGCGAGGATCGCGTCCTCGGTGATCGCGTCGCCCGCGAGCTCGCTCACCAGCCGCCCGAGGCGCATCACGACGACGCGATGCGCGAGGCCGATCACCTCCTCGAGCTCGGATGAGATGAGGAGGACGCCGAGGCCCTCCTCGGCGAGCCCGGTGAGGAAGTCGTAGATCGCGCGCTTCGCTCCCACGTCGACGCCGCGCGTCGGCTCGTCGGCGATCACGACGTCCGGCTGGCAGAGCAGCACCCGCGCGAGCAGCACCTTCTGCTGGTTTCCGCCCGAGAGCGCGGATACGGGCGCCGAGAAGCTCGCGCCGCGGACGCCGCAGCGCTCGAGCACGTCCCGGCCGGCGCGCCGCTCGCGGCGACGACGCACGACGCCGGCGGTGCTGAGCGCGCCGAGCCGCGAGAGCGTCGCGTTCTCGAGCGACGAGCGAAGGAACAGGAGCCCGTCGTCCTTGCGTGACTCGGGGATCAGCGCCAGACCGGCGCGGAGGCTGCGCCGAGGACTTCGTCCGAGCGCGGCTCCGCTCCCGAGGACGACCTCGCCGGAGGCGATCCGCGCCGCGCCGAAGATCGCGCGTGCGAGCTCCGTGCGCCCTGCGCCGACGAGCCCCGCGAGCCCGAGGATCTCCCCTGCACGCAGGTCGAAGGTCGCGGCCTCGACTCCCGGCGCGGAGAGGCCGCGCACCGAGAGGACGACCGGCGCGTCGTCCCCGGGCGCGTTCTTCGGCGGGAAGGTCGAGGTGAGCGACCGCCCGAGCATCGCCTCGACGAGCGACGCCTCGGTCTCGTCGGCGGTCGGCGCCGTCTTGACGAGCCGTCCGTCGCGGAGCACGGTCACGTCGTCGGCGAGCTCGAGCACCTCGCCGAGGAAGTGGGAGATGAGGACGATCGTCCTCCCGGCGGCCGCGAGCCGGAGGACGATCTCGTGCAGGTGCTGCGTCTCCTGGGCGCCGAGCGCGGCCGTAGGCTCGTCCATCACGATCAGCTGTGCGTCGCGGGAGAGCGCCCGGAGGATCTCGACCTTCTGCTGCTCCGAAGTGCGGAGCCGTCCCGCCGACATCGCGCCCGGGAGGTCGAACCCGGCCGACTCCGCGAGGGCCGCGTAGGCGCGGTCGAGCCGCCGCCGGCGGATGAACCCCGCGTTCCGCGGCTCGGTGCCGAGGAAGACGTTCTGCGCAACCGTCAGGTGCGGCACGATCGACGGCTCCTGCGCGATCGCGGCGACCCCGTGGTCGAGTGCCTCGCGCGGCGAGCGAAAGCTGACGTCGCTGCCGTCGAGCCGGACCGCGCCGCCGTCCGGCGCGAGGGCGCCGGCCACGATCCGCCCGAGCGTCGACTTGCCGGCGCCGTTCTCGCCGACGAGCGCGTGCACTGAGCCCTTCGGTACGGAGAGAGTCACGCCGTCGAGGGCCCGGACGCCGCCGAAGTGCTTGCTGAGCTCGCGGAGCTCGAGGTAGACGGGCCGTGACGCGTTGGTCACGCCGAGAGAGCCTCGTGGGGGAGCGGAGAGCTCCCCCACGAGAGGACGAGGTTTCCGAACGGGCTGCCTAGCCGGGCCACTCGGCCTTGAACTTGGAGGCGCTCGCCTTCGTCACGACGCCGCCGTTCGGCAGACCCCTGAGCACGTCGATGCCACCGCAGCCCTTGCCGGTCTTGACGGCCTTGATCACGCACTGCATGCCCAGCTTGCCCTCCGTCGCCGGGCGCTGCACGACCGTGCCGTACCAGGCACCCGAGGCGACGGCCTTCAGCCCGACGCCGCCTCCACCGTAGCCGATCAGCGTCACCTTCTTGCCGCCGAGCGCCTGCTGCGCGCCGGTCGCGCCCTGGTCGGCGCCGACGATCACGTGGAGGTCCGGCTGCGCCTGGAGCATCGTCTGCGCGGCCTTCAGCGCGTTCGCCGGGTTGTAGAACGTCTCACCCTCGGCGACGACGTCGATCCCGTGGCCCTTCGTCACCTGGTCGAACCCCTTGCGGATCGCGGTGTCGAGCGAGGACACCTTCACCGAGTAGAGGTAGCCCACCTTGCACGGGTTCGCCTGCAGCGCGGCGCAGGCGCTGTTCACGAGCGTGCCCTGCTTCTTGCCGATGTCGGTCTGCACGAAGACGACGTTGCCCGAGAGCCCCTTCACGGGCGGCGCCGCGGTGCCGGGGTTCGCTCCGAGGATCTGGTCGATGTTGACGATCTTCACCCCGGACTTCACGGCCTGCGAGATGGTCGGGATCAGCTGCGGCCCGAAGATCGGCTGCACGATGATCCCGTCGTACTGCTTCGACGTGATCGCCGTCTTGAGCTGCGCGAGCTGCTTCTTCGGGTCGTTCGCCGCGTCGAAGACCACGACGGACGCACCCTGGGACTTGGCGACCGCCCTGGCCGCCGCGAGCATCGGCGCGTCGTAGCTGTTGGCGACGGCGAACGACAGGTAGGCGATCTTCGGCTTGCTCTTGCTCGAGCCGGCGCCGTTCGCGACCCCGGCCGCGAGGGCCGACGCCAGGAGCGCCGCGAGGACGAGGACGGCTGCCGCTGCGCTCCGCGACAGCCGCGGGGTGCTTGTCACTTCGGTGTCCCTCCTTCTCGGGAGTGTGGGGAGATGGACGCGCCGGGTCGCCTGCCGTCGGCTCCTTCCGTCAGTGGGCATGGGCCGGCTGCCCGGCGCTCTGGACCCAGCCCGGCTGGATGGTCGTGTGCTGGAGCAGGTGCTCGAGGGAGGACGCGGCACGGTCGCGCGCGCCGCGAAGGTCGCCCTCGACGAGCTCGCCGTCGCGCTTCAGGATCGCGCCGGCGACCATCACGAGGCCGACGTTACGCGTGTCCGCCTGGTGGACGACGGTCGAGACGGGATCGATGAGGGGGTAGGTGTTCGAGCAGTCGCAGCGGATGACGATCAGATCCGCCTGCTTGCCCACGGTGAGCGACCCGGTCCGGTCTTCGAGCCCGCACACGCGCGCGCCCTCGATCGTCGCGAACTCGAGCACCTCGCGCGAGCTCAGGAGCTCGGGCTCCTGCTCGCTGCCTGCGGCGAAGGCGGCCTCGTGCGCGAGCAGCCGGGCGGAGGCGAACATGAACCGCATCTGGGTGAACATGTCGCCCGGAACGGTCGTGACGACGTCGATCGAGATGCTCGGCCGCAGGCCGTGGGCCAGCGCCTTCGTCGTGGGCGGGGTCCCGTGGCCCATCGCCATCTCGACCGACGGCGCAATCGAGATCTTGCCGCCGGTGTCCGCGATGAGACGGAACTCGTCGTCGGAGAGGTAGTTGCAGTGGATGTACGTCGTGTCCGGCCCGAGCAGGCCCATGTCGTTCAGCTGCGAGACCATCGAGAACCGGCCGGCGTACGGGCCCATGCCGACGTGGACGCTGATGGGCGCGCCGACCTCGCGCGCCAGCTCCCAGTCGTGCTTCACGACCTCGGGCTTGCAGAAGCCCGGGCCGCGAGTCCCCATCGCCAGCGTGAGGAGGCCGTCGTCGCTGGAGAAGTAGCGCTCGCGCACGCGGCGGATGTCGTCGGGCGCCGTCAGCTCGCTGTCGAACCACCAGTCCGCAAGTGACGTGTTCGGGTTGCCGTAGCAGTAGACCGCGCGCAGCTTTGCGTCCTGCAGGCCTCGGATCGCCTCGTCGGCGTGCTCGGGCGTGTTCGAGATGTGCGACCAGTCGAGCAGCGTCGTCACGCCGGCGTCGATCGCCTCGAGCGAGCCGAGGTAGTTGCCCGCGTAGACGTCCTCCGGCCGGTAGGCGGGGGCGAGCTGGTCGAGCACGATGTCGAAGTAGCCGCCGAGGCTGACGTCGGGGGCGATGCCGCGGATCACCGTCTCCCAGGTGTGCCGATGCGAGTCCACGAAGCCGGGCATGACGACGCAGCCGGTGACGTCGACGACCTCGGCCTCGGACGCGTCGATGCCGTGTCCGACGGCCGCGATGCGCTCGCCTTCGACGAGGACATCGGCTCCGAAGAGGTCCCCCGACCCCGGATCCATCGTGAGGACGTGACCGCCGCGGAGCAGAACGCGCTTGGGCACCCACACCACCTTCTTCCTGTCGACGCGGGCCGTCTGGCGGACGTCTCGCCGTCCAGAGACACTGAACGTCTGTCGCGCGATTCTTACCATCTCCGGCTCCGGGGACGCAAGCGTCCGGCGACGTACGGCTATGTGTTGACTGAGACTGCACGGCGGGTCTATCGTGGCGGCGTGGCCGAACAAGGCGTGGTGATCGTCGGTGGAACCTCCGGGATCGGGTTGCGTCTGGCCGAGACGTTCGCCGCACGCGGCAGCGATGTCGTCATCACCGGTCGCGACCTCGACCGTTGCGCCGAGCGCGCGGCGGCGATCGCGGGGCCGGGCGCGGTGACGCCGCTCGCGCTCGACCTGGCCGAGCCCGAGCGGATCGCGCCGGCCCTGGCAGACGTCGGCCGCGTCGACCACCTCGTCCTCGCCGCGATCGAGCGCGACTACAACAGCGTGCTCGAGTACGACGTCGCCCTGGCGATCCGGCTCGTCACGCTCAAGCTCGTCGGGTACACCGAGGTCGTGCATGCGCTCGCCTCGCGCCTGACGGGGAACGCGTCGATCCTCCTCTTCGGCGGACAGGCCCTTCGGCGCCCGTACCCCGGGTCGACGACCGTGACGACCGTGAACGGCGGGATCAGCGGCCTCGTGCGGACGCTCGCGCTCCAGCTCGCGCCGATCCGCGTGAACGCCATCCACCCCGGCATCGTCGGCGACTCGCCCGAGTGGGTGAGCAAGCCCGAAGCAGTCGAACGGACCGCCGCGCGAACGCCGATCGGCCGCACGGTGACGATGGACGAGATCGTGCAGGCGTCTCTCTTCCTGCTCGAGAACGGCGGCGTGAACGGCCAGAACCTCGAGGTCGACGGCGGGACGATGCTGCAGTGAGCGAGCCACGCGTCGCCGTCGTCGGGCTCGGGAAGATGGGCACCCCCATCGCCGAGCGGATCCTCGGGGCCGGCTTCCCGCTCGCCGTGTTCAACCGCACGCGTTCGCGGACGGAGCAGCTCGCGGAACGCGGCGCGACGGTGCTCGACTCTGCGGCAGACGCGCTCGCGCACGCTGACGTCTGCGTCACGATGCTGGCCGACGACGACGCGCTCGACGCCGTCGCGACGGAGGTGCTCGCAGGCGCCCGCCCCGGATCGGCGCTCGTCGACATGAGCACCGTTTCGGTCGCCGCGTCCGAGCGCGTCGCCGAGCGCGCCGACGAGGCCGGCGTCGAGTTCCTCCGCTCGCCCGTCAGCGGCAACCCCACCGTCGTCCGCGGCGGCACGCTCACGCTCGTCGTCTCGGGGCCCGAGGAGACGGCGCGGCAGCTCGACGGGCTCCTCCGCGCCATCGGCCCCAAGGTGTTCTACGTCGGCGAGGGCGAGCGGGCGCGTGTCGTCAAGCTCGTGCTCCAGGTGCTCGTCGGCGGCATCGCCGAGCTCCTCGGCGAGGCGCTCGTGCTCGGCGATTCGGGCGGCGTCGACCGGGCGAAGCTCCTCGAGGTGATCAACGCCTCGGCGGTGGGCTCGCCGCTCACCGGCTACAAGGGCGAGGCGCTGCTGCGCGACGACTACTCGGCGACGTTCACGACGGCGATGATGCTGAAGGACGTCGACCTCGTGCTCGACCTCGCCGCCGAACGCCGGCTCGTGCTGCCGTTCACGACGCGCCTGAGGGAGCTGCTCGACGGGGCGATCGAGGGCGGCCACGCGGACGAGGACTTCATGGCGCTCTACCTCGCGCTCCGCGAGGCGGCGCGAGAATCCACCGGAGCAGGTGAGAGAAGGTGACAGGCAGATGACGAACATCGCGTCCCGCGGCGCCACCATGGCCGTGGACTGGGAGCAGCGGATCGACTTCGACCGCCTGCGCGCCGACCGGCTCGCGCGGGCGCGGCAGAAGCTCGACGCGTCCGACCTGGGCGCGCTCCTCCTCTTCGACCCGAACAACATCCGCTACGTGACGAGCACGCACATCGGTGAGTGGGCGCGCGACAAGAACGCTCGCTGGGTGCTGCTGCCGCGCGGCGAGGAGCCGATCCTCTGGGACTTCGGCTCGGCGGCGCGACACCATCAGATGTACGCGCCCTGGCTGCCGCCCGAGAACTTCCGCGCGGGCGTCGCGCCGATGCGCGGGGCGATGCCCGTCGAGACGGGCGTCCCCGACCGGCTCGCCGAGTACGTCGCGTTCGAGCTGCGCGAGCGCGGCCTCGAGGGCGAGCCGCTCGGCATCGACATGACCGACATGGTCGCGCTCGAGGCGTTGCAGCGAGCCGGGATCCGCGTCACCGACGGCGCGCGCGTGATGCTCGAGGCGCGCAAGATCAAGACCGCCGAGGAGATCGCCCTGCTCGACCACGCGTGCGGGATCGTCGACGCGGTCTACGACGAGATCTACCGGCTCCTCCGTCCCGGCGCCTACGAGCACAAGATCGTCGCGCGCGCCCAGGAGCTGCTCTTCGAGATGGGATCGGATCACGTCGAGGCGATCAACGCCGTCTCGGGCGACCGCTGCAACCCGCACCCGCACGTGTTCTCGGACCGGCTGCTGCGGCCGGGCGACCAGGCGTTCTTCGACGTGATCCACTCGTTCATGGGCTACCGCACGTGCTACTACCGCACCTTCAACGTCGGCGGGATCTCGACCTCGCAGCTCGACGCGTACAAGCAGTGCCGGGAGTGGCTCGACGCCGCGATCGACCTCGTCCGTCCCGGGACGACCACCGACGAGATCGCATCGGTGTGGCCAACGGCCGAGGAGCTCGGCTTCCCCAACGAGGAGGCGTGCTTCGGCCTCCAGTTCGGGCACGGCGTCGGCGTCGGCCTCTACGAGCCGCCGATGATCTCGCGCGTGCACTCGCTCGACGCCCCCGTCGAGCTCGAGGAGGGCATGGTCTTCGCGCTCGAGACGTACTGCGCCGCGACCGACGGCCACTCGGCGGCGCGGATCGAGGAGGAGGTCGTCGTCACGAAGGACGGCAACCGGGTCCTCACGCGGTTCCCCGCCGACGAGCTGCTCGTCGCGGGCACGACGTACGTCCGGGGCGCCGACCTGCTCGCGGCGACCGAGTCCGCGGCGCCGGTATGACGCCCTACCGGCTCGTCCGGCGAGAGGACATCCGCCTCGAGCCCGGGCTCCCAGGGCACAGCGAGGGGCTCACGCGGATGGTGCTCGTCGGCGGTGCGACGGGCGCGACGCACACCGGCCTGACGCTCGTCGCTCTGGAGGACGGGCACGTCGACACCCACCTCCACTCGCTCGAGTCGAGCTTCTACGTGTTCTCGGGCGAGCCGGTGCTGTACGTCGACGGCCGCGGCGTCCGGCTCGAGCCGGACGCCTGCGGCGCGATCCCGGTCGGTGTCCCGCACGCCTGGCGGGCGGACGAGCGGGCCGAGTGGATCGAGATGGCGTCGCCCCGGCCGCGTGGACCGGATCAGCCGCCGGACACGTTCTGGCTCGGGGGTGCGCCCGACGAGCCGGGCGAGCCGCTCGACCTGCGCGATCCGCGCAACCGCAACCTCTTCCATCTGAAGGCGGGCGACATGGACGTCGAGCGCCTGCGGGTCGGCGCGAGCGTCGGCGACCCGACCGTCTCGGCGAGCATGGCGACGGCGGCGCTGCTCTACAGCGGGATCACGGTGAAGATGCTCGTCGACAAGCGCCTCGACGCACAGCTGCACACGATGTTCATGGTCGGCTACCAGCCCGGCGCCGTCGCGCACCCGCACGACCATCCGTTCGAGGAGGCCTACTACATGCTCGAGGGCGAGGTCGACGTCGTCGCGGACGGCGACCGCTACACGCTCCGCCCGGGCGACGTCTTCTGGACAGCGGTCGGCTGCGTCCACGCGTTCTACGAGACGCGCGGCGGCACGGTGAAGTGGCTCGAGACCTCCGCTCCGGGACCGCCCGACCGGCACTCGTACCGCTTCGAGCGCGACTGGGAGTACCTCGCCGAGCGGCTGGCGGAGGGGGCAGCCACGGCATGACGGCGACCGAGCACGGGGTCGACCGCGAGCTCGAGCTCGACCTCTACCGACGCATGCACCTGATCCGCGGGTTCGAGGACCTCGTCCAGTCCCTCTTCCTCCGCGGCGAGGTGTACGGGACGACCCACCTCTACTCCGGCCAGGAGGCGGTCGCCGTGGGCTTCGCGAGCGTCCTCCAGGACCGCGACCGTGTCGCCGCGACCTACCGCGGCCACGGTCATGCCCTCGCGCTCGGCGTCGACCCGCAGGCGCTGCTCGACGAGATGCTTGGCCGCGCGACGGGCATCAACGGGGGCCGTGCCGGCTCGATGAACGTCACATCGCCGAAGGACCGGCTGATCGGCAGCTTCGGCATCGTCGGCGGCAGCATCGCCGCCGCGACCGGAGCGGCGCTCGCGCTCCGGCGCGCGGGCGGCGTCGCGGTCGCCTTCTTCGGCGACGGCGCCATGAACCAGGGCTACTTCTTCGAGTGCCTCAACTTCTGCAAGGTGCAGAGCCTCCCGATCGTGCTCGTGTGCGAGAACAACGGCTACGGCGAGTACACGGCGTTCCAGGACGTCACGGCGGGCGAGCTGCGGGCGCGCGCCGAGGTGATGCAGGTGCGCGCGGAGACGGTCGACGGGATGGAGGCCTGGACGGTCCGTGAGGCCGCGGGCCGTGCCGTCGCGGAGGCGCGCTCGGGCGCCGGCCCGTTCTTCGTCGAGGCGATCACGTACCGCTACGTCGGGCACTCGCGCAGCGACCCGGGGAAGTACCGGCCCGAGGGCGAGCTCGACCGCTGGCGCGAGCGCGACCCGCTGACGCTCCTCCGCGCGCGCCTCGAGGGAGCCGGCGTCGAGGCGGCGCGGCTCGACGAGCTCGAGGCGTCGGTCGCCGCGGAGCTCGAGGAGATGGAGCGGCGCGGCCTCGAAGCGCCCTTCCCCGAGCCGCAGGCGTTCACGGAGTTCAAGGGCTGATCGTGGCGCAAGAGCTCGCGATGCCCAAGCTGTCCGACTCGAACGAAGAGTCGGTCGTCCTGCGCTGGCTCAAGTCCGAGGGCGAGGCGTTCGCGCGCGGCGAGCCGTTGCTCGAGGTGGAGACGGACAAGGCGACGGTCGTCTACGAGGCCGAGACCGCCGGCGTCCTCGGGAGCATCCTCGTCGCGGAGGGCGGAGCCGCCCGCCCCGGGGAGCCGATCGCGACGCTCGCCGACGGCGTCGAGCGGTCAGCGGCGC
>JBKPNM010000010.1:0-44125 GCA_046732615.1 Actinomycetota bacterium | reverse complement strand
CCTCGAGCTGCGTCTCGGACGCAAAGGCGATCTCGAGCCGTCCGGCAGTGACGCGCGCCGGGAGGCCGGTCAGCCGCTCGGCGGCTGCTCGAGCCCGTTCGGCGAGGATCGGATCGGCGCTCGCGCTCGTGCGCCGCGGGCGTCGTGCGGCACCGCCGTCGCGGGCGGCGCGCTCCGCTCCGCGGACGGACAGCCCGTCGCGCACGATCCGGCGCGCGAGGCGGCGGCGGGCGTCGTGGTCGGGCAGCGCGAGGACGGCGCGGGCGTGACCCTCGGTCAGCTCGCCGCGGGCGAGCATCCACAGCACCTCCTCGGGCAGCTCGAGCAGCCGGAGGCGGTTGGAGACGCCGGGCTTCGAGCGACCGACGCGCTCCGCAACGTCGCCGAGGGAGAGCTCGAACTCGTCGACGAGCGTCGCATAGGCACGTGCTTCCTCGACGGGCGACAGGTTCTCGCGGGCGACGTTCTCGACGAGCGCGAGGAGCAGCGTCTCGCGGTCGTCGGCGTCGCGGACGAGAGCGGGCAGCGTCTCGAGGCCGGCCTCACGGGCCGCGCGCCAGCGTCGCTCGCCGGCGACGAGCTCGTACCCGCCCTCGGGGCGGGGGCGGACGACGATCGGCTGCAGGACGCCCTGGTGGCGCAGCGATGCGGCCAGCCCCGAGGTCGCCTCGGGCTCGAAGCGGCGCCGCGGCTGCCGCGGGTTCGGATGGATCGCGGTAACCGGGAGGCGGAGGAGATCGGTTTCGCGGCCGCCGTCGCCGCCGACCAGGACCTCGAGCCCACGGCCGAGTCCGCGGCGCGGCGTGGGAGTCTCAGGTGCGCTCGACAAGCTCCATCGCCACCTTCCAGTAGGCCTCGGCGCCGGCCGAGCGCCGGTCGTAGGCGATCGCGGGGAGCCCGTGGCTCGGTGCCTCGGCGAGACGCACCGAGCGGGGCACGGTCTGGGTGAAGACGAGGTCGCCGAAGTGCGCGCGCAGCTCTCGCTCGACCTCCTCGGCGAGCCGCGTACGGCCGTCGACCATCGTCAGCAGGATTCCCGCGACGCCGAGCGTCGGGTTGAGCCGCCGCTTGACGAGGTCGATCGACCCGAGCAGCTGCGAGAGGCCCTCGAGCGCGTAGTACTCAGCCTGGACCGGCACGAGGACGCGGTCGGCGGCGGCGAGTGCGTTCACGGTCAGCGGCCCGAAGGACGGCGGACAGTCGAGGAAGACGAAGCGGTACGGGTCGGTCGCGCCGTCGGCGAGCGCGTCGGCGAGGTAGCGCTCGCCGCCCTCGAGCGCGGAAAGGTGCACCGTCGCGGCCGCGAGCTCGGGCTTCGCCGGAACGAGGTCGAGGTTGCCCACCGGGCTGTGCAACGTGAGCGACGAGAGCGGCGCGCCGTCGAGGAGGTCGAGCGTCGAGTGGCCGTTCGCCCGGAGTCCGAGCCCCGACGTCGCGTTCGCCTGCGGGTCGAGGTCGACGATCAGGCACCGCTCCCCCGCCTCGGCCAGGCAGGCGGCGAGGTTGACGGCGGTCGTCGTCTTGCCGACGCCGCCCTTCTGGTTCGCAACGGCGACGATCCTGGCGCTCACGATCCCAGGCTAGCCTCCGGTCCGGACGCGTCCTTCGCCGCGCAGGTGACACTTCGTCACTTGCGCTCTTGCCGTCTTGCCCTCTACGCGAGCGGGCGCTTGCGCGCCATGCCGGGTCGCCGCGGGAAGCCCGCCGGCGTCGGGCCCGTCTTGCGGATCACCGCGAAGCCGGCGGGCGAGGCTTCCATGCTGCCGGCGATCCGGGAGACAACGGCCGCGAGCCGCTCGCGGTCGGCGGTCGGCCCGACCCACAGCACCACCGCACCGCCCTGGCGAACGAGCGGAAGGCACCACTCGGCCGCAACCGGCGGGTCTGCGAGAGCCTTCGCCACGGCGACGCCGTAGGTCTCGAGCGGCTGCTCCTCGGCACGGCCCCAGACGACGCGGAGGTTGGGGAGCTCCGACGTCCAGCGCTCGAGAAAGTCGCACTTGCGGCGCTCGGCCTCGAGCAGCGTCACCTCGCGTCCGGGAAGCGAGGCCGCCAGGGGGATGCCCGGCGTGCCGCCGCCGGAGCCGACGTCGACGATCGGGCCGTCCTCGCGGTCGACGAGCGGGACGCCTCGGAGCGCGTCGTCCATGAGCACCCGTCGGGCGTGGTCAGCGTCGCGGAGCGACGTGAGGCCCGGCGTCTCGACCACGGCTCCGAGCCAGCGCTCGAGGACATGGGGGTGCATCCGTGCAGTCTCCCTCGCACGACGGGACGTGCGAGGCTGAAGCCATGCCGGGCCTGTCTCGCTCTCAGTCCGCCGAGCGGCGCGGCAGCACGACGACGTAGCGGTTCGGCTCGGTGCCCTCGCTCGCGGTCTCGACCTCGGGGTCGTCCTTCAGCGACTCGTGCACGAGGCGTCGCTCGACCGCGCTCATCGGCTCGAGCGCAACCGGGCGACCGGTCGCCGAGGCCTGTTCCGCACTCCGGCGTGCCATGCTCTCGAGGGTGGCCGAGCGACGCGCACGGTAGCCCGCTGCGTCGATGACGATGCGGCGGCGGTCGTCGCCGACCGTCCGGTGGGCGATCGCGTTCGCGAGGTACTGGAGCGCGTCGATCATCTGCCCGTGGCGGCCGATCAAGACACCGAGGTCGGGGCCGCTGACGGTCGCCGTCACCTCGTCGTCGGCCTCCTCCACCGAGACGGTCCCCGCGACCCCGAGCGCCAGGAGCGTCCGTTCGAGCAGCCCCCGCGCGGCAGCCGCCTCCCCCGCCTCGTCGGACGGCGGCGACGTCGCGGCGGGCGGGCGCTCGACGATCGCGACGACGCGGGCGGGCGTGTAGCCGACGCCGAGGAGCCCGCGCTCGCCCTCGCTCACGACCTGGAAGCGGACGGCCCCGCGGTCGATTCCCGGCGCGCGCTGCTCGAGCTCGCGGAGCGCCGACCATTTCGCCTCACCGACGGTCTCGCCCGTCGCCTCGACGGAGACCTCCTCGGTCATCGCCGTTTGCCTCCGCCGCTGCGCTTCCGCTTCACGCGGCGCGGGGGCCCTGCCACCGTCGCGGGCGAGGCGCCGTCACGCCCGGGTGGGACGCCCTTTCGCTTCGACGTCTGCGGCGGCTGCTCCTTCGGAGGCGTACGTGAGCTCTTCTTCAGCGCGGACGGATCGGGTCGCGGCATCATCCGCCGCGTCACGACGCCCTGTCCGGTCGTCCAGAGGTTCGTCGTCAGCCAGTAGATCATGAGGCCGGCCGGGAAGTTGAGGATGAACGGGATGAAGACGATCGGGAGGACCATGAGCATGATTCGCTGCGCCTTCTGCATCGTCGCGGCCATGAAGTACGACGACGTCAGCTGACTCGCGACGTAGACGACCAGCAGGAGCGGCCCCCAGCCGTCCTTCGTCGGCTGGGTGATGTCGACGAGGCCGAGGAAGTCGAGGCTCGAGCCGGGGTAGCTCGGGAAGACCTCCCTCTCGAAGCCCTTCAGCACGTAGAAGAGCGAGATGAAGATCGGGATCTGGAGGACGATCGGCAGGCAGGACGCGGCCGGGTTGATCTTGTTCTCGCGGTAGAACTTCATCAACTCCTCGTTCTGCCGCTGCTTGTCGTGCTTCCAGCGCTGCTGGATCTCCTTCATCTCCGGCGCGTGCGCCTGGAGGTTCTGCATCGAGTGGATCTGGCGCACCGTGACCGGGACGAGCACGAGGCGGACGAGCACGACGAGGGCCACGATCGACCAGGCCCACGAGAGCCCCGCCGTCGAGTGGAACCACTCGAGCAGGTTCGTGAGGAGGTCTTCGATCGGCTTCAGCGGGCTGAAGACGCCGATCACGTGCTCACGCCCTTCCCGTGCTCCCGCGCGCGGAAGAGCCTGCGGTCGGCAACCCGGTCGACGCCGCCGTGGCTCCAGGGGTTGCAGCGGAGGAGCCGCCAGCACGCGAGAATGCCCCCGCGAACGAGGCCGAGCTCACGGAACGCGTCGAGCGCGTACTGCGAGCACGACGGGTGGTACTTGCACGTGCCGGCGGGCGTCAGGAGGCCGAACGAGTGCCGCCAGGCCTGCACGAGGCCGATGCCGATCCACTTCATGCCTGCACCTTGCCGATCACCTCGCGGACCTGGTCGACGAGCCAGGCGTGATCGCGGCTCGACGCGGCGTCGGCGAGGCCCGGCCGCGCGACGAGGACATAGTCCCGCCCCGCCGGGACGCTGTCGGCGAGCTCGGACCACACCGCTCGGAGCTGCCGCTTGACGCGGTTGCGGGTCACCGCCGTGCCGACGCCGCGCGGCACGGCGAGGCCGAGCCGCGGCGGGCCGTCGGCGTCGTCCTCCCGGGCGAACCAGTGCAGCGTGACGGATCGCGTCGACACCGACCGTCCCTGCCGGTAGACCGCGTCGAAGTCGCGGGAACGGGACAGGCGCTGCCGTCGTTCCACGGGACGGTCTACGCCGACAGGCGCTTGCGCCCCTTGGCGCGGCGGCGCTTGAGGATCGCCTGCCCGCCCCGCGTCGACATGCGGGCGCGGAACCCGTGCTTGCGCTTGCGGCGGCGGACGTTCGGCTGGTACGTGCGTTTCACGGGGAGAGGTGTCCTTCGGATGATCCGTTCCGCGCCCTGACGGCGCGGCGGAGCGCGGAGTATAGACGAGGCTCCGCGGGACCCGGTTATCCACAACGCGCCGCGACGAGTGGCGGTTCGAAACGGCTGCTCACGGGGAACGCCTGTCGCCGGAACGGGCGTTGCCCGCACGGTTTTCCACAGTTGTGGAGATCCGTGTGGAGACGGGCGAAATACCTGCAAACACTGGTGTTTTGTCCGGCCGGGAACGACGATCGCGGCACGCCGGCGCGGCACCGGGAGGGTGGTATGCTCGGCCCCCTTCCTGCGACCCGAAGGAGCGCCGAGCACCGCGTGGAGAACCCCGTCGAGCCGACTGCCGACCGCGTCTGGGACGACGTCTCCCGGCGTCTGCGGGACACGCTGAACGAGCCGACCTACGCGACCTGGTTCGCGTCGGCGGCCGCGGAGTCGCTCGATTCCGAGGCGCTCGTCGTCGCAGTCCCGAACGACTTCACACGCGGGTGGATCGAGAACCACTTCTCGAGCTTGCTGCGCGGCGCGGTGCGCGACGTGGTCGGTCGCGACCTGCGCGTGGTGCTCCGCGTGAGCGACCGCGAAGCCGAGAACGACGTCCAGGTCGCTGCGCCCGGAGCGGCGAAGGAGCCCGCCGAAGCGCAGCCCGGCGCCAACCCGAAGTACACGTTCGACAACTTCGTCATCGGGTCGTCCAACCGCTTCGCGCACGCGGCGGCGCTCGCGGTCGCAGAAGCCCCTGCGCAGGCCTACAACCCGCTCTTCATCTACGGAGGCACGGGGCTCGGGAAGACGCACCTCCTCCAGGCGATCAGCGCCTACGTCTCGAGCCACTCCAAGGGCCTGACGACGCGCTACGTGACGAGCGAGACGTTCACGAACGACTTCATCAACTCGCTGCGCGACAAGCGCATCGAGGGGTTCAAGCACCGCTACCGCGCCTACGACGTCCTCCTCGTCGACGACATCCAGTTCCTCGAGGGCAAGGAGCGCTTCCAGGAGGAGTTCTTCCACACGTTCAACTCGCTCTACGAAGCGGGCCGGCAGATCGTGATCTCCTCCGACCGTCCGCCGAAGGAGATCGCCACGCTCGAGGAGCGCCTCCGCTCCCGGTTCGAGTGGGGACTCATCACCGACATCCAGCCGCCCGACCTCGAGACGCGGATCGCCATCCTTCGCAAGAAGGTGACGACCGACGGGATCGTCGTCGACGACCCGGAGGTGCTCACGTTCATCGCGGGACGCGTGACGACGAACATCCGCGAGCTCGAGGGTGCGCTCACCCGCGTCGTGGCCTTCTCGTCGCTGACCGGGCTGCCCCTCGACGTCGAGCTCGCAGAGCAGGTGCTGCGCGACCTCTTCCCGTCGGGCGGCGAGCTGCCGAAGGTGACGATCTCACTCATCCAGGAGGCGGTGTGCGAGCGGTTCTCGCTCACCGTGCAGGAGCTCGTGAGCCCGCGTCGCTCGCAGGCCGTCGCCTATCCGCGCCAGGTCGCGATGTACCTCTCGCGGGAGCTCACGGACGCGTCGCTCCCCAAGATCGGGAAGGAATTCGGCGGCCGCGACCACACCACGGTGCTGCACGCGAACGCGAAGATCACGCGGATGATCTCTGAGGACAGGGCTGTGTACAACCTCGTGCAAGACCTCACGGCGCGGATCAAACATCGTGGATGACGCGGCCCAGCGCAGTTGTCGAAGCGCGTCGCCCGGGGGACCCGTGGACAACTCGGTGCGCGGGACCCACCGCCGAATCCCGCATGGACACGGCGTTTCCCTCCGTCATCCCCGTCGTCCACACTCCCTATGGACTACGACGAAAGGTTTAAGAGAGAAATGATGGAAACCGACATCGCGGTCGGCTCGGACATCCGCGTCACCGTTTCCCGCGACGAGCTCGCGAGCCGCCTCGCTCTCGTCACGCGCGCGGCCTCTGCGCGGGGCGCCGTGCAGGTTCTCGCGGGCATCCTCCTGCGCGCCAGCGACGGGCTGCTCGAGCTCGAGGCGACGGACATGGAGCTCTCGCTGCGGACGACCGTCGCTGCGACCGTAGAGGGGGAGGGTGCCGTCGTCGTGCCGGCGAAGCTCCTCGGCGATGTCGTGCGGCTTCTGCCCGCGAGCGAGGTGACGATCGCCCATCGCCCAGAGGACGGTGTCGCGTCGATCGAGTCCGGCTCGTACTCGGGCCGGATGAACATCTTCGCGGCCGAGGACTTCCCGCGTCTGCCGTCGGTCGACGTGCCGCTGCACGAGATCGAGTCGGCGTCGTTGCTCGACACGGTCCAGCGCGTCTCGCGGGCTGCCTCGCGCGACGAGTCGCGGCCGGTGCTCACGGGGATCCTCGTCCGCTTCGAGGGGTCGAGGCTGACGATGGCCGCGACGGACTCCTACCGAATGGCCGTGAAGGAGACCGAGCTCTCGGCCGCCGGCCCCGAGCTCGAGGCGATCATCCCGGCGCGTGCGCTCGACGAGCTCGGGCGCGTCGCGGCCGGGACGGAGTCCGTCCAGCTCGGCGTCAACGAGAACCACGTGATCTTCGGTGCCGGCGACGCGTGGCTCACGACGCGCCGAATCGACGGGCAGTTCCCGAACGTCGCACAGCTGAAGCCCGAGACCTTCGACGTCGAGCTCGAAGTGAATCGCGCCGAGCTCCTCGAGGCGGTCAGGCGCGCTGCGGTGATGGCGCAGCGGAACACGCCGCTCCGGCTCCGCTTCGCCGAGGGCGAGCTGACGATCTCCGCGCAGAGCCAGGACGTCGGCGAGACCCGCGAGTCGCTCGCCGTCGGCTACGCCGGGGAGCCGCTCGAGATCGGGTTCAACGCCGAGTTTCTGCGGGAGGGCCTCGAGTCGGTGACGGCGGACGACGTCCAGTTGAAGCTCATCAACCCGCTTCGGCCGGGCCTCTTGAGCGCCGACGGCGACGCGTTCTGGTACCTGATCATGCCGATCCGCCTGGCCGGGTAACGGGCGCGGAGAGTGCGACGCGCTCACGCGACGCACTTTCCCCGCGGGTCTGCATCGAGGCGCAGGAGGAGGTGATCATCGCGCAGGTCGCGCTCCGCGACGTCCGCTCGTACCCGCGGCTCGACCTCGCGCTCGAGCCGGGGCTCGTGCTGATCACCGGACCGAACGGCGCCGGCAAGACGAACCTGCTCGAGGCGGTCCACCTCGCGACGCAAGGGATCTCGTTCAGGACGCGGCAGGACGCGCAGATCGTGCGCCGCGGGGCCGAGGAGGGGGTTGCGAGGGTCGCCGGCGCCCGCGGCGACGTGCGGGTCGACGCCGAGGTGCGGCTGTCGGCCCGCGAGCCGAAGCGGATCCGCCTCAACGGGGCCGCCGTGCCGTCGGCCGAGGACCTGCGCTCGCGGATCCACACGCTCGCGTTCACCCCCGACCGGCTCGCCGTCGTCAAAGGAGGCCCCGCGACCCGCCGCGCCTACTTCGACCGGGCCCTCGCCCGCGTTCTGCCCGCAAGGGCCGGCCTCCCGTCGGCGTACGGCGCCGCTCTGGGACAGCGGAACGCCGCGCTACGACGTGTCGCCGCGGGGGTCTCGGACGCCGACGCGCTCGAGCCGTGGAGCGAGCAGGTGGTGACCCTCGCGCGGCAGCTCGTCGAGGCCCGCGCGCGGGTGCTCGAGCTCCTTGCGGAGCCGTTCGCGGAGCGCGCGGCGGAGCTCGGCCTGATCGCCGCGTCGCTCGGCTACGACGCCGACCCGCCGACCCTCGAGTCGCTCGACGCCCGCCTGGGGCGCGACCTCGAACGCGGCACGACCGGGATCGGACCGCATCTCGACGAGATCCGGATCCTCTCCGGCGACCGGGATCTGCGGACGTTCGGCTCGCAGGGCGAGCAGCGGATGGCCGTCCTCTCGCTGCTCCTCGCCGAGGCGGAGCTGCTCGCCTGGCACGGGGACGTGCCGCCGCTCCTGCTGCTCGACGACGCGCTCTCGGAGCTCGACGCCGATCGGCGGCGCAGGCTCAGCGAGCGCGTCGGCACGGTCGGCCAGACCCTCGTCACGGCAACCGGCGCGGAGGCGCTCCCGCTCGCTCCCGCCCAGCTCCTCACGGTGACGCTCGGAGAGGTCCGCCCGGGCTGATGGAGCGGCTCGACGGATCCGTGCGGCGCGCGCTGCGCGGTGCCGGCGTCCCCGATGCGGGCGCCCTCGCCGCGGTCACCCGCGCCTGGCCGGAGGCGGTCGGCTCCGGCATCGCGCGTGCCGCCTGGCCGCAGCGCATCGGCCGCGACGGAACGCTCCACGTCACGACTGTCTCGTCGACCTGGGCCTTCGAGCTCCAGCGGATGGAGGCGGAGATCCGGGCGAAGCTCGAGGCCACCGTCGGCGGCGCGACGCCCCCGGCACTGCGGTTCGCGACCGGCCCGGTCCCCTCCCCCGGGGCGGAGGCTGCCGCCGCGCCGCAGGAGCTCTCCCCGACCCCCGCGGAGGAGGCCGAAGCGGCCGGGCTGAGTGCTTCGATCGCCGATCCCGAGCTCCGCGACGCGGTGCGTCGAGCGGCCGCCGCGAGCCTCGCGCGGGGCCGCACCGACCGTGCTCTCTGATATACTTCACCACGCCCGCAAAACCCCTGTTTTGCAGGCTTTTTTTCATCCAGGAGAGTCGTGACAGAAACCGCCTACACCGGCAAGGACATCACCGTTCTCGAGGGCCTCGAGCCCGTTCGCCTGCGACCGGGGATGTACATCGGCTCCACGGGGACCCGGGGCCTCCACCACCTCGTCTACGAGGCCGTCGACAACGCCGTCGACGAGGCTCTCGCGGGGCACAACGAGCTCGTCGAGGTGACGATTCATCCCGACGACTCGATCACGGTCCACGACGCCGGCCGCGGCATTCCCGTCGACATGATGGAGGAGCAGGGTCTCTCGGCCCTCACCGTCGTGCTGACGAAGCTTCACGCCGGCGGGAAGTTCGGCGGCGACGGCTACAAGGTCTCGGGCGGTCTTCACGGCGTCGGCATCTCCGTCGTCAACGCCCTCTCCGAGTGGCTCGTCGTCGAGGTCCGTCGCGACGGAAAGGTCTACCGGCAGGAGTTTCAGCGCGGCGTCGCGCAGACGGACGTCCAGGTCACGGGGAAGACGAAGGAGTCGGGAACGACGATCTCCTTCCTTCCCGACCGCGAGGTCTTCGACGAGACCGAGTTCTCTGCCGCGACGCTCGCCCAGCGCCTGCGCGAGACGGCCTTCCTCACGCGCGGCCTGCGGATCGTCCTGCGCGACGAGAGGCCCGACGGCCGCACCGACGAGTTCCACTACGAGGGCGGGATCAGCGACTTCGTGGGGTACGTCAACTCGGGCAAAGACCCGGTGCACAAGCACGTCGTCTACTTCGACGGTGACAACGACGACGGCCAGGTCGAGGTCGCGCTGCAGTGGAACACGTCGTACGTCGAGTCGGTCTTCTCGTTCGCGAACAACATCCACACGACCGAGGGCGGCACGCACCTCTCCGGCTTCCGCGCAGCGCTCACGGGCACGCTCAACCGCTACGCGCGCGAGAAGGGCCTGCTGAAGGAGAAGGAGGACAACCTCGAGGGCGAGGACGTCCGCGAGGGCCTTGCGGCGATCATCTCGGTGAAGCTCCGGAACCCGCAGTTCGAGGGACAGACCAAGACGAAGCTCGGCAACCCGCCGATGGAGAGCCTCGTCAAGACGGTCGTCAACCAGCGCCTCGCAGAGTTCCTCGAGGAGCACCCCACCGAGGCGAGGCAGATCATCACGAAGGCCGTCTCGGCGTCTCGCGCCCGGCTGGCGGCGCGGAAGGCGCGCGAGCTGACGCGCCGCAAGAGCGCGCTCGAGAACTCGTCGCTACCCGGCAAGCTCGCCGACTGCTCGCTGAAGGATCCCGACGCGTGCGAGCTCTACATCGTCGAGGGCGACTCGGCCGGAGGCTCGGCGAAGCAGGCTCGCGACCGCACGTATCAGGCGATCCTGCCGCTCCGCGGGAAGATCATCAACAGCGAGAAGAACCGGATCAACAAGGTCCTCTCGAACAACGAGATCCAGGCGATGATCACCGCGATCGGGACCGGCTTCGGCGACGAGTTCGCGATCGAGAACCTCCGCTACGGCCGCATCATCGTGATGACGGACGCCGACGTGGACGGCGCGCACATCCGCACGCTCGTGCTGACGTTCCTCTACCGCACGATGCCCGAGCTGTTCGAGCGCGGGCACGTCTACATCGCCGTGCCCCCGCTGTACAAGGTGAAGCTCGGCAGCCAGGAGCTCTACTTCGAGAAGGACCACCAGCTCGAGGAGCTCCTCGCGCGCGAGCGGATCAAGGACATGACGGTCGTCGACCGCAACGGCGACGAGCTCGCATTCACCGAGGCACGCTGGAACCGCTTCACACGCGAGGTCGGTGACGTCGAGGCGTGGCAGGCGAAGCTCGCGTCCGACCACGGCACGGCTGCTGCGTTCGTCGTCGACCACCGGATCGTCGAGGCCGACGCCGCCGATGCGAAGGGGCTCCAGAAGCTCGTCGAGGCGATGCCGGCGAACGGCTACGAACTGAGCGTCGCCGAGCACCTCGAGGACATCCTGCGCGTCAAGGTGATCGAGGTCGAGACGAGCTCGACGACCTTCGTGGACGTTCCCGCGGCGCTGTTCGGCGACCCCGCGTACGCGTCGCTCCGGCGCGCCTACGGGAAGACGTCCGAGGTCGTGGGCCTTCCGCCGTACACGGTCACGTTCGGCAAGAAGAGCGCGACGGCGGAGACGTTCTTGGAGCTCCGGGCGGCGGCGCTCGAGCTCGCGAAGGAGGGCATGCAGATCAGCCGCTTCAAGGGCCTCGGCGAGATGAACCCGGAGCAGCTCTGGGAGACGACGATGGACCCGACGAACCGGATGCTGCTGCGCGTCGAGGTCGAGGACGCCGCCGCGGCGGACGCCGTCTTCTCGATGCTGATGGGCGACGCCGTCGAGCCCCGTCGCCTGTTCATCGAGCAGAACGCGAGAGAGGTCAGGTTCCTGGATGTGTAGTGCAGCCGTGACGTCGACCCGTGAATCGCGCGCAAACCGGAAGGAGGCGGCTCGTGGGGGAACCACGGGTTCGCCCACGCTAGATGTCTGATGTCGTAGGGGAGCCCCTGGGCGCGGGGCGTATCGAGCCTCGCGAGCTCGAGCAGGAGATGCGCTCGAGCTACCTCGACTACGCGATGAGCGTCATCGTGGGGCGCGCGCTGCCCGACGTCAGGGACGGCCTCAAGCCCGTCCACCGGCGCGTTCTCTGGGGGATGCACGAGTCGGGCATGCAGCCGAACCGGCCGTACAAGAAGTCCGCCAACGTCGTCGGCTACGTGATGGGCAACTACCACCCGCACGGCGACGCGGCGATCTACGACACGCTCGTCCGGATGGCGCAGCCGTTCTCTCTGCGCTACCCGCTCGTCGACGGCCAGGGCAACTTCGGCTCGCTCGACGACGACCCGCCGGCCGCGATGCGCTACACGGAGTGCCGGCTCACGCGGCTCGCCACGGAGATGCTCCGTGACATCGACATGGACACGGTCGACCTCGGGCCGAACTACGACGAGTCCCGCAAGGTCCCGACCGTCCTCCCGTCGCGGTTCCCGAACCTGCTCGTGAACGGCTCGACCGGGATCGCCGTCGGCATGGCCACGAACATCCCGCCGCACCACCTCGGCGAGACGGTCGACGCCGTCGTCCAGCTGATCGACAAGCCCGACACGAACGTCGAGGACCTGATGAAGCACGTCAAGGGACCCGACTTCCCGACCGGCGCGATCGTCGTCGGCCGCAGCGGCATCCGGGACGCATACCGCACGGGCCGCGGCCGGATCGTGATGCGCGCCCGCGCGCACGTCGAGGAGCTCCGCGGCGGCAAGAGCGCGATCGTCGTCACGGAGCTGCCCTACGGCGTCAAGAAGGGCGGCGAGTCGGGCGTGATCAAGAAGATCGCCGACCTCGTCAACGACAAGGTCATCACCGAGGTCTCCGACCTCGCGGACCACTCGGACAAGACGGGGATGCGGATCCAGATCGAGCTCAAGCGCGACGCGATCCCGCAGGTCGTCCTCAACAAGCTCTTCAAGCACACGCCGCTGCAGACGACGTTCGGCTACAACGCCGTCGCCCTCGTCGGCGGCGTCCCGCGCACGCTGTCGCTGCTCGAGCTCGTCCGGCACTACCTCGACTACCAGCGCGAGATCGTCACGCGCCGTTCGAAGTACGAGCTGCGGCAGGCCGAGAAGCGCGCCCACATCCTCCAGGGCTACCTCATCGCGCTCGACAACCTCGACGCGGTGATCTCGCTGATCCGCGGCTCGGACGACACGGACTCGGCGCGGACGGGCCTGATGGAGACCTTCGGGCTCTCCGAGGAGCAGGCGCAGGCGATCCTCGACCTTCGCCTCGCGCGCCTCACCGGTCTCGCGCGGAAGGAGATTGAGGACGAGTACGCCGACCTCCAGGAGCGGATCGCCGAGCTCCGCTCGATCCTCGGCGACCCCGCGCGGATCGACGCGCTCATCCGCGAGGAGCTCCTCGAGGTGAAGCAGATCTACGGGAAGAACGACGACCGGCGCACCGAGATCGTCGCGGGCGAGGACTCGCTCGAGCTCGAGGACATGATCGCGGAGGAGGACATGGTCATCGCGATCACGCGGTCGGGCTACATCAAGCGGCTACCCGTCACGACCTACCGCGAGCAGCGCCGCGGCGGGATCGGCGTGATGGGGATGGAGATGAAGGACGAGGACTACATCGAGCACCTCTTCGTCGCCTCGACCCACGACTACATCCTCTTCTTCACCACCGTCGGCAAGGTCTACCGGCTCAAGGTGCACGAGCTGCCGCTCGGCTCGCGCCAGTCGAAGGGCCGCGCGATCGTCAACCTGCTGCCGCTGCGCCAGGACGAGCTGATCCGAGCCGTGATCGCGACGCGCGACTACAAGGAGGCGAGGTACCTCGTCTTCGCGACGAAGAAGGGAATCGTCAAGAAGACGGAGTTCCTCGAGTACAACACGCCGCTCAAGGCCGACGGGATCATCGCGCTCAGGATGCGCGAGGACGACGAGCTCATCGGCGTGCGGCTGTCCGACGGCGAGGACGACATCCTGATGGTCTCGCGCATGGGCCAGGCCGTCCGCTTTTCCGAGAAGGACGTACGGGCAATGGGCCGGCCGGCCTCGGGCGTCGCCGGGATGAAGCTCCGCGCGGCGGACGAGGTGATCGAGGTCGACATCGCGGCGGACGACGCCGACCTGCTCGTCGTCACCGAGAACGGCTGGGGGAAGCGCACGCGCGTCGCGGATTACCCGGTCAAGGGCCGCGGCACGATGGGCGTCAAGACGGCGCAGCTCGTCGAGGGCAAGGGCCGCCTCGCCGGCGCGCGGATCGTGCGCGACGGCTACCAGGTGATGCTGATCTCCGACGGCGGCACCGTGATCCGCACGCCGGTCGACGGGATCAAGCGCTCCGGCCGCGCGACGCAGGGCGTGATCGTGATGCGCCTCCGCGAAGGCGAGCAGGTCTCGAGCCTCGCGCCGGTCGTCACTGCGGACGACGAGGTCGTCGACGCCGGAGTGATCGGAGAGGCCGCCGAGGCCGCCGATGGCGACGGCGCCTGACGCGCCGCTCGCGCCCCGTCCGCCCGACCCGATCGACAGCGAGCTCGACGTGCCAGCGTCCGCTCGCGGCGTCGTGCTCGCGGAGGGGACGCTCGACGCGGCCGATCTGGCCGGCCACATCCTGAGCGAGGGACGGCTGGTCGACCTGCGGCTCGACGGCGTCTCGCTCGCCAATGCGGACGCGCGACGGTCGACGCTCCGCCGCGTGGAGCTGATCCGCTGCAGGGCGACCGGGTGCGCGTTCGCCGAGGCGACACTCGCGGATGTCGTCTTCGACGATTGCCGTCTCGACCTCTCGTCCTTCCGCTTCGCGACGCTCGAACGGGTCGTCTTCCGGGACTGCCGGCTCGAGGAGGCGGACTTCTACGAGGCGAGACTCCAGTCCGTGCTCCTCGAGCGGTGCTCGCTCGCCGGCGCGACGCTCGACGGCGTCACGGTCGAGCGTGTCGAGCTCCGCGGGTGCGACCTCGAAGGCTCGAGCGGCGCGGCGTCGCTCAGCGGGGCGAGGATGCCGTGGCCCGATGTCGTGGCGAACGCCGGAACTCTCGCGGCCGCGCTCGGCATCGTCGCGATCGAGTGAGCACCCAGGCCGCCGAGGGCCGCGAGGTGCAGCTTCCGAGTCGGACACCAGCCGGCTTCCGCCGGCGCGGAGGCGGGAAATCGCCCGTTCCCGGCGACGAGGAGGTGTCGCCACCGTTTTCCTCCCCACCGCTCGATCAGCGCCTCACGCACGGTCGGCCCTGGCGGTGCAGTGATCTCCGGCGGTGACGCCGTGGCCGTGTCTCGTGACCGACGTCTCAGTCGGCGATCGCGACGAGGATCACGACGCCGACGATCACCGCGCCGAGGACGATCAGTCCCTCGACGATCGTCTGCAGCGTGGTGCGTGGAACGTCCTCGACGCTCCCTGTCCAGGCGAAGCGCCGCATGCCGCGCACCGCCCACGCAGCGAGCGGAGCGAGCACGAGCACGACGATCAGGACGCCGACGAGCGTCCGCACCGGCTACTCCGCCTTCGCCCTGTGGATCCCGAGCGTCTCGAGGAACTCGATCGGGATCGGGAAGATGACCGTCGAGTTGTTCGTCGCGCCGATCTCGAGCAGCGTCTGCAGGTAGCGCAGCTGGACCGTGATCGGCTCCTCCGACATCACGGCCGCGGCGTCCTTGAGCCGCTGCGACGCCTGGAACTCGCCCTCGGCGGAGATCACCTTCGCGCGGCGCTCCCGCTCGGCCTCCGCCTGGCGGGCCATCGCACGCTGCATGTCGCCCGGTATCTCGACGTCCTTCACCTCGACGACGGACACCTTGATGCCCCAGGGCGACGTCGCCTCGTCGATGATCCCCTGGAGGATCTGGTTGATCTTGTCCCGCTCGGAGAGGAGCTCGTCGAGGACGTGCTGGCCGAGCACCGAGCGGAGCGTCGTCTGCGCGATCTGCGACGTCGCGACCATGTAGTTCTCCACCTGCACGATCGCGGCCTTCGGCTCGACGATCCGGAAGTACGCGACGGCGTTGACGCGCACCGGGACGTTGTCCTTCGTGATGACCTCCTGCGGCGGCACGTTGAGCGTCACGGTTCGCAGGTCGACCTTCTCCATCCGGTCGATGACCGGGATGAGCAGGAAGAGCCCCGGGCCCTTCGGTTGAGGCAGCAGCCGGCCGAGCCGGAAGATGACGCCCCGTTCGTACTCGCGCGCCACCTTGACGGTCGCGAACAGCAGGAGGATCAGCAGGACGACGACGACTGCGACAACGATCAACGCGATGTCCATCAGGCCCTTTCGGTCGGGTGCGGAGATCCTACGACGAGGCCGAGGTCGTCCTCGACGGCCTCCACGGTGACGCGCTCGCCCGGGACGAGCGCAGCTCCGTCGGCGGAGCGCGCGCGCCAGAGCTCGCCGCCGACCGCGACCCAGCCGTCGCGGCGGACGACCGCCTCGCCGCCGACCATCTGGCCGACCCCGACCTCGACCGGGTTCCGGCGCGCCTTCACGACGCGGCTGAGCGCGAAGCCGAGCAGCAGCGCGAGCGTGGCGGCGATCGCGATCGCCGTCCACAGCGACACCTGGTAGGCGTCCCCGGCGGGGTCGAAGAGCATCAGCGCGCCGATCACGAACGTGACCGCACCGGCGAGGGCGAGCGCGCCGTGACTGACGATGAACGCCTCGGCGACGAAGAGCCCCGCCGCGAAGAGCATCAGCAGGACGCCTGCGGCCGAGACCGGAAGCACCTGGAGGCCGTAGAGGCCGACGAGGAGCGAGATCACGCCGACGGTGCCGGGCAGGATCAGGCCGGGGTTCCAGAGCTCGACGAGGATCCCGACGAGCCCGAGCGAGAGCATCAGCGCGATGATGTTCGGGTCGATCAAGACGTCGAGCGCGCGCTTCCAGAAGCCCATCTCGACGCGTTCGACTTCCGCGCCGGCCGTGTGCAGGACGATCTGCTTCGGGACGACCTTCGTGCCGTCGATCTGCTCGAGCAGCGCCGGCACGGTCGGAGCGACGACGTCGATCACGTTCTTGTCGAGGGCCTCGCGGGCTCCGAAGTTCGCGGCGTCGCGCACCATCGCCTCGGCCGCGGCGGCGTTCCGACCATGCTCGCGCGCGAGCTCGGCGATGTACGCGGCGGCGTCGTTGATCACCTTCTTGCGGAGATCCGCGCCGAGGTCGTCGCCCGTCGCGGAGATCGGAGTCGACGAGCCGATGTTCGTCTGCGGCGCCATCGCGAGGACGTCCGCGGCCTGTCCGATGACGGCGCCGGCGGAGTCGGCGCTCGACCCCGGCGGCGCGACGTAGACGACGACCGGCAGCTCGAGGCCGAGGATCGTCTTCACGATCTCGCGCATCGACGAGCCGAGACCGCCCGGCGTGTCCATCTCGATCACGACGGCCGAGAAGCCGTCCCGCTCGGCCCTGTGCATCTCGTCCTGGAGATAGTCCTGGGTGACGGGATTGACGTCGTTGTCGAACTCGACGACGAGGACGCGCGGAGTTTCCGGCGCCTGCGCCGCCGCCGAGGCGGGAAACGCGAGGAGCAGCGCGGCGGCGCCCGCCGCGAGGAGATACCAGAGCGCTCGCACGAAGCGCGCGTCCACGACGCTTCGACTGTAGCAACGGCTTGACGGGGGTCAGCGAGCGCTCCTTCCGGCCGGGTAAGCATTCCGTCAAGGGAGCGTCGCGACTCTTGTCGGAGAAGCGGTGCTGCGTCACCCTGGTGCTCTCCCCATGACCCGCCGACTCGTCCTGTTCGCGGCGATCGCCCTCGCGTTGCCGGCGTCCGCGTCCGCCGGCCTCGCGACGCTCCAGGTCCGCGATCTGCCGCTCGGCGGAACCCGCTCGCTCGCATCGACCCGGGCAACGGCCCCGTTCCAGCTGGTCGGCGCCCAATGGCAGGGCCCCGGCACGCTCGAGCTTCGCACCCGGGCGCCCGGGGGAGCGTGGTCGAAGTGGCAGCGCGTCGTCGAGGACGACGGCGACGCGCCGGACGCCGCGAGCCGGGAGTCGCGGGCGCTTCGAGGCTGGCGGACGAGCGCCCCCGTCTGGGTCGGCCGGGCCGTCGGGCTCGAGGTTCGCGCGATCGGCCGCGTGACGAGGGCTCGTGCGCTGACGGTGCGAAGCCCCGTCTCGAAGCTGCCGCTGCGCGTGACCGCGTCGCCGGCAGTCCCGCAGATCGTCCCGCGCAGCGCGTGGCAGGCGGACGAGTCGATCCGGAAGGAGAAGCCGCTCTACGCCGATGCGCTCCGCATGGCGTACGTCCACCACACGGCCGGGACGAACAACTACACGCGCGCCCAGGCGCCGGCGATCGTGCGCGCGATCGAGCTCTACCACGTGAAGGGGAACGGCTGGAACGACATCGGCTACAACGCGCTCGTCGACAGGTTCGGCACCGTCTACGAGGGTCGCTACGGTGGGATCGACCGCAACGTCGTCGGCGCTCACGCGAAGGGCTTCAATACGGGGTCGTTCGGCATCGCGCTGATGGGCGACTTCCGCACGGTCGACCCTCCCGCCGCCGCGGTCGACGCTCTCGTGCGGACGCTCGCCTGGCGGCTCGACCTCGGCCACCTCGACCCGCTCGCGACCTTCAACGGGATCTCGTCCGGCAACGAGCGGTACAAGCCCGGGATCCCGGTCTTCCTCCGAGCGATCTCGGGCCATCGCGACACGGGGCTGACGACCTGCCCCGGCCAGCGGCTCTACGACATGATCCCGACGATCGCGAAGCGAGTCGCGGCCCTCGGCCTGCCGAAGCTCTACGCGCCGACGATCGGCTCCGACGAGGCGGGCGGCCTCCGCTTCACCGCGCGTCTGTCGTCCAGCCTGCCGTGGTCGGTCGTCGTGACGGATCCGACGGGCAGCGAGCTCGGCCGAGGCGAGGGCACGGGATCCGCGGTCGACTGGACACTCCTGCCCTCGGCGCCCCTTCCGGCCGGGACGCGGTGGCGAATGGAGTCGCCCGGAGCGACGCCAGCCTCCGGCGTGCTCGCCGCGACGTCCACCGCGCTGCAGCTGACCGGCGCGACCGCGGTCCCGTCGGCCGTCTCGCCGAACGGCGACGGGCAGGCCGACACGGCCACGGTCTCCTTCACGCTGAGCGCCGACGCGAACGTCGCCGTGACGCTGCTCGATGCGGCCGGGACGACGGTCGGCCAGGTCGAGGCGAAGCGCTGGCGCCGCGCAGGGCCACGCACGGTTGTCGTCTCCGCGAACGGCGTCGCCGACGGCGCCTACGTCGTGCGGATCGTGGCGAACGGAACGGGCGGGCGCGAGGCGACCGTCGACGTGCCGCTCACGGTCGTGCGCACGATCGGCCGCGTGACGCTCGACCCGCCGGCGATGACCCCGAACGGCGACGGGCGGGGCGACGTGCTTTCGGTCTCGTTCCCGCTCGCCGCGGCCGCAGAGCTGACGGTGAGAATCCTGCGCGACGGGCACTGGGTGTCGACGCCGTTCGCGGGCGCCGTGGGGGCGGGGGCCCAGACGGTGACCTGGGACGGCAGGAAGCGGCTCGGAAAGGCGCAGGAGGGCGGCTACACGGTCTCCGTCGAGGCCGTCGACGTCTCGGGCACGACGGCGAAGGTCGAGCTTCCCTTCCTCCTCGACGCGACTGCACCGGTCGTTCGCGTCGTCTCCGACGCTCCGCCGCGGCTCGAGGTCTCCGAGGCGGCAACCCTCACCATCCGGGTGAACGGCGCACGCACGGTCGTGCGGGCGAGCAGGCCCGGCGTGTACCGCATTCCCGGGATCGAGCGGCTGCGGACGCTCGTCGTCACCGCGCGCGACGCCGCGGGCAACGAGTCGACGCTCCGGCGCCGAGGGGCCGGAGGTCGTCCGCAGTAGACTCGGCCGCGTGACCCCCACTCCGCCCTTCGGGCGTGACGAGATCGAGTCGATTCTCCCGCACCGCTCGCCCTTCCTCCTGCTCGACGAGGTGCACGAGCTCGTGCCCGGTGAGCGTGTGGCCGCGTCGTACCGCGTGCCCGAGGACGGCTGGTGGTTCGCCGGGCACTTCCCGCAGCGCCCGGTGATGCCGGGCGTCCTGATCGTCGAGGCGATGGCCCAGACAGGTGCCGTCGCAGTGCTCTGCGAGCAGGAGAACCGCGGCCGGATCGCCTTCTTCGCCGGAATCGACGACTGCCGGTTCAAGCGGGTCGTCTCTCCGGGGGACACGTTGACGCTCTCGTGCGAGATCGACCAGGTGCGCGGCCCGATCGGGCGCGGGAAGGCGACGGCGCACGTCGGCGCGGAGCTCGCCGCCCGCGGCACGCTGACCTTCGCGGTCGAGCGATGAAGGTGGTCGTAACGGGCGTTCTCCGCGCCACCCTGTGCGGCCGGAGGCCGGCTTCGCCGGCCGGGACGCCAGTCTTCGAGAATCTCTGCACGAACGAGAAAGGAGGGGGCTCGTGGGGGAACCACGGGTTCCCGCACGCAGGATGATCGGTTCCGCCAACGGGACGAGGATCGGTATCACCGGCCTCGGCGTGCACGTGCCGGATCGGGTCGTGACGAACGACGAGCTCGCGCAGCACGTCGACACCTCCGACGAGTGGATCGTCGAGCGTACGGGTATCCACGAGCGGCGTATGGCCGCCGACGACGAGGCTCTCACGGACATCGCGCTGCCGGCCGCACGTGCGGCGCTCGAGGACGCGGCGGTCGACGCGGCGGACATCGATCTCCTCATCTCCGCGACCGTGACGCCCGACATGATGTTCCCGACGAGCTCCGCCCTGATGGCCGACGCGCTCGGGGCGTCGAAGGCAGGCGCGTACGACTTGCTCGCCGGCTGCACCGGGTTCATGTACGCGATCGCGCAGGCGTACGGGATGCTCGCCTCGGGCCTCTCGAGGCGCGCGCTCGTCGTCGGCGGCGACGTCCTCTCGTCGATCCTCGACTGGGGGGACCGCTCGACGCTCGTCCTCTTCGGCGACGGCGCGGGCGCCGTCGTGATGGAGCCGGTGCCGCGCGGCGGCTTCCTCGGCTTCGAGCTCGGCGCGGACGGCGGCGGCGGCAAGAACCTCCAGCTCCCTGGGAGCGGCTCACGGAAGTTCGACCACCCCGAGGCGCTGCTCAAGATGAACGGGCGCGAGGTCTACAAGTTCGCGACGCGCGTCATGGTCTCGTCGGCCGAGGCGGTGCTCGCCGAATGCGGCCGTACGATCGACGAGGTCGACGTGTACGTCCCTCACCAGGCGAACAAGCGGATCATCGACCACGCGGTCGGTAAGCTCGGCGTCCCCTTCGAGCGCACTGTGGTGAACGTGGACAGATTCGGCAACACGTCGTCGGGCTCCATCCCGCTCGCCCTCGCGGACGCGCGGGCGGACGGACGCCTGCGCGACGGCGCGCTCGTGCTGATGACAGGGATGGGGGCAGGGTTGACGTGGGGCTCTGCGCTCCTCGTATGGACGGACAGGAGGAGTGCATGAGCAAGGTGGCGTTCTGCTTCCCGGGTCAGGGGTCGCTAGAGCTGGGCATGGGGCGCGAGATCGCGGAAGCCGTGCCCGAGGCGATGGAGGTCTACCGCGTCGGCTCAGAGGTGACGGGAATGGATCTCGCGCACCTGTGCTTCGAGGCGCCGCTCGAGGAGCTCGTGGAGACCGAGGTGCAGCAGCCGACGCTCGTCGCGACGAGCCTCGCGATCCTGGCCGCCGTGCGCAAGGAGGGCATCGAGCCCGACGTCGTCGTCGGGCACTCGGTCGGCGAGTTCGCCGCGCTCGCGTCCGTCAAGGCGATGTCGGACGGCGAGGCGATCGGCCTGGTCCGCGAGCGAGGCCTCGCGATGGCCGAGGCGGCGCGGCAGCGTCCCGGGGCGATGGCGGCGATCCTCGGCCTCGAGGACCAGCTCGTCGAGACGCTCTGCCGGAAGATCCTCGGGGTCTGGCCCGCGAACTACAACTGCCCCGGCCAGATCGTCGTCTCCGGCGAGAACGACGCGGTCGAGGAGTGCTGCGCCGAGGCCGAGAGCCTCGGCGCGCGACGAGCGATCCGCCTCAAGGTGTCGGGCGCGTTCCACAGCCCGCTCGTCGGGCAGGCAGGCCGTGCGCTCAAGCCCGCGATCGACAGGATCCGCTTCAGCGATCCCGTGGCGCCGTTCATGTCCACGGTGACGGCGAAGATCGAGCCGGCGCAGCGGCTCGGATCGCTGCTCGTCGACCAGCTCACCGCACCGGTGCGCTTCACGCAGGCAGCGGGCGAGCTGATGCGCGACGGCGTGACGACGTTCGTCGAGATCGGCCCGGGCAACGTCCTCTCAGGGCTCGTGAAGCGGATCGACCGCGGCGTCCGCACGTTGTCCGTCAACGACCTCGCGAGCCTCGAGAAGGCCAAGGAGGCGCTGAGCGCTCCGTGAGCTCGTTCGCGTCGCTCGAGGGAAAGCTCGCCCTCGTCACCGGCGGCTCCAGGGGAATCGGGCGCGCGATCGCGCTCGAGCTCGGCCGTGCAGGCGCCGAGGTCGTCGTCGGATACCACACGGGCCGCGACGAGGCCGAGGCGATCGCCGGGGAGATCGGCGGGCGGGCGGTCGAGGCGGACGTCTCGGATGCCGAGTCCGCGAAGGCGCTCGTCGAGGCCGCGGGCGACGTGGACGTCCTCGTCAACAACGCGGGCCTCACCCGCGACGGGTTGCTCGTGCGGATGAGCGACGAGGACTGGCGCACGGTGATCGACACCAACCTCTCGTCGGTCTTCTACACCTGTCGTGCCGCGGCGCGGCCGATGATGCGCAAGCGGGCGGGGTCGATCGTCAACGTCTCGTCGATCGTCGGCGTGCACGGCAACTGGGGCCAGACGAACTACGCGGCCTCGAAGGCGGGGATCATCGGGTTCACGAAGTCGCTCGCCCGCGAGCTCGGGAGCCGCAACGTCCGCGCGAACGTCGTCGCGCCCGGGTACGTCAAGACGCAGCTGACGGACGTGCTGCCCGAGGAGGCGACGGAGGCGATGCTCACCAACACGCCGCTCGGCCGGCTCGGCGACCCGGAGGACGTCGCGGGCGCCGTGCGGTTCCTCTGCTCCGACGACGCGAAGTTCGTCACCGGCGACGTGCTGCTCGTCGACGGCGGGCTGGGGATGTAGCCGTGCCGGACGCGCGCGACAACGGCAGGCGCCGCGTGGTGGTCACCGGCCTCGGGATGGTGAGCCCGCTCGGCAACACCGTCGAGGACACGTGGCAGGCGCTGATCGCCGGCGAGTCCGGGGCGGACCGGATCACGCAGTTCGATCCGGAGGGCTTCCCCGTCGACTTCGCCTGCGAGGTCAAGGACCTCGACGTCACGGACTACATGGACTACAAGGCGTCGCGCCGGATGGACCGCTTCACCCATCTCGCGCTCGCGGCGGCGCGCCAGGCAGAGGCGGACGCCGGGCTCGACATCGCGGCGGAGCCCGATCGCGTGGGCGCGGCGGTGGCGACCGGCATCGGCGGGCTCAAGTCCTTCGAGGCCTGTATCCAGGTGCTCGACAACCGCGGCCCCGACCGGGTCAACCCCTTCTCGATCGTCCAGATCATCCCGAACCTCGCCGCCGGCTGGGTCTCGATGGAGCTCGGCACGAAAGGGCCGCTGCTGTCGGAGTGCACGGCCTGCGCCGCGTCGAACATGGCGATCGGCGACGGCCTCGACGCGATCCGGCTCGGCCGCGCCGACATGATGATCTGCGGCGGGACCGAGGCGCCCGTCTCGCGCGTCGGGATCGCCGGCTTCGGCGCGATGCGCGCCATCTCGCGACGCAACGACGATCCGAAGCGCGCCTCGCGCCCGTTCGACCTCGAGCGCGACGGGTTCGTGATGGGCGAGGCCGGCGCGATGATCGTCCTCGAGGATCTCGACCGGGCTCGGGCGCGCGGGGCGAAGATCTACGCCGAGCTGCTCGGTTACGGCGTCTCCTCCGACGCGACCCACGTCTCGGATCCCGATCCGACCGGCGAGAGCCCCGCGCGGGCACTCCGGATGGCGTTCGACGACGCCGGCATCTCCCCGGAGGACGTCGGCTACATCAACGCGCACGGGACGTCGACGCCGGTCGGCGACAGCGCGGAGACCCGGGTCATCAAGCTCGCGCTCGGCGAGGAGAAGGCCTACCGCACGCCCGTCTCCTCGACGAAGGGCGCCACCGGCCACTGCCTCGGCGCGGCCGGCGCGGTCGAGGCGTCGTTCACCATCCTGGCGCTGGAGCGCGGCATCCTCCCGCCGACGATCAACCAGGAGGTGCCCGACCCCGAGTGCGACCTCGACTACGTCCCGAACGAGTCGCGCGAGGAGCAGGTCGAGATCGGCGTCTCGAACTCGTTCGGGTTCGGCGGCCACAACGCTTGCGTCGTCTTCCGCCGGTGGCGCGGCTGAGCGTCACGGCAGCCTGAGCTCCAGCAACACGGTGTCGTGCCAGACACCGTCGCGTTGCGCGATGCGCTCGCGGCGGCCGACCGTTCGGAAGCCCACGGCCCGGTGGAGGGCGAGACTCGGCGCGTTTGCGGCGATGATCGACGTCTGGATGGTCCAGATCCCGCGCGGAGGAGCCTCGGCGATCAGGCGCCGGAGGAGTGCACGCCCGGCGCCCTTCCCGCGCGCCGCCTCGTCGACGTAGACGGAGTGCTCGACCACGCCGCGGTAGCACGCTCGGCGCGAGACACGGGAGACCGCGAGCCAGCCGACGATCGCGCGGTCCAGCTCGGCGACGTAGCGCAGGTCCTGCAGATGGCGGGCGTCCCATTGCTCCCACGCGGGAACGTCGGTCTCGAACGACGCGAGACCGGTCGCGAGCCCGTCACGGTAGATCCGCGCGACCTCGGGCCAGTCCTCCGCCTGGAGAGCGCGCACCACCACGGCGGCTCAGGCTATGCGACGGCCGCCGCCGAGATGTTCGGCTTCCCGCACCGGTGGCGCGGGCCGGCGGGCGTACCCTGGCCGCATGCGGGTCGTCCGCCCCACACCCGAGCTCTTCGACGACGCCCTGGACGTCCTCCGCGCGAGCGACGAGGCCGTCTACGGCGACACCGACTGGACGGCCGACGGCCTGCGCGACGAATGGGACGGCCTGGATCTCGACCGCGACGCCTGGCTGGTCGAGGTCGACGGAAGGGTCGCGGGCGTCGCGCACCTGCTCGAGGTCAAGGGCGCGACCGTGATCGCCGACGCATACGTGCACCCCGAGCTGACGGGCCGCGGCGTCGGGTCGCAGCTGCTCGACCTTCTCGAGCAGCGTGCGCGCGAGCTCGAGCCCGGCTGGCCCGAAGCAGGACGCGTCGTGCTCCAGCTCGCGCACCTCGTCGGAGACGAGCGCGCGCCCCTGCTCCTCGCGGGGAGGGGCTACCGGCGCGCGCGCAGCTTCTTCCGGATGGTGACGGACGTCGGGGCGCGGCTCCCCGAGCCGGTCTGGCCGGCAGGCGTGGAGCTGCGCCCGCTCGACCCGGATCGCGACGGGCGGCCGCTCTTCGACGCCGAGCTCGAAGCGTTCGTCGACGAATGGGACTACGTCCCGCTTGGATACGACGAGTGGCGGGACCGCGTCTTCGGGCGCTCCGGATTCGATCCGTCGCTCGTGCCGGTCGTCTGGGCCGACGGCGAGGTCGTCGCCTTCTCGCGCAACTATCCGAAGCGGAACGGCGACTGGGGATTCATCGGCACGCTCGGGGTGCGGCCCGCATGGCGTCGCCGCGGCCTCGGACTCGCGCTGCTCCACGAGTCCTTCCGGCGCTTCCGCGACACCGGCGAGACGACCGTCGCGCTCGGCGTGGACGTCGAGAACCCGACCGGCGCGACACGTCTCTACGAGCGGGCGGGCATGCGTGTCCTCTGGCAAGCCGACGTCTGGCAGAAGGAGCTCCGTGCAGGCGACTGAGCTCGCCGTCCGTGCGCCGGCGCGGAGGGACGCCGGTGCGATCGCCGAGGTTCTCAATGCCCACGCGGCCGCGATGCGGCGTCCCGCGGACGAGACGCGGGCCGCCGTGGAGCGTTGGTTCGAGCTCGAGGATCTCGACCCCGCGCAGGACATGTTCCTCGCGGTCGAAGGCGGAAGCATCATGGGCTACGCGGACGTGACCTCGCCCGGCGAGGAGCGCGAGGTCGTCTACGCGGACGTTCGCGTCCCGGCGGGTCGCGAGCACGTCGTCGAGCGGCTCCTGGACGAGGTCGAGCGCCGGGCGAAGGAGCTGGGCGACGCAGGAGCGCGGAGCCGTGCGCCCGCGAACGTCTCGGACGAGGACTACCGAGGTGCTCTGATGCGGCATGGCTTCGAGGTCGTCCGCAGCTCGTTCACCATGGAGATCGACCTCGGGCAGTCCACCGGGGAGCCCGCGTGGCCCGCCGGGCTCGCGTCCCGGCCGTTCCGTCCGGGTGAGGAACGTGCGGTCTACGACGCGTACGTGGAGGCGTTCGGGGACCACTGGGGCTTCGTGCCGGAGAGCTTCGCGGACTGGTGCACCTGGAACGTCGGGCGGAGCGCGGACACGTCGCTGTGGCGCCTCGTCGAGGACGGCGACGAGATTGCGGCGCTCTGCCTGAGCGACCCGTCCCGGGGCGATGACCCGACGCTCGGCTGGATCATCGTCCTCGGAGTCCGGCGTCCGTGGCGGCGGCGCGGTCTCGCACGGGCGTTCCTCCTCGAGAGCGCCGCGCTGTTTCGTTCGGCGGGGCGCCGGCGAGCGGCGCTCGGGGTCGACAGCGAGAACACGACCGGCGCGCTCGCGCTCTACGAGAGCGTCGGCATGCGAGTCACGAGCCGCTCGGACACGTGGGAGCGGTTGCTGTGAGCGCGCTTCGCGCCCGCTGTCCGAAGTGTCGGACGCTGACCGCCGTCGCGTTCGACGACGGTTACGAATGTCACAGCTGCGGCACGGCGTTCGCCGCGGGGCTCGTTCGCGTCCCGCGTGCCTGGGGAGCGGGCGGCGAGGCGATGGCGCAGGCTGCGGCGACCGAGCTCCCCTATCCGGAGGCGCTCGTCGTCGACCGCGGGACGCTCGACGAGCAGTCGGCCGTCCTCGCCCAGGGCCTCCCGCGACGACCGGTCGTGCTCGGCGGCTGCTGCTGCGCCCACGTCGGTGCGATCCGCGGCCTCGCCGCGCGCCACGACCGGCTCGCCGTCGTCTGGCTCGACGCCCACGGCGACCTCAACACGCCCGAGACCTCGCCGTCCGGGAACCTCTGGGGCATGCCGCTGCGGATGGCGATCGGCGAGGGCAGCGTTCGCACGGAGGACGTCGCGCTCGTCGGGGCGCGCGATCTCGACCCGGCCGAGCGGGAGTACGTCGCCGAGCACGGCATCGACGACGACCTCGCCCGGGCGCTCCGCGATACCGAGGCCGTGTACGTCGCGCTCGACGTCGACGTCCTCGTGCCCGGGAACGTGTCCTGCTTCATGCCCGCACCCGGCGGCCTCGACGTTGCCGACGTCGAGCGCCTGCTGCTCGAGGTCTCGAGCAGCAGGCGCGTTGCGGGAATGGGGTTCACCGGTCTCGCACCAGGCGCCGATCCCGACGTCCTCGCCGGCTTCGCCGCCATGGCGGGGCTCTGACGGAACCGCACTAAGATGCCCGGGGTGTCCGCCGCCGGGAACATCGACGTCTCGATCGAGCACAAGCGGTCGGACCCCGCCGAGCGCGACGGGGCCGGACATCCGAACACCTGCCCCGGCTGTGGCTCGCACTACCGCGACGACGAGCTGGCGGAGCACCTGCGGGTCTGCCCCCAGTGCGGCCACCACTTCCCCGTGCGCGCCCGGGAGCGGATCGCGCAGCTCGCGGATCCCGGGACGTTCGACGAGGAGGACGCCGACCTCCGCTCCGCCGACCCGCTCGAGTTCTTCGACTTGCGCCCGTACGTCGAGCGTCTCGCGGAGGCCGAGCTCGGCACCGGCCTCGGCGACGCGATCCTCACGGGTCGCGCTGCGATCGACGGGCACGCGTGCCGCATCGCGGCGATGGACTTTTCGTTCATGGGTGGCTCGATGGGAAGCGTCGTCGGAGAGCGCTTCGCTCGGGCGTGCGAGCGCACGGCCGAGGACGCCGGCGTCCTCGTCTCCGTCTCCGCCTCGGGCGGCGCGCGCATGCAGGAGGGCATCCTCGCGCTGATGCAGCTGCCCAAGACGGTCGTCGCGGTGGAAGAGCTCCACGATGCGGGCGGCGCGCTGTTCTCGGTGCTCGCGCACCCCACGACCGGCGGGGTGACCGCGAGCTTCGCGAGCCTGGGCGACGTGATGCTCGCGGAGCCCGGCGCGCTGACCTCGTTCGCCGGCCCTCGGGTCGTGGCGCAGACAACTAGGGAGAAGCTCCCCGATGACTTCGGGCTCGCCGAGTCGAACTTCCGCTTCGGCCACGTCGACGCCGTCGTCCCGCGGGGCGAGCTCCGCGGCACGCTCGCGCGCCTGCTCCGCCTCTTCGGAGCGGCGTCGTGACGCAGGAAGCCGAGCTCGGGCTGCGCGACCGCCTCGCGCAGCTCTCGGGCGTCAAGCTCCTGCGCGGCACGCGGCTCTCCGCCGAGCTCGAGCGCCTGCAGCGGCAGCTCGAGCGGCTGCGCGAGGACACGACGGACGAGGAGATCTGGCGCTCCGTCGAGCTCGCCCGGCACGAGAAGCGTCCGTACACGCTCGACTACGTCGAGCGGATCCTCGACGACTGGTTCGAGCTGCACGGTGACCGGAGCCGGATGGACGACCGCGCGGTGGTCGCCGGGATCGGCTCGCTCGGCGGCCGCACCGTCGCGCTCGTCGGTCACCAGAAGGGCCGCGACCTGAAGGAACGCGCGGTGCGGAACTTCGGGATGGCGTACCCGGAGGGCTACCGCAAGGCGATGAGGACCATGGCGCTCGCCGACCGGCACGGGTTCCCGCTCGTCACGCTCGTCGACACTCCCGGTGCGTACCCCGGGATCGCGGCCGAGCAGCACGGCCAGGGCGGCGCGATCGCGCGATCGCAAGCGGCGATGCTGCGGCTCGGCGTCCCGACGGTCGCGGTCGTGATCGGCGAGGGCGGCTCGGGCGGGGCGATCGCGATCGCCGTCGCCGACAGGGTGCTCATGCAGGAGAACGCGATCTACTCGGTCATCTCCCCGGAGGGCTGCGCGTCGATTCTCTGGCGCGACGCGTCGCAGGCGAAGAAGGCGGCGTCGGCCTTCAAGCCCGATGCCGCGCACTGTCTGGAGCTACGGGTGATCGACGGGATCGTGCCCGAGCCGGAAGGCGGCGCGCACGTCGACCACGACGCGGCCGCCGCGCTGCTCCGCGAGGCCCTCGTCGCGCACCTGGACGAGCTTGCAGCCCTCCCCGCCGACGAGCTGCGCCGCGGTCGTCGCGCGAAGTTCCGCTCGATGGGCGTGCTCGCGCACGTCTGAGCCGGCGCCGCGGCTCTCCACACTTTCCACAGGCTTATCCCCCGACGCGGAAGGCGTCGTTTGCAGGGAAGTTGCCGAAGCTATGGAGACGATGTTAAGGGAATGAGGATTCGGGCCGGCCTGTTCGTGGGATCATCGGAGCGTGGCCCGGCTCGGCGAGTACCGGAAGAAGCGCGACCCGAAGCAGACGCCCGAGCCGTTCGGCGGCGACAGGCCGCGGGACGGCCGCAGCTTCGTCATCCAGCGGCACGACGCCCGCCGGCTCCACTACGACCTGCGGCTCGAACGAGACGGCGCTCTCGCGAGCTGGGCGGTGCCGAAGGGGCTGCCGCTCCAGGCGGGCGAGCGGCACCTCGCCGTCCACGTCGAGGACCACCCGCTCGAGTACGGCTCGTTCGAGGGGGTGATCCCGGCGGGCCAGTACGGAGCCGGCACGGTCGAGATCTGGGACCGCGGGACGTACGAGCTTCTCGAGGAGAAGCGCAACGGCGGCCTCACGTTCCACCTCCACGGCGAACGGGTCGACGGCGTCTGGACGCTGATTCCCGCCCGCCTCGACGGTGACGAGAAGAACTGGCTGCTCCTGCGGAAGGACGGAGGCCCCGCCGACGGCACTCAGCTGCGGCCGCAGCTCGCGACGCTCACGGACTCGCTCCCGACCGGCGCCGGCTGGCTCTACGAGCCGAAGTGGGACGGCTACCGTGCGATCGTGACCGTCGCGGCGGGCGAGGCGACGCTCACGAGCCGGAACGGAACCGACCTCACCGAGCGTTTCCGCCAGGTTGCGCGCGCGATCCCGCACGCCGTGCGCTCGCCGTCCGCGGTGATCGACGGCGAGGTGTGCGCCCTCGACGACTCCGGGACGTCGCGGTTCGAGGCGCTCCAGTCGGGCTCGGGACGCCTGGTGCTGATGGCCTTCGACCTCCTGTCGCTCGACGACGAGCCTCTCGTCGACCGCCCGCTCGTCGAGCGGCGGCAGATGCTGGAGGAGCTCGTCGATCCTTCGTCGGACGTCGTTCGGGTGTCCCCGGCCTTCGAGGACGGGCCGGCGCTCCTTGCCGCGGCCGAGGCGCAGGGCCTCGAAGGGGTCGTCGCGAAGCGCGCGGACGCGCCCTATCGCTCGGGCCGGCGGACGCCGGACTGGCAAAAGCTCAAGCTGCGGGCACAGGACGATCTCCCGATCGTGGGCTTCACACGCGGGACGGGGAAGCGGGCGAAGCTCGGCGCACTCGTGCTCGCACGGCGCGAGTCGGACGGCCTGCACTGGGCCGGCAACGTCGGCTCGGGCATCGGTGACGGGGACGTCGAGCGGCTGCTCACGGCTCTGAAGCCGCTCGCGCGACCGACGAGCCCGCTCGCGCACACGCCGAAGATGCCGCGGGTCCGCGCGGCGGACGTCACCTGGGTCGAGCCGTCCCTCTCGGCCGAGGTGGCGTACGCCGAGCGCACGCGCGAAGGGCGCCTGCGCGCGCCGGTGTTCCTCGGCCTCCGCGACGACGTGCCGGTGGAGCGTCCCCCGATGGAGCCGAAGCTCCGCCGAGGCGGGCGGACGCTCGAGCTCTCGAACCTCGACAAGCCGTTCTGGCCCGAGGAGGGGATCACGAAGGGCGAGCTCCTCGCCTACTACCGTGACGTGGCCGAGGTGCTCGTTCCGCACCTGCGGAAGCGGCCGTTCACGATGAAGCGGTACCCCGACGGGTGGCAGGGCAAGAGCTTCTTCCAGAAGCAGGCGCCGGCGCACATCCCCGACTGGATCGAGACGGCGGCGTTCCCCGCCTCGACGCGGGAGGGGGAGCAGAAGATCATCGACTACGCGCTGGTCGACGACGAGCTCGCGCTCCTCTGGGTGGTGAACATGGGCTGCATCGACATGCACGCGTGGGCCTCGCGCGCCGACCGGCCCCACCGCCCCGACTGGGTGATGTTCGACCTCGACCCGTCGGAGGGCGCGACCTTCGAGAACGTGATCGAGGTCGCCGTGCTCGTGCGCGACGCACTCGACGTCCTCGGGCTCGAATCGGTGCCGAAGACGAGCGGCTCGCGCGGCATCCACGTGCTCGTCCCGATCACCCGGCGCCACGGGTTCGACGAGGTGCGCGAGTTCGCGGGGATCGTCGCGGGGGCGCTCGCGCGGGCGCATCCCGGTCTCGTGACGACGGAGTGGACGAAGGCGAAGCGAAAGGGCGTCCTCGTCGACGCGAACCAGAACGGTCCGGGCAAGACGACCGCCTCGGTCTACTCGGTGCGTCCGCGCGCCGGCGCTCCTGTCTCCACCCCCCTGCGCTGGGACGAGGTCGAGAGCGGGCTCGACCCGGCGGCCTTCACGATGGACGTCGTGCTCGAGCGCGTCGCGCGCGAGGGCGACCTGTTCGCGCGCGTGCTCCGCGGCGGCCAGTCGCTGGGAGCCGCGCTTCGCGCGCTGCGCTGAGCAAGCAGCGGCGTCACGGGTCCAGGCGGTGCGGTCGCGCCAGGGCGGAGAGCTCGACGATGTCGCGTCGGAAGAAGAGCGACACCGTCCAGTCGGTCACGACCCGGGCCTTCCGACGGAAGGTCGGGAGCGCGTAGAGGTGGTACGTCCGAGCGACGAACCAGCCGAAGAACCCGCGCAGCTGGAGCCCTGGGAGCTCCGCGATCCCCTTGTAGCGGCCGAGCGTCGCAACCTGACCGAGCATGCGGTAGCCGTACGGCTTCGGCGTCCGAGTCAGGTTCTTCGCGAGCCGCCGTGCCTGGCGGAGCGCATGCTGGCACGTCGGCGGATCGACACGGCCCGGTGTGCGCGCGTTCGGCACCGCGGCGCCGTCGCCGAGGGCCCAGACGTCGTCGGAGCCCTCGACCTGCAACGTGGGCCCGACGATCACGCGGCCGCGGTCGTCGAGCGGTAACCCGAGCCGCTCCAGGTCGGGGCTCGCGCGGACGCCGGCCGCCCAGACGAGCGTCCGCGCCGGAACTCGCGTCCCGTCGGAGAGCACGGCCCCGCGGTCGTCGAACGACTCGAGGGTGGCGCCGACGTGGATCTCGATGCCGCGCTTCTCGAGGTAGTGGTGCGTGTACTCGCCGAGCTTCTGCGGGATCTCGGCGAGGATCCGCGGCGCCGCGTCGACGAGCACCCAGCGCTGCCGGATCCCGTGGAGCGTCGGGTAGGAGCGGCGGACGGCGTCGCGCGCGAGGTCCTCGAGCTCCGCGAGCGCCTCGACGCCAGCGTAGCCCGCGCCGACGAAGACGAAGCCGAGGTCGCGCTCGGCCTCCTCCGGGTCGAGTCGCGCGGCGGCCGACTCCAGGGAGCGCAGGAGGTGGTTGCGCAGGGCGATCGCGTCGGCGACGTCCTTGAACCCGTGTCCGTGGTCCGCGAGACCGGGGATCGCGAACGTCCTCGGAATCGCGCCCAGCGCGACCACGAGCCGCTCGTAGCCGATCTCGTACGTGCCGCCGAGCGTGTCGGCGAGGACTGTCCGCCTCTCCGGATCGCGTTGCGTGGCCACGCCGAGCAAGAGCTCTGCGTGCGGGCACATCTGGCGGAGCGGAACGACGACGTGCCGCGGCTCGAGCGTCCCCGCGGCCGCCTCGGGCAGCAGCGGTGTGTAGACCATGAAGTTGTCCGGGTTGACGATGGTGACGCCGCGCTTGCCCAGGAGGCGGGCGACGTACGCCCCGGCGAAGCCGCCGCCGACGACGAGGGTCCCTCCTGCTGCTTCACGTCGTGCAGGCGCCACCTCGTACGATCGTACGGTGGCTCGTCAGGTGTCGGTCGTCGGAAGCGGCGCGGAGCACGAGGCGGCTGCCGCCGAGGTCGGCCGCCTGCTCGCCGAGCGAGGTTGCACGGTCGTCACGGGCGGGCTCGGCGAGGTGATGGCCGCTGCGCACCGCGGCGCGAAGGAAGCCGGTGGGACCACGATCGCGATCCTGCCCGGCGAGAGCCACGACGACGCGAATCCCTGGGCGGATCACGTCGTCGTGACCGGGATCGGCCACGCGAGGAACCTGGCCGTCGCGGCCTCGGGACACGCGGTGGTCGCGATCGGCGGCAGCTACGGCACGCTGGCGGAGATCGGGTTCGCGATGCGCCTCGGCCGGCCGGTGGTGGTGCTCGGCAGCGGCCCGTCGGTCGCCGGCGTTGCGCGCGCCGCCACTCCGGGAGAGGCGGTCGACGCGGTGCTCGCTCGGCTCGGCCGAGCCCCTTAGGCGACCTCCTCCAGACGCCGCTCGAGGAAAGCTCGCTCGCGCGCGTTGTCGGTCAGCTCGAGCGCCCGCGCGTACGCCGCCGCGGCCTCGTCGTGCCGGTCGAGGCGCCGGAGGAGGTCGGCGCGGGCCGAGTGGAGGTACGCGTAGCCGTCGAGCCCCTCGATCTCGTCGATCACCGCGAGCCCCGCATCGACGTCTCCGGCGAGCGCGACGGCCACCGCGCGGTTCAGCCGCACGACGGGTGACGGGTCGATCCGCTCGAGCAGCTCGTAGACGGCGGCGATGACCGCCGGTGCGGCTCCCTCGGCGTGCCCTGCGGCGATGGCGGCCTGGAGCTGGTACGGGCCGGGCCGCCGCAACGCCTCGGCTCGCCGGAGGACTCGGAGGCCCTCGTCGATCCGAGCGCGGTCCCACTGCGACCGGTCCTGGTCGCCGAGGAGCACGAGCTCCCCGTCGGCGCCGACGCGCGCGGCGCGACGGGAGTCCTGGAGCAGCATCAGCGAGAGGAGACCCAGCGCCTCCGGCTCGTCCGGCATGAGCACGCAGAGGAGCTTCGCCAGGCGGATCGCCTCGACGCACAGCTCGGCGCGGACGAGCGCTTGTCCCGCAGTTGCCGCGTAGCCCTCGTTGAAGACGAGGTAGAGGACGCGCAGGACGTCGGGCACGCGGTCCGGGAGCAGGTGGTCCGGGGGCACGCGGAACGGGATCCCGGTGTCGCGGACACGCCGCTTCGCACGGACGAGGCGCTGGGCGAGCGTCGGCTCGGCGACGAGGAACGCCCGGGCGATCTCCGCTGTCGTGAGGCCGCCGACCTCGCGCAGCGTCAGCGCGACCCGCGCCTCGACCGCGAGGGCGGGGTGGCAGCACGTGAAGAGCAGCGCGAGGCGTTCGTCCGGGATCGAGCTCACGTCCGCGTCCTCGTCGGAGGGGACGTCCTCGAGGCGCGCGAGGAGCTCCGCCTTGCGGGCGAAGGTGCGCTCACGGCGGATGCGGTCGATCGCGCGGTTCCTGGCGGTCGTGACGATCCAGGCACCTGGCGAGCGCGGAACGCCGTCGCGCGGCCACCGCTCCGCGGCGGTGACGAACGCCTCCTGCACGGCGTCCTCGGCCAGCGTGAGGTCACCGAGGACGCGCGTGAGGATCGCGACCGCACGAGGCCACTCCTCCCTGAACGTCGTCTCGAGCGACGGTCTCACCGCTCCACGATAGGTCTGATCTCCATGGACCCGTATTCGGCGGCCGGAACGAGAGCCGCGAGACGGATCGCCTCGTCGAGGTCGGGTAGCGTCAGCACGAAGAGACCGCCGAGCTGCTCCTTCGTCTCGGCGAACGGGCCGTCGGTCACGACGCGTTCGCCGTCGACGACGCGGACGACCTTCGCCTCGGCCGCCGCCTCGAGCTCACGGCCGATCGTTTCCGGATCGGCCTTCTCGAGCTCCTCGAAGAGCGCGATCCAGCGGGGCATGGACTCGGCCCTCAATTTCGCCGCTTCCGCCTCGTCGATGCCCTCCCACGCGGACTGGTCGGAGTAGACGAGCAGCGCGTACTGCATCTCACGCCCCCTCGTCGACGTGGACAGGGCGGATCTCGACCGCGCCGTGCTCGGCCGCGGGTATCCGGGCGGCCCAGTCGAGCGCGTCGTCGACGCTCGCGCAGTCGAGGACGAAATAGCCGCCGAGCGCCTCCTTCACCTCGGCGTACGGGCCGTCGCTGACGAGCCGCTCGTCGTCACGAACGCGGACCGTCGTGGCGCTCGAGGTCGATCCGAGCTCGTTGCCGCCGACGAGCACGCCCGCGTCGCGCGCCGCGCGCGAGAAGTCGGCGTACCGCTCGTACGCGCTCTCGCGCTCGGCGTCGGTCATGCGCTCCCAGACGCTCTCGTCGCCGTAGATCAGCGCCAGGTACTCCATAACGTCCTCCTGTCTCCCGTCGTCCGGGGTGGTGTGCGCGGCGACGCCGCACTCGTACGACGATCGTGCGCCTTCGAGATCGACAGTGGACGACGGTCCCTCCGGAAGACGGCCGGCACGGGTCCAGCAGCCCCCTGGGGGGAAGCGTGACCCGCCTACCGGAACGTTTGCACGAAGCCGTGACGTGTCGGCCGTGTCTGTGCCGTTTTCGCGCACACGTGCCATGTCGTCTCCGCATGCGCGACCGGCACTGGGCTCGCGGGGCCGACTCGGCGGCCGCCGCCGTGACGATCCGCCTGCGCTCATGTCCGAACGCCGCCCTACCGTCCCTCCGCCGTCATCCGCTCGAGCAGCGTCCTCGCGGCGGCCTTGTCGAGCAGCTCGTTGAGATTGCCGCACTTGGGGCTCTGGACGCACGACGGGCACCCGGCCTTGCAGGCGCAGCGCGCGAGGAGCAGGGCCGTGTCCGCGGCCCATTCCGCGAAGCACGCGAAGCCGCGCTCGGTGATGCCGACACCCCCCGCGTGCCCCTCGTAGACGAAGACGGTCGGCCGTCCCGTCTGCTCGTGGACGTTCGTCGAGAGCCCGCCGATGTCCCACCGGTCGCACATCGCGAAGAGCGGCAGCAGCGAGATCAGCGCGTGTTCGGCCGCGTGCAGCGCGGAGACGAGCGTGGGCATCGTGTCGATCCCGTCGAGCAGCCCCGGATCCGGCGAGAACCAGACGCCCTCGGTCTCGAACGACGTGGGCGGCAGATCGAGCGGCGTCGTGTCGATCACGCTGCCGTCGGCTACGGCCTTCCGCTGGAAGGCGATCACCTGCTCCGACACCTCGATGCGGCCGTGGTGGAGCTCGACACCCGCCACACGCCGCGTCGAGAGCGGCTCGACGATCGCCGTCTCCGTTTCCTTCCTCGCCTGCGTGTACCAGTCCACCGTGACCGGCCGGACGAGCGCCGTCCGCGTCGCGAGGTCGAGCCGCGTGACGCCGTACTGGTCGCCGAGGTGGAGATAGACCGCGCCGTCGTGCACCGTGGAGAAGGCGCGCTCTCGCTCGGCCGTCCCGAGCACCGTGCCGGTCTCCTCGTCGACGATCACGAACCCCTCCGTGTCACCGGAGCGGAGCGAGAGCCGCGCGGCCGGCGTGTCGCGGCCGCGCCAGACGAAGCCCGCCGGCGTCGACTCGAGCTCGGGGAGGATGGCCGCACGGGCGAGCGCCTCAGGACCGAGCACCGTGGCATCGTCCTCCGTGATCGGCCCCTCGTAGGCGGCCGAGAGCACGTGCCCGTCGAGGATGCGGGGTGCCGCGTGGTCGATCAGCGCCGCCTCCGTCGTGCGGTCGAGCAAGGCAGGGGGATCGTCGACGAAGAACTGGTCGAGGGCGTCCTCGCTCGCGACGAGCACGGCGAGGCCCCCGGCGCGGCGGCCGGCTCGGCCCCACTGCTGGCGGAGCGACGCGACCGTGCCCGGGAACCCGACGGAGATCGCGCAGTCGAGCGTCCCGATGTCGATCCCCAGCTCGAGCGCGTTCGTCGCCGTGACACCGAGGAGCTCGCCCTCCACGAGCCGCCGTTCGATGCTCCGGCGCTGCTCGGGCGTGTAGCCGGCACGGTACGGCGCCAGCCGTCGCGCGGTCGCCGCGTCGAGGCGATCGGCGGCGAAGCGGTGGACGAGCTCTGCCGCCTTGCGGCTCTTCGTGAAGCAGATCACGCGGAGCCCCGCCTCGACGAGGCCGGCGAGCAGCCGCGAGGCGTCGCCGAGCGGGCTCGCGCGGATGCCGAGCTCCTCGTCGACGAGCTTCGGGTTCCACAGCACGACCTCGCGCTCGGCCCTCGGCGACGTGTCGGTGTCGACGACCCTGACGTCGAGGCCGGTGAGCCGCGACGCGAGCTCGCCCGGGTTGGCGATCGTCGCGGAGGCGAGCACGAACTGCGGCTCCGCGCCGTAGGAGCGCGCGAGCCGGCGCAGCCGCCGGAGGACGTTCGCCACATGCGACCCGAAGACGCCGCGGTAGACGTGCGCCTCGTCGACGACGACGACGCGGAGGTTGTGGAGGACGTCGCCCCAGCGGTCGTGGTGGGGCAGGACGCCGACGTGGAGCATGTCCGGGTTCGTGAGGATCGCGTTCGCCGTGCGCCTCGCGTACGCGCGCTGCTCCACCGGCGTGTCCCCGTCGTAGATCGCCGCGCGGAGCCCACGGAGCCCGAGCCCTGCGAGCCAGCGCGCCTGGTCCTGCGCGAGGGCCTTCGTCGGGTAGAGGAAGAGGGCGCGCGCCGTCCGCTCGCGCGCGATCGCGTCGAGCACCGGCAGCGAGAAGGCGAGCGACTTGCCGGAAGCGGTTCCCGTCGTGACGACGACGTTCTCCCCCCGTGCGGCGGCCTCCCACGTCTCCGCCTGGTGCGCGTAGAGGCCGGTCACCCCGCGCCCGTCGAGCACGGCGGCGACGTCCGGGTGCAGCTCGGCGGGTAGCGGCTCCGCTCGACCGGCGCGGGCGGGCTCGAGGCCGCGGTACGCGACCTCCGCCGCTCCCTCGAGGACGCTCTCCCACGCCGCGGTTGCGATCGGGCCGGCGTCCACGGCGCAGAGCCCCCTATGCGGCGAGCGCGCGCTCGGCCGCCTCGGCGTAGCGGCGCCTCGGCTGTGCGCCGTGGATCGTCTCGACCGGCTCGCCGGCAGCGAAGAGGATCACGGTGGGAAGCGTGAGGACGCCGTATCGCGAGGGAACGCGCAGGTTCGCGTCGATGTCCAGGCGCGCGACGCGCAGGCGCCCCTCGTGCTCACGGCCGAGGTCGACGAGGAACGGCTCGATCGCCTTGCACGGGCGGCACCAGGGCGCAGTGAACTCGACGAGCACGGGCAGCTCCGAGCCGAGCACCTCGGCCTCGAAAGTCGCGTCCGTCGCGTCGATCACTACAACCGTCCCCGTAGTGCCTTCCAGCGGAGCACGGGCACCTGGCGCATCGCCTCGAGCACGATCGCGCCGCTCATCTTCGACTCGCCGACACGGCGGTCGACGAACGTGATCGGGATCTCCACCACCCGGAAGCCTGCCCGAAGCGTGCGGTACGTCCCCTCGATCTGAAAGCCGTAGCCCCTGGCGGCGATCGCGTCGAGGTCGATCGTCTCGAGCACCCTGCGGCGGTAGCACTTGAAGCCGCCCGTCAGGTCGCGGATCCCGACGCCGAGGACGAGACGGGCGTAGAGCGACCCGCCGCGCGAGACGAAGCGCCTCATGATGCCCCAGTTCTCCGTACCGCCGCCCTCGACCCAGCGCGAGCCGAGCACGAGGTCTGCACCGTCCTCCGCCGCGGAGACCAATCGCGGGACGTCTTCGGGGTCGTGCGAGAAGTCGCAGTCCATCTCGAGCACGAGCTCGGCGCCCGACGCCAGGGCGTCCGCGAAGCCCGCGACGTATGCGCCCCCGATCCCCTCCTTCGCGCCGCGGTGCAGGACGCCGACCCAGGGAAGCTCGTCCGCGAGCCGGTCGGCGAGCTGGCCCGTGCCGTCGGGCGAGGCGTCGTCGATCACGAGCACGCGGTCGCGAGTGGTGTCGAGCACGTCCGCGAGCGCGCGGACGAGCGGCTCGAGATTCTCGCGCTCGTTGTACGTCGGCACGCAGACGACGGCGCGAGGGGTCGGGCTCATCGGCGGAGTCTGCCCTCTCCGGATGCCGGCGGCCCGTCCCTATGATCGTCGGATGCCGCCCCTCCCCCGCAACGCCGACGTCGCGGATGCGCTCGACGAGCTCGCCGACGTCTCCGAGATCCTCGGCGAGCAGGGCTTCCGCGTCCTCGCCTACCGCCGCGCTGCGACGCGGATCCGCGAGGCGGGCGCCTCGATCGCCGAGCTCGCTCTCCAGGGGACGGCGAAGGACCTGCCGGGGATAGGCGCCACGATCGAGGCGAAGATCGTCGAGCTGACGCAGACCGGGGAGATGGCAGCGCTCGAGAAGCGCCGCGCCGAGGTGCCGCCGGAGGTGCGCCAGTTCCTGCGGCTCCCCGGGCTCGGGCCGAAGACTGCAGCGCGGATCTGGCGCGAGCTCGACGTGACGACGCTCGACGGGCTGCGCGTGGCCGCCGAGCAGCAGCGCGTGAGAACGCTGCAGGGGCTGGGCGCGAAGAGCGAGGAGAAGATCCTCGAGGCGCTCGCGAAGGGCTTCGGCCCGGAGCCCGAACGTCGCGGCCTGCTCGGCGTTGGGCTGCCCGTCGTGCAGGAGGTCGTCGAGGCGCTGCGCGCGCACCCCGCGGCGGTCGAGGTCTCCGGCGCGGGAAGCGTCCGGCGGGGCCGCGAGACGTTCCGCGACCTCGACGTGATCGCCACGGCAACCGACCCGACGGCGCTGATCGCGCACTTCGTCACGCAGCCGTGGGTGCTCGAGGTCGCGGCGCGCGGAGACACGAAGGCGACCGTCGTCACGAAGCAGGCCTTCCGGCTCGACCTGCGCGTCGTCCCGCCCGAGGACTACGGCAGCCTCCTCCAGCACTTCACCGGCTCGAAGGATCACAACGTCGCCCTGCGCGAGGAGGCGCAGCGGCGGGGCCTCTCGATCTCGGAGTACGGCGTGACCGTCGTCGAGACCGGCGAGGTGCACCGGTTCCGGGAGGAGGACGAGCTCTACCGCTTTCTCGGCTACGAGCCGATCCCCCCCGAGCTTCGCGAGAACGCGGGCGAGCTCGCGGCGGCCCGGAACGGCAGCCTTCCCACGCTCGTCGAGGTCTCCGACCTCCGCGGGGAGCTCCACTGCCACTCGACCTGGTCCTCGGACGGGAAGGGCTCGATCGAGGAGATGGCGCGCACGGCGAAGGAGCACGGCTACTCGTTCCTCGCGATGACGGACCACTCGCACTACCTCCGCAACGGCCGCATGGAGGCGCAGTGGCGCGAGATCGACGAGGTGAACGAGCGCCTGAAGCCGTTCCGGGTGCTGAAGGGCGTCGAGGCGAACATCCGCTCCGACGGCTCGATCGACGTCCCCGACGACGTCCTCGCCGCGCTCGACTGGGTCGTCGCGTCGCTCCACCAGGGGTTCGACCGCAGCCCGACGGAGCGGATCCTCGCCGCGCTCGACCACCCGCACGTCGACTGCGTCGGCCACCTCACCGGGCGTAAGCTCAACAAGCGGGCGGGCGCGGACGTCGACGTCGAGGAGGTCGTCGCACGGGCCGTCGAGACCCGGACGGCGCTCGAGATCAACAGCCAGCCCGACCGGCTCGACCTCCGCGACGCCCACGCGCGGCTCGCGGCCGAGGCCGGCGTTCTCGTACCGGTCAACACCGATGCGCACTCGACGAAGGCGCTCGGCTACCGAGACCTGGGCGTCGCCCAGGCGCGCCGGGGCTGGCTCGAGAAGGAGAACGTCCTCAACACGCGGTCGTGGCGCGAGATCGCGAGGCTCCGCGGGTGAGCACGTTCCGCGATGACGGCGCTGCGACGCTCGAATGGGCCGCGTCGTACCTCGAGCGCGTCCGCGAGCTCCCCGTCCTCTCGCGCGCCGAGCCCGGGGCGATCCGCGCGGCACTTCCCGAGCGCGCACCCGAGTCGCCGGAGCCGTTCTCGGCCGTCCTGCGCGATCTCGACGAGGTGCTCCTGCCTGGGCTCACGCACTGGCAGAGCCCGCGCTACTTCGCCTACTTCCCGTCGACCGGCTCCGAGCCCGGGATCCTCGCCGAGCTTCTCGCGGCGGCGCTCAACCAGGTCGGAATCCTCTGGCGCGCCTCTCCGGCGCTGCAGGAGCTCGAGGAGGTGACGCTCGCCTGGCTCGCCGATCTGCTCGGCCTCCCCGCCGGGATGCACGGCCACATCGAGGACTCGGCCTCGACCGGGCTGGTCACGGCGCTGGCCGCGGCGCGCGCGGCCTCGCCGGGAACGCGCGTCGTCGTCTGCTCCGAGCACACGCACTCCTCGACCGCGAAGGCGGCGCGGCTCCTCGAGCTCGAGCTACGAGCCGTCCCGGGGGACGAGCACCACGCGATGCGGGCAGACGAGGTCGACCTGACGGATGCCTGCGCGCTCGTCGCGACGATCGGCACGACCTCGTCGACGGCGATCGACGCCGTGCCCGAGCTCGCCGAGCGGTGCGCCGAGGCAGGCGTCTGGCTCCACGTCGACGCGGCGTACGCGGGCAGCGCCGCCGTGTGCCCCGAGCTCCGCCATCTCTTCACTGGGTGGGAGCGGGCCGACTCGATCGGCGTCAACCCGCACAAGTGGCTCTTGACACCGATGGACTGCTCGGCCTTCTGGAGCCGACGCCCGGACGACCTCCGCGCCGCCTTCAGCCTCGTGCCCGAGTACCTCCGCGTGCGCGACGACGTCGTGAGCCTCAGCGAGTACGGCGTGCCGCTCGGGCGCCGGTTCCGCGCGCTCAAGCTATGGGCGGTGCTCCGCTGCTACGGCCGGGAGGGCCTCCAGGCCGTGATCCGCGAGCACGTCCGGCTCGCCGCCCTGTTCGAGCAGTGGGTGCTGGACGCGCCCGGCTGGGAGGTCTGCGCACCGCGTCCCTTCTCGCTCGTCTGCTTCCGCCGCGACGGCACGGACGAGGAGAACGAGGCGCTGCTCGAGCGCGTCAACGCGACCGGGGAGGCGTTCCTCTCCCACACGCGTCTCGACGGCCGTCTCGTGCTGCGCCTCGCGATCGGAAACGCGCGGACGACGGAGGACGACGTACGCCACGCGTGGCAGCTCCTGCGCCGCGAGGCGGCGCGCTGACCATCTAGAGCCGGCCGAGCAGCTCGACCACGCCCGCTGGTCCCTCGACGACGAGATCGGCGGTCGCGAGCAGCTCGGGCGGCACCTCGGGCGATGCCACCGCGACGCGGAGGCCGAGCTCGAGGCTGTCGAGACCGTCGAACGCGTCGAGGTCCGTGCGGTCGTCCCCCGCGTAGAGCGCCCGCCGGACGTCTGCGCGCGCGACGAGCGCGCGCACCGCCGTCCCCTTGTGCGCGTCGACAGGAGGACGCACCTCGAGCACCATCCGACCCCACCGAGGCACGAGCCCTTGGGCGGCGGCCTCGTCGGCGACCCGCGTCAGATAGGCGCGCGCGGCCGCTTCGTCGTCGGCGCGGCGGAAGTGGAAGGAGAGGCTGAGCCGCTTTCGCTCGGAGGGCCAGTCGACGCGCCGGGCGAACTCCTGCATCCGGCCGGCCCAGGCGGCCGCCAGCGGCTCGAGCTCGAGCCCGTGCTCACCGACGATCTCCACCCCGGGCACCCCGAGCATCGTCTCCACCTCCGCCGCGGGGCGCCCGCTGACGCACGCGACGAGTGCGTAGCGCCCTGCTAGCCGCGCGAGCTCGACGCGCGTCTCGGTCGGCACGCGTGCATCCTCGGGCCGCTCGGCGATTGGCGCGAGCGTGCCGTCGACGTCGAGGAGGATCGCCGCTCGTGCAGGCTCCGACGCCAGGAGCTCGAGAGGGTCGTCCGCCATGGGCGGCCTAGGATACGAGCGGTGCGCTCCGAACGGCTCTCCATGACCGCGCGGCTCGCACTGATCGGCCTCGTTGCCGGCGTGTTCTCGACGCTCTTCGGCGTCGGCGGCGGGATCGTCGTCGTCCCGCTCCTCGTCGCCCTCGCCGCCTTCCCGACGCACGCGGCCGCGGCGACCTCGCTCGGTGCGATCCTCGTGACGGCGACGGCCGGTGTCGTGCTCTACGCGGTGCGCGGCGAGGTGCGGCCCGGATACGCCGCGCTCGTCGGGCTGCCCGCGGTCGCCGGAGCGCTCGCCGGGACGCAACTCCAGCAGCGCGTCTCCGGACGGACGCTGACGCTCGCGTTCGCGGGATTGCTCGTCGTCGTCGGCGTCTGGTTGATCGTCAGGTGAGCGCGTGGACGATCGCGGCCGCGCTCTGTCTCGGCCTCGCTGCGGGGCTCCTCTCGGGCGTCTTCGGCGTCGGCGGCGGGATCCTCTTCGTCCCGACCCTCGTTCTCCTCGGGCTCGGGCAGGTCGAGGCGTCGGCGACGTCGCTCCTCGCGATCGTCCCGACCGCCGCCGTCGGAGCAGCGCGACAGCGGTCGTTCGGCAACCTCAGGCTGCGTGCGGCGCTCCTTGTCGGCGTGGTGTCCGTCGCAGGCGCGGAGCTCGGAGTGCAGATCGCGACGAGGATCGACGAGAGCCTGCTCCGGCGGCTCTTCGGAGTGCTGCTCCTCGCGGTGGCGGCGCAGCTCGCCATCGGGGCTCTCCGGCGCGAGCGACGGTACCCTGACCCCTCGTGAAGGGCGCCCGCGCAGCCGTCGTCCTCGTGCTCGCAGCGGCCGTGGCGGGGATCGCAGCCGCGGCCCCGGTCGCGCCGACCGCATCGGAGACGCGCGCGACGGCGCTCGTCGCCCAGGTCACGGTCCCCGGGCAGGCCGGCGCGGCAACGGCGCAGATCGTCGCGCCGCCGACCGCGAGCGGCGGCGGTGCGTTCGCCTTCCCGGCCGACGGCTCTGCGCTCCGCGTCGGGGCGTCGACGGCGACGACGACGGCACAGCCGGGGACGTCCTCCTCAGCGGAAGGCTCGATCAACGCGCTTGCGGTGTCCGCGTTCGCCGGTGAGATCACCGCGGAGTCGGTCACCGTCCGCGCGGGCGCGGCCGCGGGCGCGGCCGGCGCGACCGGCGACGTCGGCACGTCCGCGATCACGGGCCTCGTCGTCCTCGGCCAGCCCGTTACGCCGAGCGGCAACGTGCAGCTCCCGCTGGCGGACTGGGGAACGCTCGACGTGCTCGGCTCGACGCGGACGACGTCCGACTCGCCGCGCTCGGCGGAGAGCGCCGTGACCGGCCTCCGCATCCGCCTGATCGCCGACCACGGCGGCCTGCCGGCCGGCAGCGAGCTCGTCGTGGGCAACGCGAGCGCCCGCGCGGTGGCCGCCGAGGCGCCCGTTCCCTCGACCACGCCGCCGAAGAACGTCGGCGCGACCCCTAGGACGGGCAGGAAGCCGACCGTCCCAGGCCTGAGGTCGCCTTCGGCGCCCCCGCCGTCGCCGAGGGCCCCGCGCGAGCCGGGCCGCTCGATTCCGGGCGCGCCGCCAGAGGT
>JBKPNM010000009.1:0-9834 GCA_046732615.1 Actinomycetota bacterium | reverse complement strand
GGGCGGGATCGGCGCGCGATCGCGGCGTACCGGAACGGCTCTGCGCCCCATCCGCGGCTGCCGTTCGCGGACTGGGTGACATGCGCGGGGACGCTCGACCGCGCGGGCCGCGTGATCGTCGCCGGCTGCCGCGACGCGGGCGCGGCGCGCGCGCTCGGCCTCGTCCCGTCCCACAACAGCACGACGGCCCTCGCCATGGCGGCCGGCCTCGCGGGCGACGACGCGCGCACGGGAGTCATGCTCGGGCCGCCCTACCCGGCGCTCGTCGTCGGCGACCGCTAGTCGAGGCCGAGGTAGGCCTTCTGGACGGCCTCGTTCGTCTTGAGGTCCGCCGCACGCCCCTCGAGCGTGATCCGCCCCGTCTCCATCACATAGCCGCGATGGGCGGTGTCGAGGGCCATCAGCGCGTTCTGCTCGACGAGGAGCACGGGCGTCCCCTGCGCGTTGATCTCGACGACGATCTCGAAGATCTTCTCCACGAAGATCGGGGCGAGCCCCATCGACGGCTCGTCGAGGAGCAGCAGCTTCGGGCGGGCCATCAGCGCGCGCCCGATGGCGCACATCTGCTGCTCGCCGCCGGACATCGTCCCCGCCTTCTGCGTCCGGCGTTCGTAGAGGCGCGGGAAGAGCTCGAACACGCGCTCCATGTCCGCCTGGAAGTTCTCCTTGTCGGTGCGCTGGAAGGCGCCCATCTCGAGGTTCTCGGTGACCGTCATGCGGGGGAAGAGACGCCTGCCCTCGGGGCTCTGCGCGATGCCGCCGGCGACGATCTGGTGCGGCGCCTTCGTCGTGATCTCGCGGCCCTCGAAGTGGATCGAGCCCTGGCGCGGCCGGTTGAGCCCGTTGATCGCGCGGAGGGTGGTCGACTTGCCGGCCCCGTTCGCCCCGATCAGCGTGACGATCTCGCCGGGAGCGACGCGCAGCGACACGCCCTTCAGAGCGTGGATCGCGCCGTAGTAGACGTGGACGTCGTCGAGCCGGAGGACGTCGCCGTCGGTAGTCGTGCTCACGCGGCCGCGCCCTTGCCGAGGTACGCCTCGATCACGCGCTCGTCCGCCTGGATCTCGGCGGCCGTCCCTTCCGCGATCTTCGCGCCGTACTCGAGCACGGTGATCCGCTCCGAGACGCCCATAACGATCTTCATGTCGTGCTCGATCAGGAGGACAGTGAGGCCCTTCTCGTCGCGGACCCTTCGCACGAACGCCGTGAAGTCCGCCGTCTCCTGCGGGTTCATGCCCGCTGTCGGCTCGTCGAGCAGCAGCAGCTTCGGGTCGGTGCCGAGCGCGCGCGCCACCTCGAGCCGGCGCTGGTCGCCGTAGGGCAGGTTCCCCGCCCGCTCACCGTGCCGGCGGGGAAGGCCCGCGTACGTGAGCAGCTCACGCGCGCGGTCGCGCGCCTCCTGCTCCTCGCGGCGCACCTTCGGCGTCTTCAGGATCGAGCCGACGATCCCGCTCGACAGCCGGCAGTGCATCCCGACGAGCACGTTCTCGAGCGCTGTCATCTGCGAGAAGAGCCGGATGTTCTGGAACGTGCGGCCGATGCCGAGGGCCGTGATCGCGTGCGGCGGCAGGTCGCCCACCTCGGTGCCGTCGAACACGATCGAGCCGGAGGTCGGCTTGTAGACCCCTGTCAGCTGGTTGAAGAACGTCGTCTTGCCGGCCCCGTTCGGGCCGATCAGCGCGACGATCGAGCCCCGCGGGATGGTGAAGTCGACATCGTCGGTGGCGACGAGCCCGCCGAACTCCTTGCGGAGCTTCGTCACCTCGACGAGGTTGTCGGGCGCCATCAGTCGTCTGTCCGGTCGCGGTCGGTGAGCGTGCCCTCGGTCTGGACGTCGTAGAACGGCGTGTCGTGCACACCCTCCTCCAGCTCGATCTTGTGCCGTCGTTCCGGGATCAGGCCGGCGGGGCGGAACAGCATCATCAGGACGATGATGACGCCGTAGATCCCGAACTGGTACTTCGTCGGGTCGAAGTCGAGGCCCGCGTCCTGGATCTTCGAGCCGATCGTCGACAGGCCGCTGAAGTTCAGGTACGCGAGGATCAGGCCACCGATCGTCACGCCCCAGATGCTGCCCATCCCGCCCAGGATGACCATGCAGAGCAGGAACACGGAGATGTTGAAGTAGAAGTCCGCCGGAAACGCGCCGGACTTGAAGCTCGCGTAGTAGGCGCCGGCGACGCCCCCGAAGAACGCGCCGAGCGCGTACGCCCAGGTCTTCGTCCGCATCAGCGGCACGCCCATCGCGGCGGCAGCGGTCTCGTCCTCGCGAATCGCGATCCACGCCCGCCCGAGCCTGGAGTCGCGCAGCCGCACCGAGCAGAAGATCGTGAAGAGGAGCAGGAGGAACGCGATCAGGTAGTACCAGCGCGCGCCGTTCTCCTCCTGCTGGAGGTTCTCCGGCAGGCCGATCGCGCTCAGGATCGGGAAGCCAACCGGATCGATCGGCGCTATGCCGAACGTCCCGTTCGTCAGGTTGAAGCCGCCGAAGCTGTCGCCGTTGCGGACGACCTGCGGGATGATTTCCCCGAACCCGAGGGTGACGATCGCCAGATAGTCGCCACGCAGTCGCAGTGTCGGGAGCCCGATGATGATCCCTGCGAGCATCGTCAGCAGCCCGGCGAGGATCAGTATGACCCACATCGAGAGGTGGATGCCGACCTGATCGTTGTCGACCGACGATCCGAAATGGATCGTCACGCCTTCGAAATGCTGGGACGCGAACCACCCCGCCGTGTACGCGCCGACCGCGTAGAACGCGACGTAACCCAGATCGAGCAGGCCGCAGTACCCGACGACGATGTTGAGGCCGACGGCCATCATCGTGAAGGCGATCATCACAACGACGGTGCGCGTCGTCGGCATGAAGTCGCCGATCAGGGGGAGATTGCTCAGCCCCTCCTCGATGAACGGATAGGCGATCCCGAGCACGATTCCGGCCGTCGCGTACCACGCATTGCGATCGCTGCGGAAGCGGTTCGCTCGGTCCGCCAACGCGCTCATGCGCCCTCGGGCGTCTGCTCGCCGAGCAGACCCTCCGGTCGGAACACCAGGACGGCGATCAGGATGCCGAAGACGATCGAACGGGTCCAGTCGCCGCCCGGCGCGAACCAGGTGAGGCCCTCGTTGAACGACTGGACGAACCCGATCACGAGCGCGCCGAGGACGGCGCCGGCCAGGTTGCCGATGCCGCCGAGCACGGCCGCGGTAAACGCGATGAGGCCGAGCTCGAAGCCGGTGTCGTAGCGGATGTTGTACTCGAGCAGGAACACGAGGCCGGCGACCGCAGCGAGCGCACCCGCGATGAAGAACGTCACGGAGATCGTGCGATTGACGTTGATCCCCATCATCGCCGAGGCCTCGGTGTCCTGCGCGACGGCGCGCATCGCCTTCCCCTGCCTCGTGTAGCCGACGAACCAGCTCAGCATGACGAGGGCGGGGACGATGATCGCCAGCGCGAAGACCAGCTTCCACGTGACATTGATGTCGCCGATCGTGAAGGCCGCGCCCTGGGGAATCAGCTCGGACCCGCTCTCGAAGTCGACGCCATAGAGGGCGAGTGAGATGTTCGAGACGATGAACGACATGCCCACCGCGGTGATCAGCGGCGTCAGCCGCGGCGCGTGCCGAAGCGGCCGATACGCGATCCGCTCGATCGTCGCATTGACGACGGCGAACAGCGGGATCGTGATCACGAGGGTGACGATGATCCCGCCCACGACCACCAGGTTGCTCGAGTCGCCCGTGAGCCCGAGAACGGAGAGGAGGATCGTGCTCGCAACGAGGCCCGACAGCGAGAAGACGTCGCCGTGCGCGAAGTTGATGAGCTGGAGGATGCCGTAGACGAGCGTGTAGCCCAGCGCGACGACACCGTAGATCGAGCCGCGGGTGAGGCCGTCGAGCGCGACGTTGACGAACTCCGCCGGTCCCTTCACGAAGTTCACGACGAGCCAGATCCCGACGAGGCCGACGAGGCCGAGGCCGATGCCGTTGACGAGCTTCGGGTTCCGAAGGAACCGCAGGACCCTCGTGCGCATGTCACTCATTGGACCGCGCGACTCTAAAGCGCGCGGGGCGGGAGGGCAACAGCCCTCCCGCCGCGCGCGTTCGTTCCGCGAGCCCTAGCTCTGGCCGCCTGCCGCCGCCACCGTCTCCGGCTTCGGCGAGACGGTCGTCTCCGTCGTCAGCTCGTCGGTCGCCTTGTAGATCGTGAAGCCGACGACCGCCCCCGAGGCGTCCTCGGGGTCGCCGTTCTCGTCGATCTTGAACGAGCCGAGCAGACCGTCCGTGACGTTCGTCGCGAACAGCTTTGCGATCACGTCGGCCCGGGAGCCGTCCGAGTCCTCGATCGCCTTGAGGATGACCTGCGCGGCCTGCCCGCCGTAGATCGCGTAGGGGTCGATCGACTTGCCCTGGAGCGGGCCGGCCAGGAGGCCGTCGATGAAGTCGAGGGCAGCGCCCTTGAAGGTATCGATCGGCACTCCCGCGATCGACATGAACATGCCCTTCGCGGCCGCCCCGGACTCGTCGATCGTCGATTGCTGCGTGAAGCCATCGGGGGCAAGCAGCTTCACGTCCCCGTCGTTCGGCCCCAGGACTGCGACCTTGTCCTTGATCACCTGAGCGCCGTTCTCGTCGATCAGACCGCCGAGGAAGACCGCGTCCGCCCCGCTCGCCTTGACCTTCTGGAACTGCGACGTGTAGCTCGTCGCCTTGGGATCCCACGCCTCGAAGCCAGCGATCTTGATCCCGAGCGACTCCGCCGCCTTGCGGGTCGTCGTCGCGACGCCGAGGCCGTAGGCCTCCTTGTCGTTGAGGATGTAGACGCTCTTGACCCCCTGCGCCTGCATGAACTCGGCGACGGCCGCGCCCTGATAGGCGTCGTGTGCGACGACGCGGATGTAGTTCCGCGTCCCCGACGGGTAGTACTTGTCCGGCTCGGTGGAGTCACACCCGCCCGGCAGGTTCACGGTCAGGCACGGGTAGGTGTTCGCCGGCGACACCATCCCGATGCCGCCGTCCGGCGCCTGGTTCAGCACCGGGATGATGATCGCCGCGCACCCGGAGTTGAACGTGCCGATCACGCCGATCACCTTGTCGTTCGCCGCATATGCGTTCGCGTTCGACGAGCACTTCCCGGAATCCCACTTGCCGGCCTGCGCCGTCGCGTCGTCGCACGACTGGTAGCCGATGTTGTAGTCCCCGGCCTTCCAGTCCTGCTGGTCGAGCTGGTACCGGATCGCCGCGACCATCTGCAAGGTCTGCGTCCGCGACGAGCCCTGGAGCGGGAGGTCGGACGCGATGATGTAGTCGGGGTCGCCGTCGCCCTTGTACTCGATGCCGGTGCACGACGACGAGGGCAGCGCCTCCGGGGCGCCCCCGCCGTCGTCCCCGCCGCAGCCGGCCGCGACGAGCGCGAAGACGGCGACGACGAGCGCGGCGAGGAGCGCCCCATTCTTCTTGAGCGTCAAGCTCTTCTACCTCCTTCGTGGGAGACCTGTGCCCGGTCAGCGCCCGGGCACGTGCCGTTCGTGGCGAGAGTGTAGTGGCATGCGAACGGGGATGCCTCGCAGAATCGGGCGTCGCTCGAAACGTCTCAGTCGCCTCCTCTACCATCCCCTGGGCGCCGAAGTGGCGGAACTGGCAGACGCTGCGGATTCAAAATCCGCTGTCCGTGAGGGCGTGTGGGTTCGAGTCCCACCTTCGGCATAGCACTGTCGGCTCTCCGTTGGTATGACCTCGGGCGATGCGGATCGGGATCCTCACCGGCGGCGGCGACGTGCCCGGGCTCAACCCGTGCATCAAGGCGGTCGTCAACCGCGTCGTGCACGACGGGCACGAGGTCGTCGGGCTCCGCCGCGGTTGGGCGGCGCTGCTCCACCACGACCCGGACGATCCCGGGTCGGCCGCGGAGTGGTTCCAGCCGCTGACGCCGGCGACCGTCCGCACGATCGACCGCACCGGCGGCACGTTCCTCCACACGTCCCGCACGAACCCGAGCCGGGTGCGCGAGGGCGAGGTGCCCGAGCATCTCGCGAACCGCGTGGACGGCGACGGCCCGTTCGACTTCACGGAGCACGCGCTCCATGTGGTCGAGGCGCTCGGGATCGACGTGCTGATCCCGATCGGCGGCGACGACACGCTCTCGTACGCGCTCCGCATGCACGAGGAGGGCGTCCCCGTGGTCGCGATCCCGAAGACGATGGACAACGACGTCCACGGGACGGACTACTGCATCGGCTTCTCGACCGCCGTCACGCGCGGCGTCCAGTTCATCCACAACCTCCGCACCTCGACCGGCTCCCACGAGCGCATCGCGGTCGTCGAGCTGTTCGGCCGCTACAGCGGCGAGACGTCCCTCATCACGGCTTACCTCGCCGGGGTCGACCGCGCCGTCATCTCGGAGGTGCCGTTCGACGTCGACCGCCTCGGCCAGCTCCTCGTGCGCGACAAGCGGGCGAATCCGTCGAACTACTCGATGATGACCGTCTCCGAAGGCGCGACGCTCGCCGGCGGCGATATGGTGCTCTCCGGCGAGGAGGACGCCTACGGGCACCGCAAGCTGGGCGGGATCGGGGAGCTGACCGCCGCGCTCCTCAAGGAGCGGACGGGGGAGAACATGATCGTCCAGGTGATCGGCTACCTGATGCGTTCCGGCGCACCGGACTCGCTCGACCTGATGGTCGCGACGAACTACGCGGTGATGGCCGCCGACCTCGCGCTCGAGGGCTCGTCGGGCCGCATGGTCGCGCTGCGGAGCGGGACGTACACGTCCGTGCCGATCACGGCGACGCGGGAGGGCGTCAAGCGGGTCGACGTCGACGAGCTCTACGACGTCCGCGAGTACCGCCCCAAGGTCCGTCACGTGACCGGCAAACCCATGTTCCTCTACTAGTCCGCAAGGTCCGCTGTCGCGGTCGCACCGGGACCACCGGTCGTTGCCCGCGTCGGCTGAAAATAGGATGGCCGGCGTGCAGCGGATCGGGATCCTCACCGGGGGCGGCGATTGCCCAGGCCTGAACGCCGTGATCCGGGGGGTCGTCGCCGCGGCCGCCCAACGGCACGGCGCGGAGGTCGTGGGGATCCTCGACGGCTGGGACGGCCTGATGGAAGGGCGCGTCCGCCGGCTCGACCGCGACGCCGTACGCGGGATCCTGCAACGCGGCGGCACGATCCTCGGGACGTCGCGGCGCGACCCCTACGTGCACGGCGAGGGCGCCGGGTCGTTGCAGGGCACGCTCACGCGTGAGTGGATCGACTCGCTCGTCGTGGTCGGCGGCGACGGCACGCTCCGCACGGCGCTTCGGCTCGCGGGGGAGGGGATCGAGCTCGTCGGGGTGCCGAAGACGATCGACAACGACATTCCAGGGACGGACATCACGTTCGGGTTCGACACGGCCGTCCAGATCGCGACGGAGGCAATCGACCGGATCACGACGACGGCCGAGTCCCACGACCGCGTCATGGTGGTCGAGGTGATGGGCCGCACGCAGGGCTGGATCGCGACCCACGCGGGGATCGCTGCAGGGGCGGACGCGATCCTCGTCCCGGAGGAGCCCTACGACCTCGACGACGTGGCCGCGCTCCTGCGCTCGCGCGCCGCCCGGGGACGGCGGTACTCGGTCGTGGTCGTCGCGGAAGGAATCGCGCCGCCGGACGGGGCGCAGCTGACGGCACCGCGCGACGCCTTCGGGTTCGAGCGGCTCGGCGGCGTCGCCGCCGTGGTGGCGGCCAGGCTGGAGGAGCTGACGGGATTCGAGGCGCGCGTCACCGTGCTCGGCCACATCCAGCGAGGGGGTACGCCGAGCGCCGCCGACCGCGTTCTCGGCTCGCGGCTCGGCGTCGCTGCCGCCGACCTCGTCGCTTCCGGGGGCTTCGGGCGGATGGTCGCGCTGCGAGGCACGCAGATCGTCGACGTTCCGCTCGAGGAGGCGTGCGGCGCCATGCGACCAGTCCCGGCCGACCTCCTCGAGGTCGCGCACACGCTGTCGGCGCCGTGAGCTCGCTCAGCCGATCAGCAGCGCGTCGGTCGGCGCGTAGCCGTCGGTGAGGAGCGGCACGTCCCGGGTGACCACGTCGCGCGGCCAGCGATCCCTCACCGCAGCACGCAGGTCGGGCGCGCGGGGCGCACGCGCCCGTCGCGTCTCCTCCCACGACGCCGCGAGACGTCCCGTCGACGGCGCCGCGCGCTCGGTCGCCACGAGGATGATGTTGCGGATGTCGTCGGACCGGCGGTCGGACGGCCCCTCGTAGACCGGATGCAGCTCGACCGTCGGGAAGACGGTGGCGTACGTCTTCCAGAGCGCCCGGGTGATCTGCGAGCTTCCCCCGGTGATCGCGCCGATGACGTTCGTCGCGACGACGCCGCCCGGCTCGAGCCGGTCGCGGAGCAGCCGCACGAACTCGAGAGTCGTCAGGTGGAACGGCACGCCGTCGGAGTAGAAGGCGTCGACCATGATCACGTCGAAACGCTCGGCGGTGCGCTGCAGGTACCGCCGCCCGTCGTCGACCACGACCGGGAGCCTGCTGTCGCGTGGGAACGCGAACCAGCGGTGGGCCGCGTCGACGACGTCGGGATCCAGCTCGACGGTCGTCACACTGACGTCGCGGAAGTCGCGCCACACCCGCTTCTGCACCGCCGCCCCGCCGAGGCCGATCACGAGGATCTTCGTGGCGGTCGGGTCGTACGCGAGGCCCAGCTGGAGGTAGTCGCTGTAGGAGAAGCGCGTGCGAAAGGGGTCGTCGAGGTACATCCCGCTCTGGAACGAGCTGTCGAAGCGGAGGTAGCGGGATTCGCCGTCGTCGACGACGAGCAGCCGGTGGTAGCGCGTGTCGCGCGCCTCGCGGACCGTGAAGCCCTCGCCGCCGAGCCCGACCTCCGCGGGGTCGAGCTTGCGTGGCGTCTGCACGTCGCGCTCGCGGTAGAGCGGCGACCAGTTGCGGGCGGCAGAGCCCGCGAGCACGGTGCCGGCTGTCTCGGGAGCGAGTGCGCCGACCGCCAGCACCGCCGCGCCGGCCGCCGCCGCGAGACCCGCGCCGGGGAGCCAGAGCCGCTCGAGCAGCGAGACGACCGCGGCGGCGGTCAGCAGGACGACGGCGCCGAACGCGAGCACCTGGTCGGTGCCGTACTCCGGGACGAGCCAGAACGAGGTCGCGAAGGTGCCTGCGATCGAGCCGGCGGTCGAGATCGCGAAGAGCCTTCCGGCGGTGCGTCCGAGCCGCGCGATGTCGCGCGCCGCGAGCCGCACCGCGATCGGCGACACGGAGGCCAGCACGACGCTCATCGGCCCGAACAGCACGATCGACGCGACGAGCGGGTCGAGCCGCGGTCCCGGATCCCACGACACGACCTGCTCGAGCACCCACGAGTCGAGGACGGGGATCAGCAGGACGAGCGCCGCCCCGAGCGCGATCGCGCCGACGAAGAGGTACGGCGTCGGCCACCGGTCGGCGAGCGTTCCTCCGAGCCAGTAGCCGATCGCGAGGCCGGTGAGGACGACGCCGATCAACGCGCCCCAGACGTAGAGCGAGCTCCCGAAGGTCGGCGCGAGGACCCGGCTGGCCGCGATCTCGACGCCGAGCAGGACGGCTCCGGAGAGGAAGACCGCGGTGCCGACGGCGAGGCCGTCGAGGCCGACTTCCGGACGCTTCACGCCTCAAGCCTAGATGCGGTAGACGCGGAGCCACGGGCGGGCGCGGCGGCCGGGTTCGGTGCGCGTCGCGTACGCGGGCGGCAGCCGCTCGAGCGCGCGGTAGAAACGCGCCTCGAGCGGATAGTGCGACGCAGCGGCGAGGACGCGGTCGGCGACGCTGCCGCCGAGCACGACCCAGCGG
>JBKPNM010000008.1:0-11655 GCA_046732615.1 Actinomycetota bacterium | reverse complement strand
GTGCAGATCCGCCCTTGCCCGCTTGAGGATCCCCTCGTAGGCCGTGTCGCGGATCATGATGTGGTGGAAACGGTGGGCGCCGTCCTCGCTCTCCTCGACGCGGTCGACCAGGTGCTTCTGCGTCAGCGTCGCGAGCTCGAGCGGGACACGCGGCGACACGTCCGGAGGCGCGAGCGCTGCGACGGCCGCTTCCGGGAAGACGTAGCCGACCACCGACGCGGGCTCGATCACAGATCGCTCCGCACCGTCCAGCGTGTCGAGGCGTGACGCCAGCAACGCCTGGATCGTGGGTGGGACGTTGAGCTCCGACAGGTCGCTCGTCGCGACCCAGCCGCCGTCGCGCTGCTCGAGCGCCCCGTCGTCGGTGAGCATCCGGAGCAGCTGCTCGACGTAGAGCGGGTTGCCTTCGGCAGCGACCACGATCCGCTGCAGCGCTGCGGGCTCGAGCGACGCGCCGCCGAGCAGCGCCTCGATCATCGTCTTGCTGTTCGCGGCGTCGAGCGGGTCGAGGACGATCCGCGTCGCCCGCTCGCCCGCACCCCAGTCGGGCGACTTCTCCAGCAGTTCCGGACGGGTGGGGCAGACGAGCACGACGGGTGACTCGTCGATCGCCTGGACGAGGTGGTCGACGAGCTCGATGAACGTCGGCTCGGCCCAATGGACGTCCTGGACGACGAACACGACAGGCCGCTCCGACGCAAGGTGCTCGAGCAGCCTCCGAACGGCCCAGAACAGCTCCTCGACGGGATACGGCTCGTCCGCGAGCCCGATCGCGGAGGAGAGGCGGCTCATCACGTCGTCGCCCGCCCCGCCGGCGAACGAGGCAAGCTTCCGGCGCGCCTCGTCGCCGCCGTCCTCGTTGACGATCGCCGCCTGGGCGCGAACCGCCTCCGCGACGGGCCAGAACGTGATGCCGTCCCCGTAGGGCAGGCAGCGTCCCTCGAGGACCAGCGCGCGCTCCTCGGCGCGCTCGACGAACTCGGCCGTGAGGCGCGACTTGCCGACGCCCGCGTCGCCCACGATCGCCACGAGACGCGCCGAACGGGTCGTCGTCGCGTCCTCCAGCGCGGCAATGATCGCCTCGAGCTCGTGCTCGCGTCCCACGAGCGGCGCGCTGCGGCGGACGTCCGCGTCGGTGACGTCGTGAACGCGCGCGAGGCGGTAGGCAGGCACCGGCTCGGACTTGCCCTTGAGCTCTAGCGGCTCGACCTCCTCCACGTCGACGTGGTCCTGGACGAGCCGGTAGGTCAGCCCGCCGAGCAACACCTCGCGCTCCCCGGCCGCCTGCTCGAGTCGGGCGGCGACGTTGACGGCGTCCCCCGTGACGAGCCGCTGGCCGGTCGCGGGGTCGCCGGCGACGACCTCGCCGGTGTTGACCCCTGTCCGGTTCGCGAGCTGCACGCCGTAGACGCGCTGCAGCTCGCCGTTCAGCTCCTCGAGGGCGGCCTGCATTCCGGCGGCGGCGCGGACGGCGCGCAGCGCGTCGTCCTCGTGCAGCCGTGGCAGCCCGAAGACCGCCATGACGGCATCCCCGATGAACTTCTCGATCACGCCGCCGTGCCGCTCGAGCTCGCTGCGCATTGCATCGAAGTACCGCGTCATCACCTCGCGCAGAGCCTCGGAGTCGAGGGCTTCGCCGAGGCTCGTCGAGCCCTTGAGGTCCGAGAAGACGATCGTCACGACCTTTCTCGTCTCCTGGGGCGGCCGCGCCTCGGCGAGCTGCGTGCCGCAGGCCAGACAGAAGCGCGCGATGTCGGGGTTTTCGACGCCGCAGGCCGCGCAGACTTTCATGGAACGAGTCTAAGAACTCGGTCGCCGCGGCTCGCTCGGTTGTGTGCTGCCAGAATGTGGGCGTGGCAGCCGACCACGCCGCCTCGCTGCTCGCGGATGCCGTCGAGCTGGAACGCCGCGACGAGGCGGTCGCCGGAGAGATCGACACGATCCGCTCGCTCGCCGACCGGGTTGGTGCCGTCCGCGCGCGAGCCCAGGCAGTGCGTGCCGCGCTCGATCAGCTTCCGCTCGAGCGCGACGAGCTCGGGCAGCGTCTGAAAGAGGCGCACGCAGAGTGTGGACGGAGCCGTGAGGAGCTCGCGCGGGCCGAGGCACGCGTCGCGGCTCTGGAGTCGTCACGGCGGCGGCGCGAGGACGAGCTCGATCGCGCACGGAAGGAGCTTGCAACGGCGCTGGACGCGCAGCGCGACGCCGAGGCGCGGATCGCACGGCTCGGGGAGCGAACGCGCGAGCTCGACGTCGAGCAACGCGCGCTCGAGGGCGAGCGAGATCGGCTGGTCGGAGCCGCGGCCGACGCGGCGGCCGACCTCAGGGCGAACGGGCGGATCACGGACGCCGCCGGACGCGAGCCGGGCACGACGCTCGAGGAGCTCGAGGACTGGGGCGGTCAGGCCCGCTCGGCGCTGTTCGTGGCACGTGGGACGCTCGAGACCGAGCGCGAGCGCATCGTCGTCGAGGCGAACGCCCTCGGCTCGGCCGTGCTCGGCGAGCCGCTCGGGGCGTCCAGCGTCGCGCTCGTCCGCCGGCGCCTCGAAGAGCGGCTCGGCTGACCGTCAGAACGGGAAGCGTCCGTCACCCGGACGCCGGTCGAGCGCGCCGCCGTCGCGGCAGCTCGACGGCAGCGCGTACGCCGCACGGATCGCGTTGCGCTCGGCGAGGCGGCGCGCGAGCGCAGCGCCGAGCAGCCTTCGTGCCCGGCTCTCGTCGAGGCCGAGGCGCACGGCGAGCGGGCCGGCCGCCTGGAGCGCGAGGCACTCCGTGACGCCCTCGCGGCGCTCGCCGCCGAGATGCACGGCCTCGTGGGCGAGCACGATCACCGCGTCGATCGTTCGCTCGTCGCTTCCCCGGCCGTGGAACGCGAGGTCGTACAGCGTGCGGCAGACGGTCGGATCGAGATACGCGAGACCGGACCGCGGGAACGCGACGCCGAGCGTGTCGCTGCCGGCGCCCGTGAACGAGTAGCTGTCGTCGCAACGGATGCGGACCGAGCCTCCTGCGATCGCCGAGGCCTCAGCCGTGAAGCGGGCCTCGGCCCGCGTCCGGTCCTCCTCGCCGAGCGCCTTCCACGTCGCGCCGCGGTCGCTTCGCACGGCGAGCGCGACGACGATCGCGGCGAGGGCGCCGCCGACGACCCACGCCAGGCGCCGGCGGGCGCGCTCCGGTCGCGAGGGCGGAGGGACGAGGCGGATGCCGTCCTCGTCCTCGACGAGCTCGCCGAACCCGAGGTCGGCGTCCTCGGGGCCTGGCGCGACGCGACGGCTCTCCCGCCTCGGTTGCTCCGCGCGTCCGCGGAGGACGAACTCGACCTCGGCGGCAAGCAGCACGACGATCGGGAGCCAGACGGGGATCCACGCGCGAAGGTCGTCGCTGAAGAGCCACGCCACGACGAAGACGAGCGCCGCTGCGCGGATCGACGCCTGGACGGTGCCGCGATCGACCTCGTATCGCATGGCGGAAGGGTACGAGCGGGCTTCCGCGCAGGAGTAGAGTCGCGCCGTGCCCGCGACGCTGATGGACGGCAAGGCGCTGGCCGAGCGGATCCGCGGCGAGGTCGCGCGAGAGATCGAACAGCTCGGTCACGTCGGTCTCGCGACGGTGCTCGTCGGCGACGACCCGGCATCGGACGTCTACATCCGGCTCAAGCAGCGTGCCGCGGCCGAGGCGGGGATCGACGCGCGCGACGTCCGGCTCGACGCCTCGACGTCGGAGGACGACGTGATCGCGCTCGTCAACGACCTCAACGAGGACGACGACGTCGACGGGATCCTCGTGCAGCTCCCGCTCCCATCGCAGATCGACGAGACGAAGGTGACCTACGCCGTCGCGCCCCACAAGGACGTCGACGGCTACCACCCAGTGAACGCGGGGAACCTGTACCTCGGCACGCCGCTGCACGTCCCGGCAACGCCCGCCGGGTGCATGGCGCTGCTCGCCGAGTACGGCGTCGATCCCAAGGGGGAAAACGCGGTCGTCATCGGCCGCAGCGAGATCGTCGGGCGACCCGCAGCGATGCTGCTCCTGCAAGCGCATGCGACCGTGACGATCTGCCACTCGCGCACCGCCGACCTCGGCGCGGAGGTGCGGCGCGCCGACATCGTCGTCGCCGCGGTCGGCGTGCCCGGGATCGTGACGGTTGACATGGTCAAGCCCGGCGCCACCGTCCTCGACGTCGGGCTGACGCGTACGGAGGAGGGCATCCGCGGCGACGTCGACCCGGCCGTGGCCGACGTCGCGGGCCTGCTGACGCCGATGCCCGGAGGCACCGGCCCGATGACGATCGCGCTTCTGCTCGAGAGCGCCGTCAAGGCGGCCCGCTATCGCCGCGGGCTCCTTGCATACCCGACGCTCTGACGATACGTTGTCCGCCGTTCGTGTATCTCGCGTCGGCCTCCGCCGATGCTGTCCTCAGGAGGACGTTCGTTGTCTGTAGAGACGGGCACCGTCAAGTGGTTCTCGAACGAGAAGGGGTTCGGCTTCATCGCGCGCGAGGGCGGCGATGACGTCTTCGTCCACTTCTCGGCCATCAACGGCGAGGGCTACAAGTCCCTGACGGAAGGCCAGAAGGTGGAGTTCGAGGTGGTGCAGGGGCCGAAGGGTGCCCAGGCCGCGAACGTCACGGCCGTCGCATAGAGCGAAGGTCATATGGCTTCCGCGGCGGGCCCCGACCAGGGCCCGCCGCTTTCTTCGTGGGGGCCCATGGTTCCCGCAAGGCTTCTGGAAGGATGAATGGACATGGCGATCACGAGGGATCAGGTGCTGCACGTCGCGCGGCTCGCGCGGCTCGACCTCTCCGAGGCGGAGCTCGAGCAGCTGACCGGCGAGCTCGGCGCCATCCTCGACGCCGTCTCGAAGGTCTCGGAGCTCGACCTCGGCGACGTGCCCCCGACGTCGCATCCGCTCGACCTCGTGAACGCGTGGGCCGAGGACGAGCCGCACGACTCGCTCCCGCTCGAAGACGTGTTGCGAAACGCCCCGGCTTCCGAGCGCGACATGTTCCGCGTGCCGCCGACGGTATGAGCGCCGTCGTCGACACCTTGCGGCTGACCGCGGAGGACGCGCTCGGGCTCGTCGAGCGCGCGGAGGTCTCCGCCGCGGAGCTCCACGGCGCCTACCTGGACGCGATCCGCGAGCGCGACCCGGAGCTCCACGCGTTTCTCCGCACCGTCGACGAGGCAGACGGGAGCAGCATCCCGATTGCGCTGAAGGACGTCATCTCGACCCGCGACGTCGAGACGACGGCGGGGTCGAGGATCCTGTCGGGGTACGTCCCGGTGTTCGACGCGACCGTCGCAGCACGCTGCAGGGCGGCCGGACTGACGCTGCTCGGCAAGACGAACACCGACGAGTTCGCGATGGGCTCGTCGACCGAGAACTCCGCTTTCGGGCCGTCCCGGAATCCCTGGGACCCGACGCGCGTGCCGGGCGGGTCGGGCGGCGGGACAGCCTCGGCGGTCAGCGGCGGGCTCGCGCCGTGGGGCCTCGGCTCGGACACCGGCGGGTCGATCAAGCAGCCGTCCGCGCTCTGCGGGAACGTCGGGCTGCGCCCGACCTACGGCACGGTGTCGCGCTACGGCGTCGTCGCGTTCGCGTCGAGCCTCGACCAGGTCGGGCCGGTCGCGAAGACGGTGCGCGACGTCGCGCTCCTCTACCGCATCGTCTCCGGGCGCGACCCATGCGACTCGACGACCGTCGACCCGCAGGAGCCCGTGGAGCTGCCAACGGCCGAGCGCCTCGACGGCCTGCGGATCGGCGTCCCGCGCCAGGCGGTTGCGCTCGAGGCGATCGAGCCCGGCGTGCGCTCGTCGTTCCAGTCGGCGCTCGCGCTCCTGGAGGAGCTCGGCGCGGACGTCGACGAGTGCGACCTGCCGCTTTCGTTCGACTACGGGCTGCCGTGCTACTACCTGATCGCCCCGGCCGAGGCGTCCTCGAACCTCGCGCGCTACGACGGCGTCCGCTACGGGAGGCGGAGCGCGGGGGAGACCTACCGCGACGCGGTCGAGCGGACGCGCGACGACGGTTTCGGCGCGGAGCCGAAGCGGCGGATCATGCTGGGCACGTACGCCCTTTCCGCCGGCTACTACGACGCCTACTACGGCCAGGCACAGAAGGTGCGGACGCTGATCGTGCGCGAGCACGCGGCGGCGTTCGAGTCGTTCGACGTGCTCGCGACGCCGACCTCTCCGACGATCGCGTTCCCGATCGGCGACAAGGCGGCGGACCCGCTCGCGATGTACGCCTGCGACCTCCTCACGATCCCCTCCTGCCTGGCCGGCCTGCCGGGGCTCAGCGTCCCGTGTGGGCTCTCGGAGGGCCTGCCGGTCGGGCTCCAGCTCGTCGGGCCGCAGTTCGCCGAGAACACGCTCTTCCGCGCGGGACATGCGCTCGAGCGTGCGCTCGCGCTCGATCTCGTCCCCGAGAGGTTGCGCGCATGACGTGGGAGCCGGTGATCGGCCTCGAGATCCACGTCCAGCTGAAGACGCGGACGAAGATGTTCTGCCGCTGCCCGGTGGGCTTCGGCGCCGCCCCGAACACGCAGACGTGTGCCGTCTGTCTGGGCTTCCCCGGTGCGCTCCCCGTGCCGAACCGGACGGCGATCGAGTGGGTCGTCAAGCTCGGCCTGGCGCTCGGCTGCGAGATCGCGCCCCGCGCGGTGTTCGCACGGAAGAACTACTTCTACCCCGACCTCCCGAAGGGCTATCAGATTTCCCAGTACGATCTGCCTTCTTGCATTAACGGTAATGTGATAGTGCCGTTGCTCAATGGTGAACATGCCGTAGGGATCGTCCGCGCGCACCTGGAGGAAGACGCCGCGAAGAACGTCCACGTCGGCGGCCGGACGGGCCGCATCGGCGGCGCCGACTACACGCTCGTCGACTACAACCGCGGCGGCACGCCGCTCGTCGAGATCGTCACCGCCCCGGACATCCACTCCGCGGAGGAGGCGAAGCGCTTCCTCCAGCTCCTCCGGCAGACGATCGTCGACCTCGGCATCTCGGACGCGGAGATGGAGAAGGGGACGCTGCGCGTCGACGCGAACGTCTCCGTGCGGCCCGAGGGGTCGGACGAGCTGCGCACGCGTTGCGAGATCAAGAACATGAACTCGTTCAACCACATCGCGCGCGGGATCGAGGCGGAGGTCGAGCGGCAGGTCGCCGTGTGGGAGTCCGGCGGCGTGGTGGAGCAGCACACCTACGACTTCGACGTCGCGACCGGGACGCTGACGCCGCGGCGGGCGAAGGAGGAGGCCGACGACTACCGCTACTTCCCGGAGCCGGACCTCGTGCCGGTCGAGCCGCCGACGGAGCTCGTCGAGCAGCTGCGCGGCGAGCTTCCCGAGCTGCCCGCGCAGCGGATCAGGCGCATCGGCGAGACCCTCGACCACGAGCGCGCGCTCGTGCTCGTGACCGGCGGGCTCGACTCGCTGTGGGCCGCGACGGTGGCGGCCGGAGCGGACGGCGTCGCGGCGAGCAACGTGATCGCGAACCAGCTCGTCGGCGCGGGCGTCGACCCGTCGTCCGTGGCCGCAGCCGAGCTCGCGAAGCTCGTCGAGGCGCGCGACCGCATCCCACGCACGGCGTTCGACGAAGCGATCGGGCGCGTCGGCGAGCCCGGCTTCTCGGCGGAGCCGTACGTCGCGCAGGAGGTCGTCTCCGACACGGCGTCGCTCGAGCCGGTCGTCGACGCGATCCTCGCTGCCAGCCCCGGCCAGGTCGAGCAGTACCGCGCGGGCAAGGACGGCCTCCTCGGCTTCTTCGTCGGGCAGGTGATGAAGGAGACGAAGGGCCAGGCCGACCCGCGCGCCGTGAACGACCTCGTCCGGGCGAAGCTTTCCGCCTGACGGCGGAAGGGCCGCGCAGCGGCGGCCCTTCCGGCATCCGAGGAGCGTGTCTAGCGGGCGGCGTATTTGCCGAGCTTGTAGCGACGGTTGAGGGCGTCGCTGCGGGCCATGATCGCCTTCTCCCAGGCGGGCATTTCGGCCTTTCGAACGGTCTTTGTGCGCGTGCCGGCGTATTTGCCGAGCTTGTAGCGACGGTTGAGGGCGTCGCTGCGGGCCATGATCGCCTTCTCCCAGGCGGGCATTTCGGCCTTTCGAACGGTTCTTGTGCGCGTGCCCGCGTACTTGCCGAGCTTGTAGCGACGGTTGAGGGCGTCGCTACGCGCCATGAGCGCCTTTTCCCACGCCGGCGTCTCGGACGACCTCGACCCGTCCGTGGTGGCCGCGAGCGCCACGCTGGCCACGATTCCGACGACGACGACGACGATCCCAAGCCCGAGGCGGTTGTGCGTCCTTCTGGTCATTGCCGTTCCTCCTTGTCTCGCCTGCGCTTCGACGAAGTGCGGCGATCGTCGGACGGACGGCCCACGCGGCGGTAAAGCGCGGTCGAATTCTGGTAACGGCGGGCACGAACGCGTTACGCTCGGCGCGTGGCCGAGAGTGCTGACTCAGGGATCACGCTCGACGAACTCCGGCTCGCGGCCCGGAACCACGCGATGCCACTCGAGGCGCTCCGCTGGCCGATCACGCCGGCCGGGCTGCACTATCTCCTGATCCACTACGACGTCCCGCTCGTAGACCCGGCGGCCTTCCGGCTGGACGTGAGCGGCGCGGTCGACCGCAGTCTGTCGCTCGACCTCTACGATCTTCGCGCGCGGCCCTCCATCGAGGCGGCCGTCACGATGGAGTGCGCCGGAAACGGCCGCGCGTTGCTCGAGCCGCGTCCGATCAGCCAGCCGTGGCTGACCGAGGCGGTCGGGACGGCGCGCTGGCGCGGAGTTCCGCTCGCTGCACTCCTCGAGGAGGTCGAGCCGGCTGCCAGCGCGGTCGACGTCGTCTTTGGCGGGCTCGACCGGGGGGTCGAAGGCGAGGTCGAGCAGCGGTACGAGCGGAGCTTGCCGCTCACAGAGGTCCGCGACGCCGGCTGCGTGCTCGCATACGAGATGAACGGCGAGCCGCTCCTCCCGCAGCACGGCTTTCCGCTCCGTCTCGTGGTTCCCGGCTGGTACGGGATGACGAACGTCAAGTGGCTCTCGTCGATCGCGGTGACTGAGGAGCCGTTCGCCGGCTACCAGGTCGCGAACGCCTACCGCTTTCGGCAAACCGAGGAGGAGGAGGGGCGTCCGGTCACGCGGATGCGGCCGCGGTCGCTCATGGTGCCGCCCGGGATCCCGGACTTCTTCACCCGCAAGCGCGTGCTCGAACGCGGCGTTCCGGTGCTGCTCGAGGGACGCACGTGGTCGGGCAGGGCGCCCATCGTCCGCGTCGATGTCAGCGACGACGGGGGTGAGACGTGGGCCGACGCCGAGCTCACCCACGACCTGCCGGACGCGTCCGCGTGGTCGAGATGGTCGTTCCGATGGAATCCGGCGGGGTCGGGCTCGTTCGTCCTCTGCTGCCGCGCCACCGACGCCACCGGCGAAGCCCAGCCGCTCGAGCCCGAGTGGAACCTCGGCGGCTACGAGAACAACGCCGTCCAGCGTGTTCCGGTCGTCGTTCGCTGAACGTGGCGTCGCCGCCTCGCGGCGGCTCAACGGCGCTGGACACCTTGGGCGTCACGATCCTCCTTCGGTCTCCGATCACCCGCGGCGATGCGAAACCGAAGCCTCCGAGGCCCCCGCCCGAGAACGCGCAGGACCGGCGAGAATCCGGTAGGGAGCCGGCGGACTGGTGGAGTTCAGGATTCTCGGCCCGTTCGAGGTTTTCGACGACTCCGGCCGCGAGATCAGACTCCCGGCGGGCCGCGAGCGGACGCTACTGGCAGTGATGGTGCTCCGCCGCGGCGAGGTCGTCTCAGTCGACACGCTCGTGGACGCGCTCTGGGGCGAGCAGCCGCCGAGCACCGCGGGTAAGGCGGTCCAGGGGTACGTCTCGCACATCCGTCGGCTCCTCGGGCCGCCACGAGCGGACAGAATGGTCGTGACCCAGTCGCCCGGGTACGTGCTCCGTGTTCCGGACGGCCAGGTCGACGCCCGTCGCTTCGAGATGCTCGCAGTGGAGGGATGGCGCGGCCTCGAAGACGATCCGGCAGCGGCGCTCGCCGCCTTCGAGGAGGCCCTGGCGCTCTGGCGCGGGCCACCCCTCGACGAGTTTGCGTTCGCAGAGTTCGCCCAGCGCGACATTCAGCGGCTCGAGGAGCTCCGACTCCAGACGGTCGAGGGCCGCATCGAGGCCCTTCTCCGGCTCGGCCGTCACGGCGCCGTGGTCGCGGAGCTCCAGACGCGCGTGGACGAGCATCCGCTCCGTGAGCGGTTGCGCGGCCTGTTGATGCTGGCCCTGTACCGCTGCGGGCGCCAGGCCGAGGCGCTCGAGGTGTACCGGCGGGGACGCCGCCTGCTCCGGGACGAGCTCGGCCTCGAGCCGGGCACGGAGCTGCAGCGGCTCGAGCGGGCGATCCTCGCCCAGGATGCGGCGCTCGAGCCGCCGGAGCAGGGTGCGCGAGGAGGCCCGCCGCGGGTGTCCGCCGAGCAGGCGCCGTCGACGCCGGCGCCGCGGAGCAGGCGGAGCCGTCCACTCGCTCTCGGGCTCGTCCTCGCCGTCGCGGTGTGCGCCCTCGTCGTCGCATATCTGCTCATAAGCGACGATCCCGCAGCGCACGTCGCGGTCGTGCCGCCCGCGCTGGTCGCCGTCGATCCGAAGAAGAACCGGGTGGTCGCGTGGATTCGCGTCGGGTCGAGGCCCGTGTCCGTGACGTACGGGGGCGGCGCCGTCTGGGTGGGCGACGCACACGACGGCACCATCACGAAGGTCGACGTGCGGCGCATGTCGGTCGTCGGGACGATCGGGATCGGTGCCCCGATAGTCGATCTCGCTTTCGGGGTCGGCGGCGTCTGGGCCGCGACCGGATCCTCCGGCGAGGTCGTCAGCGTCGACCCGGATCTAGTCGAGGTCGCGGGCCGGATCTCGCTCAACCCGGGCGATCCGGTCGTGCCGCCGGCCGCTTCGATCGGCGTCGGAGACGGCCGCGTTTGGGTCGGCGCCCCACCCGGCCTCGTTCGGGTTAGCCGCTCCGCAGAGCGGGTGGTCGAGATGGTCGATCTGGGCTCGTCGTTTGCATTCCAGGTCGCGGTGGGTGGCGGCGCGGTATGGGGGACGACGATCGCGAATCGGGCAAAGCGGGTCGAGGCGCGCTCGGGGGACGAGACGGTGGAGTTCTACGTCGGACGCCCCCTGAACGCCCTTGCCCTCGGGGGAGGCGCGCTCTGGGTCGGCGGCGAAGCGGGCGTGACCGGACAGCTCTGGAAGGTCGACCCCGTCACCAGTGCCCTGTTCTGGGGGTCACGGGTTATCAGAGACGTCGCAGCCGTCGCCTTCGGCCTGGGCGCGGTCTGGGTGACCTCGTCCAGCGAGCCGCAGCTCGAGCGGCTCGACCCGGCGACGGGCGACGTCGAGGCTCGAATCCCCATCGGCGGCCCGGCCTGGGACGTCGTCGTCGCGGGCGGCCTCGTATGGGTGCCCATCCTGAGCCGGCCATCGCCTGGTTCGTGAAGTTGCGTTTGCCGGTGACGGCGCTTCTGGACGGAGCGGGGCGGGCATGCTGCTCCGTCAACCCGGCGCGCGGGGGTAGACGCTCGGCACGCGGATTCTCCCGGCGAGGACGTCGCGGCGGACGCCGTCGAGACGCGCGACGATCGAGCGCGGCACTCTCG
>JBKPNM010000007.1:0-42566 GCA_046732615.1 Actinomycetota bacterium | reverse complement strand
TTGAGACTCCGGTTGTCGTCGGCGTCGAACGTCTTCTCCGTGTGCATCGTGTGGAAGTAGGTGCACCAGCAGCCCCCGAACACGCCGTTGTGCCGTTGCGCGAGCCCGGCGAACCCGTCCCAGGTGTCCGGGCTGAGCGCTCTGACGATGTACTCGCTCATCCGCTCCTCCGATCGGCTCGCGACAGCCTAGTGGCGGTCGCCGTCCCCGGAGAATCGCGGGTTCTCGGGCTCGGATGAAGGCGTTTCGCTCAGCCGGGCCGGGGTCGGTCTCCGAAGCGGGGCCGGCGGGGACCCGATGGCGGCTCGGGAGGCGCCGTTTCGTCGGCGACCCAATCGTCGAACTTCTCGGCATAGGGGAATGGCGACGTGCGCTCGTCCGCCGGAGGATCCTCGACGCCCTCGTCCGACCGGCGTGAATGCGGGGGCCGGTGCGCGCTCGCGGGGGACTCGTCGTCGGTTGTCGGCTCGTCTGTCAACCGCCGACTCCCTGTCGGTTCTCCCAGCGCTCGCACGCCGCGATGACGATGCGTGCAATCGCCTCGAGGTCACGCGGCTCGTTGACGAACTCGGGAATCGTGAAAGCGGCAGTCGTCCCGTCGTCGCGTACGAGCGGCACGGTGCGTCGACCCGTGTCGGGGTCGAACTCGAACGAGCCGTACGACCAGTGCTCGATGCCCGGTACGGCACTGACGGCCTCGGTCATGGCCGATACGTACCCGGCGCGAGCGCCGCGCAATCGTCAGGAACCTCAGCGCCGCGAGGACCGCGACTACGCAAACGCCCGTGCCTCGAGCGTGATGGACGCGGCGAAGCTAGATCGCGCGCTTCGCCGCCGACAACGCCGCGACGCGCTGAGCGTTCGTCCTCCGCGCCCGGCGTGCGGCCGGCGATAGCCGCCAGCGCAACCTCTTCCAGACAAGCACCATGTCCCGATCATCGGCCGATCCGGATGCCGACTGCGCTCCCCCAGCGGGTAGTCGCTGCCCTCCGATCGTCTGTGGCGGCCTAGACGATTGCTCGTGTCGGCTCGGTGCTACGAGATCGCCCCGACGACCCACGCGGCCGCGTAGACGAGGAACGCCGTCCACGCCACCACCGACGCCAGCATCGCACCCGAGACGGTTAGGATCGCAACCCGATGAACGAGGCGTCTCCCCCGGCGCGCGATTCGGTCTCCTCGCTCCGCTGCTGCTCTCCATCGACGCGTGGCTCCTGATCGCCACCGCCGTCCACGCGCTGGTCTAGCGCGCTCGCGCCGAGCTGTTTCGCTTCCACTGACATGCCGCCCCTCCCCAGGGTGATTCTGGTTCGCAGTATGCCTGTGGAACGTCGGTCGGAAAGACCGGGATCGCGGGCAGCGTTCTACCGGGGACGGAGGGGTCGGCTGAGCGGGCGCTTCGCGCGCGAGGATCGGTGAGTCCGCCTGAATTCCCCAAATGGCGCAGTAGACGCCGAGGAACGTAGGGCTCAGCGCTTGGCGCCCGAGGTGGGCGACGTCTTCTGCGAGGCACGCGTCAGATCCGAGACGCAGTCAGGCGCGCCGGACTTGAGAATGACGACCTCGCACGACCGCTCCGCGGGCGCCTTGTCGAAGGCCGGGAGCACGACGAACCACACGGTCGCGGCGGCCAGGCTGAGGACGAGAACGAGCAGCGCAACCACGCTGCCGAGCCCACGCGCACCGCTGTTGCTCGAGTCGGCGCTCGCCAGGATGTCTTCCGGCAAGCCGTATGCCAGTGTCGGCGAGAGCCGAGCGGGCTGCCGCATGCCCATGGTGTTCCTCCGCAGTCGTTGGTTCCGGTGCTAGTTGGGCGGTCGGCGGGATCGCGCGACGGCAAGACCCCTCCGTCGAGGGATCCCGGTCGCGCCGCAGCGCGTGCGCACCCGCACGTGCGTGACGGCCGTATCTCCGGGTAGCCACTACGAAGGGGGCACCATGCCATCCATCGACCAACCGACGAGCCCGCGCGGAACCGGTTCCGGCCACGCGCGCCGCGTCGCGATCGTGGCGGCGGTCGCGGTCGTCGTCGTCATCGCCGTCGTGCTGCTCGTCGTCTACGGAGGCGGCGGCTCGTCCACGGGCTATTAGAGGCGACCGGCCGCGAGGCCCTGCCGCCGTCGGCCCGTCACGCGTTCGCTGCGTTCCTGGGATGTCGGAGGCGCGGGCGGCGCACCGGGTCACGGCAAGCCGGGGGGAGCCTGTCGGAACCGAGAATTGGGTGCGCCGGCCCGCGCTCCGCGCCTATCTTGCGAGATCGGCTCGGCGGGTGCAAACGCGAACCGCCAGTACCAGGGCCCCGCGCGAGCGGGATTCCGGCGGGGGGGCGGCACGGGTGATCCCGCTCGGGGGCCATTGTGGCCGGGGGGCGCTGCCACAGGAGGGATATGGGCGCTCGCCTGCCAACGCTTCCGTACCCACGCCATGCGGAGTTGAAACCTCGCACCCGTCACGAGTTGCACGCACGGGGTCGGGCGGTCACGCTTCGGTGTGCCGGTCCTGCCTCGACCGACGGCACGGAGGGTGGGGCCGGCCCTCCCGTCGAGAAGTCAGCGGGCCGTCCAGCCGCCATCCATGACGAGTGGCGCGCCGGTGACGAGCGAGCCTCCAGGCCCGAGCAGGTACGCGACCGTGTCGGCGACCTCGGACGGCTCGAGCAGCCGCTTCAGCGCCTGCGGCGCGAGCAACACGTCCTCGAGCACTCGCTCCTCGGGGATGCCGTGGGAGCGCGCCTGGTCTGCGATTTGGCGCTCGACGAGCGGCGTGCGCACGTAGCCCGGGCAGACGGCGCTCGCCAGGATCCCGTGGGCCGCGCCCTCGAGCGCCAACGTCTTGACGAGGCCGAGGACGCCGTGCTTCGCCGACACGTAGCCCGCTTTGTACGGCGAGGCCACGAGGCCGTGCACCGACGCGACGACCACGATGCGTCCGTCGCCCGAGGCGCCCAGCGCGGGCCACGCGTAGCGGGCCAGGAGGAACGGGCTCGTGAGGAGAAGGGCGACGAGCGCGTCCCAGCGGTCCTCGTCGAACTCCTCGACCGGCGAGACGTGCTGGAATCCGGCGTTCGGGATCACGGCATCGAGGCGGCCGAAGCGCTCGAGCGCCGCGTCGACGGCCGCGCGGTTCCCCTCGCGCGTCGTCAGATCGGCCGCGAAGGGCTCCCCCGGTCCGTCCACCCGAGGCTCGAGGTCTGCTGCCAGGACTCGCCAACCGTCGTCGCCCAGGCGCTCGGCGATCGCCCGGCCGATGCCGCTGGCGGCGCCGGTGACGAGCGCGACTCGGCTCACCGCGCGTCAGGGGCCGCCGCTGACGTAGATCACCTGGCCGGTGACGTACGCCGCGTCGTCCGAGCAAAGGAACGCGATCACGCCGGCGACGTCGTCGGGCTGGCCGACCCGCTTGAGCGGAATCTGCTCGGCCGCCGCCGTCTGGAAGTCCTCGAACGAGATGCCGATTCGCTCCGCGGTCTGCTGCGTCATCGCCGTCGCGATGAACCCCGGCGCGACGCAGTTCGCGCGCACGCCGAAGCGCCCGAGCTCGATCGCGAGCGTCTTCGTCAGGCCCTGGATGCCCGCCTTGGCGGCCGAGTAGTTCGCCTGGCCCCGGTTCCCGAGCGCGGACACGGACGAGACGAGCACCATCGAGCCGCCCCCCTGCTGCGTCATCACGGCCTGGGCCGCCTGGGCCGCGAGAAACGTCCCCCGCAGGTGCGTCGCGATGACCGCCTCCCAGTCGTCGTCGGTCATCTTGTGGATGAGGTTGTCGCGGATGATCCCCGCGCACGTGACGAGCACGTCGAGTCGGCCGTCTCGCGTCGCGGCGCCGACCGCCGCCTCGACGTCGACGCGCGACGTGACGTCGCAGCGCACCGCGCGGGCGCCGATCCTTTCGGCCGTCTCCGTCGCCGCCGCCTCGTCGAAGTCCGCGACGACGACGTGGGCTCCCTCGGCGGCGAGCCGCTCCGCGGTCGCCGCGCCAATGCCCTTTGCGCCGCCCGTGACGAGCGCCGTCGCACCCTCGAAGCGGGTCATCGGATCATCCTCACCACGAGCTCGGCCACGCAGACCGGCTTGTCGCCGCCTTCGCGCTCCACGGTCGCGAGCACGACGCCCTGGTCGCCGCCGGGCACCTCGTCGACCGACTGGACCTCGAAGCGCGCACGGATGCGCGAGCCGGTCGGAACCGGCGCGGGGAAGCGCACCTTGTTGACGCCGTAGTTGACGCCCATGCGGTAACCGGTGAGGCCGAGCGTCGAGGTCATCAGGGGGACGCAGAGCGAGAGCGTGAGGAAGCCGTGCGCGATCGTCGTCCCGAACGGGCCCTCCGCGGCGCGCGCGGGGTCGGTGTGGATCCACTGCGGGTCGTTCGTCGCCCGAGCGAACTCGTCGATCCGCGCCTGGTCGATCTCGAACCACTCGGTCGGGCCGAGCTCCTTCCCGAGCAATTCCTCGAACGTGCTCATCCGGTCGGCTTCTCCTCGTTCGACGTGGCCGCGCCATCGGACGCGGCACCCCAGCGTACGGTGCTCGCAGCCCACGTGTAGCCGGTACCGGCGGCAAGCAGCAGGATGAGGTCGCCGTCCCGGACGTCGCCGGCCCGCACCGCGGTCGAGCGCCAGCAGCGGGTCGACACCGCTCATGTGGCCGGTGTCGTCGCGATAGGCGGCCCGCTCGAGCGGGAGCCCGAGCGCGCCGACGATCGCCTCGTGCATCGACCGCTTGATGTCGATGCCGCACAGATAGGAGACGTCGGTGAGCGTAGAGCCGCTCCGCGCGAGCGCGCCCTCGGCCGCCGCGACGAAGTTCGGCAGCGACACGGCGTCGAGGCCTCCCTTCATCTGCGTGGGGTCGGCGACGTCGAGGAAGTGACGGCGGCCGTCGGCCGTCTCGTGGGACGCAGGCTCGACGCTCGGTCGCGAACGACGCAAGACCGCGACGCGCGCCCTGCGACTCCGAGACGGGACCCCATTGCTGACGACTGCCGTGGCGTCCGGTTGGCGCGTCAGGAGCCCGCGCGCAGCTCGGCGACGAGCGGCGCGGTGTCGAGCGGCTCGAAGCCGATCCGCTCCGCGATCTCCTCCGTCGTCGGGCGCGTGCCCTCGCGGAACAGGTCGCGCAGGCGCGCGCCGGTCTCCGGCCGGCGCCACCAGTCCTCCCCCACCTCGCGGCGGAGGTGCGCCCGGAGCTGCGCTGCCCGGATCCAGGCGCGCAGATAGTCGGCGGAGTAGAAGCCCGCGTCCATGTCGGCGAGGTGGTTCGCGGCGGGGTAGCGAATGCCCGTCGCCGCGGTCAGCCGCTCCTCGTACCCGTCGGGAGTTCCGCCGTCGGACGGGAAGCGCGTCCAGAAGTCGAGCTCGTACCCGAGCTTTGCCGAGTAGCGGCGAAAGAGCAGCGTGTTCGCGAAGCGCGCGGCGTCCGCGTTGTCGCGCGCCTCCTCCTCCGACAGGCCGAAGTGCCCGACGTGCCACCCGGGCTCCTGCGAGATTGAGTCGAGCAGGAACGAGTAGATCTCCGTGAGCGCGTGGTCGCGCGACAGCCGTCGGAACGCGAGCGGCAGCGACGGATCGCACCCGGCGTAGTGCAGGGCGTGACCCGCCTCGTGGAGAAACGCCTCATAGTCGTGGAGGCCGCCCTGCGCCCGCGTGATGAGGTGCACGACGCGCGGCGGGTCGGATGCGATCACGCAGGCCCGCGGCGACTTCTGCGGCCGGTCCTCGAGGTCGGGCCGGATGCCCTTCTCGGCATCGAGGTCGAAGCCGAGGGCGCGCAGCGTCTCCACGCAGACGGCGACGCTCCGCTCCTTCGTGTAGGTCGCCTCGAGCGGCGACAGGCGGCGGATCCATGCCATGTGGGCATGCGCGGGCGTCGCCTCGCGATCGCGCCCGAGGAGACGGTCGAGCCACCGCTCGCGCTGCGGCGTGAACGACGGCGTGCTCTCCACGCGGGCGCGGTCGACGGCGTCCAGGATGGGTCGCAGGGCCACTCCCTTCTCCGCCTCGTTGCGCGCGACGGGCTCGGCGAGGCCCGTCACGTCGGACTCGAGCGTGTGGCGCTCGCCGAGCAGCTCGCGCCGATCGTCGTTGAAGGACGACGACGTCTCGAGCACGGCGGCGCCGAGGGCGTCGCGGTCTGCGTAGGCCGGCTCCACGGCAAGGCGCGCCTGCGCCGTGCGGAGGGGGAGCTCCTCGCCCTGCCAGGCGACGCGAGCCGCGAGGAGCGCGTTCTCGAGCGCGTCCTCGCGCTCGACGATCTCGCGCTCGACGATCCCCTCCTGGCACGTGACCCGCAGGCGCGCGACGGACTCCCGCGCAGCCCCCTGCGCGACCGCCTCGGCCTCGTGCAGCGCGTCGAGCTGCTCGCGCGTGAAGAGGTCGGCGTAGCGCGCGACGATGGCCGCCTGCTCGGAGGTCTCCTTCTCCCCCACCCTCACCGCGCGGGCCTCCTCCGAACGCTCCTGCAGGAAGAGGTCGAGTCGCTGCTCGAACGCGCCGGCGTCGCGCACGGTCACGCCGCCATCTCCTGTCCGCGGCGCAGCCGCGCGAGAGACGTCTCGCGGCCGAGCAACTCGAGCGACTCGTAGAGGCCGGGCGAGACGCGCGAGCCCGTGACGGCGACTCGGATCGGGGCGAAGACGGTGCGCGGCTTCTCGCCGAGCTCCTCGCAGAGGCGCTTGAGCGCCGCCTCGAGCGCGGCCGCCGTCCATTCGTCCACCTCCGCGAGCGCCTGCTCGGCGGCCTCGAGGATCCGCCGGTCGAGCAGGCCCGGGTCCGGCGCGACGTCCTCGAACAGGAACCGCGTGAGGTCAAGGATCTCCCCGAGCCGGGCGACCTTCTCCTGCACGAGCGCCGACATCGCGCGAACGCGGTCCTCGGGCCACTCGACGCCGCGCTCGCGAAGGTACGTGACGACCTCGTCCGCGTACGCATCGGGCGCGAGCGCCCGCAGGTACACGCCGTTCATCCAGTCGAGCTTCGCGTAGTCGAAGGTGCCCGGGCTTGCGCTCACCGCTTCGAGCGTGAAGCGCTCGACGATCTCGTCGCGCGCCATGATCGTCGTCTCGCCGTCCGGCGCCCAGCCGATCAGCGCGAGGAAGTTGACGAGCGCCTCGGGCAGGTATCCCGCGACGCGGAACTCGTCCACCGAGATGGCGCCGTGGCGCTTCGAGAGCTTCTTGCCGTCCGTGCCGAGGATGTTCGCGATGTGTGCGTACACCGGCGGCTCGTGGCCCAGCGCGCGGAGGATCTGGAGCTGCTTCGGGGTGTTCGAGATGTGGTCGTCCCCGCGAATCACGTGCGTGATCTCGTCGTCCATGTCCTCGACCGGCGAGGCGAAGTTGTAGGTCGGCCGGCCGTCGGAGCGCACGATGACGACGTCCTCGAGCTGCTCGTTGGGGAACGCGATCCGGCCACGCACAGCGTCGTCCCAGCCGGTGACGCCGTCGTCGGGCATCCGGAATCGGATCGCGCCCTCGTCCTCGTAGGCGGCGCCTTCCTCGACCAGTTGCGCGGCGAGCTCGCGGCAGCGGTCCATCGCGTCGAGCTGGAACGTCACAGGCCCGTCCCAGTCGATCCCGAGCCAGGTGAGCGAGCGCTGGATCTGCTCCGTCGCCTCCTCCACCTCCCGGCTCGTGTCGGTGTTCTCGATCCGCAGCAGGCACGCACCACGGCAGCCGCGGGCGAACAGCCAATTGAAGAGGAACGTGTGGACGCCGCCGATGTGGAGCAGCCCGGTCGGCGACGGTGCCATGCGTACGCGGACGGTCATGGCCGCGGATCGTAGTCAGGCGGGGCTCGCGGCCGGCAGCGGCTCTTCCCTGCGGACCGCCCACACCGACGGGAGGATCAGGATCCCGGCCCAGGACGTCCACATCACCGCGAGGCAGATCCAGAGGGTCTCGGTGAGACCGATCGCATCTGCCAGCGGGCCGACGAGCGCCATCCCGAGCGGCATCAGCACGAAGGAGCCGAGGCTGTCGTAGGAGGCAACGCGGGACTGGGCGCGCTCGGGCACTTGCCGCTGGAAGACGGTGTACCAGAGCGTGAGGTGCACGGCGATGCCGAGCCCGCCCATGAACGCCGCCGTCGCGATCACCCACGTCGGCGCGCCGAGCGCGAGCGCGAGCGTCTGCAGCGAGATGAGCGTGGCGGCGATGACACAGGCGACGAGCGGCCGTCGCGGCCGGACGCGCATCGCGAGCACGCCGCCGAGGACGGCGCCGATACCACCGGCGGTGAGGATCGTCGCCCACGGGCCCGCTCCGCCGAGCCGGTCGTCGGCGATCGCCGGCCCGAGCACGATCCAGCCGGCGAACGCGAGGTTGCCGACGCCGAAGAGCACGACCGAGGCCCACAGCCACGTCCGCGCGGTGAACTCCTGCCACCCTTCGCGGAGCTCGGCCACGAAACCAGGCGTCTTGGTCGCCTCGCGCGGCGTCACCCGGATGCGGCGCAGCAGGCCGGCGCAGACCACGAAGCTCGCGGCGTCGACCGCGAGCGCGACCCCCGGGCTCCAGGCGACGACGACCACCCCGCCGACCGCAGGCCCGAGGACGCCGACGAGGTTCCGCGTGAGCCCCTGGAGGGCGTTCGCCTGCTGAAGCCGGTCCGGGCTGACCGTCTGCGGCACGAGGCCGACCTCGGCGGGCAGCACGAGGCCGAGCCCGATGCCGTAGACGGCCTGCAGCACGACGATCGCCCCGACGCCGCCCACGCCGGCGAGGACGCACGCAGCCGTCGCCGCCTGCGCGGCGCCCTGGACCAGTGAGGCGCCGGCGAGGACGAGGTTCCGCGGTAGACGGTCGGAGAGGACGCCGCCCGCGACGACGACGAGCGCCTGCACCCCCTGGCGCACCGCGAAGACGATCCCGAGCGCGGTCGCGGACGCGAAGTCCAGCACGGCGAACGCGAGCGCGATCGCGGCGAACCGGTCGCCGACGGCCGTGATCATCGTCCCCGTGAAGAGCAGGCGGAAGTCGCGCTCGCGCAGGGCGCCAAGGCGCTCGCTCAGCGGCATCGCCACGCGGGGAGGGTAGTCGCGTCCCGTCTGGCCCACGTAACGGCGTGCCGATTCTGCGCCGATCGCTCCACGGGCGAGCGGCCTCTCGGCCTGGGGGTAGCGTGCACGAATGCTGTACGGCGCCCACGTCTCGTCTGCGGGAGGGATCTCGAAGGCGATCGACCGCGCCGAGGAGCTCCGCTGCGACGCGGTCCAGGTCTTCACCCAGAGCCCGCGGATGTGGAGGCCGACCGCGCACACCGAGGAGGAGACCGCGCGGTTCCGCGCGCGACGCGCCGAGGCCGGGATCGAGTCGGTCGTGTGCCACGCGCTCTACCTCGTCAACCTCGCGAGCCCCGACGGCGAGATGCACGCAAAGTCGGTGGCCGCGATGCGCGCGTCACTGGAGACGGCGGCGGCGATCGACGCCGACGCGGTCGTCTTCCACGTCGGCTCCCATCTCGGGGCGGGCCTCGAGGAGGGCCTCGCGCTCGTCGTTCCTGCTCTGCGCGAGCTGCTCGAGCTCACCGGCGACCGGCTCTGGCTCGTGCTCGAGAACTCCGCCGGCGCCGGAGGGACGATTGGCCGCTCGGTCGACGAGCTCGCGACGATCGTCGACCGGCTCGACGCGCATCCGCGGCTCGGGGTGTGCCTCGACTCGTGCCACTGGTGGGTCTCTGGCGTCGACGTGACCGACCGCGAAGCACTCGACGCCGCAATCCGCGAGCTCGACGAGCGCATCGGCCTCGACCGGCTCCGGTGCCTCCACGTCAACGACGCCGAGGTCGGGCTCGGCTCGAACCGCGACCGGCACACGACGCTCGGGAAGGGCACGATCGGGAAAGGGATGGCGACGTTTCTCGCCCACCCCGCCTTCCAGGGGCTCCCCGCAATTCTCGAGACGCCCGACGCGGACGGGTCCTACGCCGGCGAGCTGCGCCTGCTCCGGCGGCTACACGAGAAGGGCCTCGCGGCCGCCTGAGCGCTCAGTCGACGGTCGCGAAGATCCGGAAGCTCGGACGCTCGAGCGGGAGCTCGAAGAACTCCGGGTTCCGGCACCCCAGGTCGTCGACGCGATGCAGGTAGCACGACGAGATGTCCGAATGGCACATCGGAAGCGGCGCCCGGCTCGCCTTCACCGCGCCGAACCCCTCGCGCCGGGCTTCGAGCTCGCCGAGGACTTCGACGTCGATCTCGACGTCGAAGACCTTCTGCAGGCACCCCATGTACGTGTGCCCCCAGGCCTCGTACGCGTAGACGAACGGGCAGCTCCGGGCGATGCACGCGCCCGGGTAGACGACGCGGTCGCAGTGCACCTCGCAGCGGCGGCATTCGAGCTCGTCCTGCGGCCGAAGCGGGATCTCCGCAGGCGCATCGGTGACGGGAACGACGTCGGTCATGTTCGGATGGTGGCAAGGTCGCGGCCACCCGCGCAAGACTTGACGCGGCGGCCGAAAACGGGTAACGCCGGGGACGAGCCCCGGAATCGGACGTGCCGATCGGCGCCCGCCCAAGCGCCCGTGACGTACTCGGCGACCATCTAGGGTTCGGCCCCGTGGTCCGCCGCGCCCTCTTCACCGGTCTGCTGCTCGGGCCGCTCACGGTCGTCGTCCACTACGCGCTCGACGTCGACGAGACGGTCGAGTTCGTGCTCGCCGCCCTGTCGCTGATCCCGCTCGCATGGCTCATCGGAGAGGCGACCGAGCACGCCGCCGAGCGCACCGGCCCGGGGATCGGTGGCTTCCTCAACGCCACGTTCGGGAACGCGCCGGAGCTGATCATCGCGCTCATCGCGGTCCACGAAGGGCTGACCGAGGTCGTGCGCGGGTCGCTCACGGGGTCTGTCGTCGGGAATCTCCTGCTCGTGCTCGGCTTCTCGCTCGTTGCGGGACCGCGCGACCAGCTCGACCGTCTCTCGAGCTTCCTGTCGTTCGCCGCAATCGCCGTCGCGGTCGCCCTCTTCCTCGTCCCGTCGGTGCCATCCTGGGACGGCGACCCCGACCGAGACCTGATCGTCCAGCTCTCCGTCCCGGTCTCGATCGTGCTGCTCGTCGTCTACGTCGCGGTGACGGTCTACTCGCTCCGGCGGCACCGTGGGCTCCACGTCGCGAGCGACGAGGCGGTCGAGGCCTGGACGCTCGCGAAGGCCCTCCTCGTCCTCGGCGCCGCCACCGTGGTGACCGCGCTCGTGGCGGAGATCCTCGTCGGCTCGCTCGAGGCCTTCGCCGAGAAGGTCGGCCTCACGGACTTCTTCGTGGCGGCGGTGATCGTCGCGATCGTCGGGAACGCTGCAGAGCACGGCGGCGCTGTCGTCGTCGCGCGGCGGGGGAAGGTGAAGCTCGCCGCCGAGATCGCCCTTGCGTCCGCCGCCCAGGTGGCCGTCTTCCTGATCCCTGCGGTCGCCCTGCTCTCGTGGTTCATCGACCCGCTCGCGCTCGGCTTCCGCGAGGTGGAGATCGTCGCGCTTGCGTTCGGGCTCGCCGTCACGGTCGCCACGCTCTGGGGCGGCCGCGCGTCGAAGGCGCGCGGCGCCGTGCTGCTCGTCGCGTACGTCGCCGTCGTCGTGATGTTCTACGCGGCCGGCGACCGCGAGAGTCACTCCGGGGCGTCGCCCGCGAACGAGGCCGCGGCTCTCGTGAGCGGGTACGTCGCCACGTAGAGCTTGACGGGCGCGCCGTCACCGCCACGGGTGACGCGAAGCAGCTCGCCGAGCTCGCGGCCCTCGACGATGCGCCATCGGTCGTCGGCCTCGCGCGTCAGCCACGAGACGCTCCGCCCGACCGGGCCGTCGACGAGCTCGAGCCGCAGGCGATCGTCCTTCCACGCGAGCACCAGCTCGTTTCCCTCCGACCACCATCGGCCGAGGAGTGGCTCGACATCGGCGGGCGGGCCGTCGTCCGGCCGCCACAGCTCAGGCGTGCGCTCGATCTCCGCGAAGACCGCCTCCGCGAGGTCGAGCGCGAGCTGCTCGGGCCGTGCACCGGCGCCCGTGTTGCACAGCACGGCGGCGCCCGTGCGCTCGGGACGATGGACGCATACCGCCGCGAGGAAGCCCGGCATCGCGCCGCCGTGGCCGACGTAGACGTGCTCCCCGCGGCGGTAGAGCTCGAGACCGAGGCCCCAGCCCAGTGACCACGTAGCCTGGTCGACCATCGTCTGCACCCGCGCCATCTCGTCGAGCGTCCCGACGGCGAGCACGCCGTCCCGCCCCGTCGCGAGGAAGTCCGCCCACCGCGCAAGGTCGTCGACGGTCGACCAGAGCCAGCCCATCGCGGCGATCGGGCCGCTCGCCGGTAGCTCTGTCTCCACCGTGACCCGGTCGGAGTACGGATCGACGAAGTAGCCGCTCGCGCGCGGGCCGGGCGGGTCGAACCCCGTACGCCCGAGCGAGAGAGGCTCCAGCAGACGGGAGCGCAGCGCGGCTTCGTAGTCCCCGTCGCTGCGGCGCGCGACGATCTCGCCGAGCAGCCCGAACGCGAGGTTCGAGTAGTGCCACGACTCACCGGGCCGCAGGACGCGCTCGGCGTCCTCGAGGCCCGCGAGGAGCTCTTCCCGAGTCGGCGGCTCGAGCGTCTCCCAGATCTCGCCGGGTGGCTCGCGCTGGAAGCCGCTCAGGTGCGAGAGCGCGTCCCGCACGGTCGGCCCCGCCGGGATCTCGGGCACATGCGTCCGCAGCGGATCGTCGAGGGCCACCACCATCGCGTCACGCAGCTGGAGGATCGCGACGGCCGTGAACGTCTTCGTGATCGAGCCGATCCGGTACACGTGCTCCGGCGCGGCCGGCTCGGAGCGCGCGACGTCCGCAGACCCGAGGGACGCGCGCCAGAGCACCTCACCGTCGCGAAAGGCGGCGGCGCAGAGCGACGGCATGCGCTGCTCGGCCTGCGCCGTGGCTGCAATCAGGTCGAGCCGCTCGAGGAGCCGGTCAGGCGGCGACACGGGCTCCGAGCGCCGCCGGCGCGAGGGCGACCGCGCGGTCGATCGCCTCGTCGTCCACGTCGAGGTGCGTCACGGCGCGGACCACCGTCGGGTGGATCGTGGAGGAGAGCCCCACCCCGGCCTCGCGCAGGCGCGCAAGCGCCTCGTCGCGGTCGAGCCCGAGCCTGCCGACGTCGAGCTGGACGAAGTTCGTCTCGACCTGATCGGGGTCCACGGGCAGCCCGGCCGCGTGCCAGCCCTCGGCGAGGCGGCAGGCCCGGGCGTGGTCGTCGGCGAGCCGGTCGACGTGGTGGTCGAGGGCGTACACGCCCGCGGCCGCGACGATCCCGGCCTGGCGCATCGCCCCGCCGAAGAGATGCTTCTCGCGCCACGCGCGCTCGATCGTCTCCGCCGAGCCGGCGAGGAGCGCCCCGAGGGGGCAGCCGAGGCCCTTCGAGAGGCACAGGGTGACCGTGTCGAAGTGCCGCCCGATCGCCGACGGCGCGGTTCCCGTCGCGACGGCGGCGTTGAGCAGGCGGGCGCCGTCGAGATGCGTCCGCAGGCCCCGGCCCCGGTCGCGAGCGAAGGCGGTGATCGCCTCGATCTCGTCAAGCGGCCAGCAGCGACCACCCGACGAGTTGTGGGTGTTCTCGAGCGCCACGACGGCCGGCCTTTGGTCGGCCGACTTCGTGCTGGGCTCGATCGCTGCGGCGAGCTCGTCCACTCCGAACCGGCCGTGGCGCCCGGCAATCGCCTCGATCATCAGCCCGGAGTGCGCGGCCGCTCCGCCGTATTCGTAGATCACGACGTGCGCGTGGCGCTCTGCGACGAGCACGTCACCGGGGCGCGAGTGCAGCTTCAGCGCGATCTGGTTCGCGAGCGTGGCGGTCGGCAGGAAGAGGGCGGCCTCCTGCCCGAGCAGCCCGGCGGCCCGCTCCTGCAGCTCGTTGACGCTCGGATCCTCGCGCCGCTGCTCGTCGCCGACGTCGGCGGCCGCGATCGCCGCGCGCATGCCATCTGTGGGCCGGGTCGCGGTGTCCGAGCGAAGGTCGATCACGGCCGCCACCCTATCGGGCGACGGGCGCCGTGCTACGTCGTCGCGCCTCGCGACTCGAGCAGCGGCTCGGCGTCCTTCGTGGCCCGGATGCCGACCTCGAGCTCGTACGTGCTCGTCACCTCTGCGGAGACTCCTCGCGCGGCCTCGTTCCGCGCGCTCGACGCCGTCACGCGGCTCCGCTCGAGCGTGTCGAGGGACTCCCACAGCGTCAGCGTGATCGCGTGGTTGCCGTCCCGCTCGACGAGGAAGAGCGCGTCGACGAACCCGTCCAGCTCGCGCACGCGGTCGATCGCCGGCTCGAATGCGTCGATCGACTCGGACGCGCGCGCCTCGTCGAGCTCGTACGTGGTGACACGGGCGAACATCGTGACCTCCTTGTGGGGTGCCAGGGGTCGAGTCGTGTCGGGCCTGAGGCTACCTTGTTCCGATGGATCTGAAACGGCTCGGCGAGCGCCTGGGCGAGCTCGGAGAGCCTCCCTACCGGGCCCGCCAGGTCTGGGAGTGGGCCTCGGGCGGCGCCCCGGGCTACGACGCGATGACGAACCTGCCGCTCTCGCTGCGAACCGCGCTCGAGGCGGACGTGCCGTTCTCGATGCTCGTCACCGAGGCCGAGCAGCGCTCGAGCGACGGCACCGTGAAGACGCTCTTCCGCACGCACGACGGCCATCCCGTCGAGGCCGTACTCATGCGCTACCGCGACGGCCGCCGCTCCGTCTGTGTCTCCTCGCAGTCCGGCTGCCCACTCACGTGCACGTTCTGCGCGACCGGCCGCATGGCCTTCGGACGCAACCTCACCGCCTCGGAGATCCTCGATCAGGTGCTCCACTTCCGGCGGGCCGAGCCGCTGAACCACCTCGTGTTCATGGGCATGGGAGAGCCGTTCATGAATGTCGACGCGGTGCTCGACGCGGCGCGCCGCCTCCCCGACGTCGGCATCACGCATCGGCGGACGACGATCTCGACGGTCGGGTGGCGCCCGGGCCTCGAGCGGTTCGTGGAGGAGGTCTCCGAGCCGATCCGGCTCGCGCTCTCGCTCCACGCGGCGGACCCGGCGCTCCGCAGCGAGCTGATGCCGGTGAACGACCGCTACCCGCTCGCCGACGTCGTCGCTCTCTGCCGGCGCCACTGGGAGCGGACGAAGCGCCGGGTGTTCGTCGAGTACGTGATGCTCGCCGGTGTGAACGACTCGCCCCACCAGGCGCGCGCGCTCGCGCGGCTCCTCGGCCGCGACGCGTTCAAGGTGAACCTCATCCCGTACAACCCGACCGGGATGTTCGACGGGTCGTCGCGAGGAGCCATCGCGGCCTTCAAGACCGAGCTCGACGCCGCACACGTGCCAGCGACTGTGCGGCTGACGCGCGGCCGCGACATCGCGGCGGCCTGTGGCCAGCTCGCGGCGCCCGCGAGGCCCAGGCGGCCGGCAGCCGTCCTCTAGAGCTTGCGGACCGCGTCGCCGGCGCGGACGACGCCCGGCTCGACGACGCGCGTGTTTATGCCGCGAAGGTTGAGGGCCCGGCCTTCCGGCGAGTTGAAGGTCTCGAGCGCCTCCATTCCGAAGCGCGCGCGGAACTTCTTGCAGCCCGTGTGCGGCTCGGCGGTCACCTCGATCACCGCGGTGCCGATCGCCAGGCGCGTGCCGGGCGGCAGGTTCGCGCGCGAGAGGTCGAAGTCGACGTAGAGCTGGTCGCCGGCCAGGCCCCAGCGCTCGCGATCGCCCGCGGCCAGCGCGACGGCTCGCGCGCTCATCACGGTGACCTGCGCGTCCGGGTTCGCCGGCCTGCCGCCCGAGCGTCCGCGTGCCGACCAGCTGTCCCCGACGAGCCCGAGCTCGAGGTCGAGCTCTGCCTCCTCGACGACCTCACGCTCGTCGACGACGGGCCGTCGGACGATCAGCTCGAGGACGCCCTCGTCGCTCGGGGCTGCCCGGACGTGGCCGAGCCCGGCCTCGAGCTCCGACGCCGACGCGTACGTCGTCATTCGTCCGCCACCGTCGCGTGGCGGCGGACGATCTGCCAGCGTGCCTCGCGGCGCGTCCAGACGTCCGTCACATGCATCCGACGGCTCAGGTCCCGGCCCTCGCGGCGCGCGACCGGGCGGTAGCGCGAGACGAGCACTGCGGTGTTGCCGTACACCTCGGGATCGATCTGCTCGTAGGCGAACTCGTCGATCTCGTACGGCCCGGCCGCCGCCTCGAGGAACGCCTCGCGGTCGAGCTGCCCGGCCGCGCCCTGGAGGGTGAACTCGGCGGCGAGCATCGTCTCGAGCCGCTCGACGTCGTGCTCGGAGACGGCCTGCGCCAGATCGTGAGCGAGCTCGACGAGCTCGTGTGAGACAGCCGCCGTCGTCATCCGGCCTCGATCCTAGCCGCCTCCGCCTCCGCTTCCGCGTCCGGCTCGAACGCGTAGCGCACGACCGGCTGCTTCGCGGCCTTGACCTCGTCGAGCCGGCGCACGGGTCGGGTGAGCGGCGCGCTCTTCAGCACCGCGGGATCGTCGATCGCCTCGCGCGCGATTGCGCGCATCGCGTCCACGAACTCGTCGAGCCGCTCCTTCGTCTCCGTCTCGGTCGGCTCGATCATCAGCGCCTCCTGGACGACGAGCGGGAAGTAGATCGTCGGCGGGTGGATGCCGTGGTCCATCAGGCGCTTCGCGACGTCGAGCGCGGTGATCCCGTGCTCGCGCTTGAGCGTCCGGGCCGAGAGGACGAACTCGTGCATGCAGAGCCTGTCGTACGGCAGGTCGTAGACGTCGCGCAGCCGCGCGAGGAGGTAGTTCGCGTTCAGCACGGCCGCCTCGGACATGTCCTTGAGGGCCGGCCCGTACGCGCGCATGAAGGCGTAGGAGCGGACGAAGACGCCGAACGGCCCGGCGAAGCCGCGCACGCGCCCGATCGACTTCGGGCGGTCGTGGTCGAGCCTGTAGGTATCGCCGTCGCGGACGAGCGTCGGCGCCGGCAGGAACGGCTCGATCTCGGCGCGCACCGCCACCGGGCCACCGCCGGGCCCTCCCCCGCCATGCGGCTGCGAGAACGTCTTGTGGAGGTTGTAGTGGACGATGTCGAACCCCATGTCGCCCGGACGCGAGCGGCCGACGACGGCGTTCAGGTTTGCGCCGTCGTAGTAGAGGACCGCGCCGCGCGAGTGGAAGATGTCGGCGACCTGCTCGATCCCCTCGTCGAACAAGCCGAGCGTCGACGGGTTCGTCAGCATCAGCCCCGCGGTGCGGTCGTCGACCTTCGCGCGCAGGTCCTCGAGGTCGAGGTTGCCGCGTTCGGTCGTCGCGACCTTCTCGAGCTCGAAGCCCGCCATCGTGACGCTCGCCGGGTTCGTCCCGTGCGCCGTATCGGCGGTGATGATCACGTTCCGGCCGGGCTCGCCGCGATCGGCGAACACCGCCCGCATCAGCATCAGCCCCGTCAGCTCGCCCTGGGAGCCCGCGGCCGGCTGGAGCGTGACGGCGGGCAGTCCTGCGACCTCGGCGAGGATCCGCTCGAGCTCCCACATCAGCGCGAGCGCCCCCTGCGCGCCTGCGTCCTCCTGGAGCGGATGCAGGTCGCGGAAGCCCGGGAGCCCGACGACGCGCTCGTTGACCCGCGGGTTGTGCTTCATCGTGCAGCTGCCGAGCGGGTAGAAGCCGGTGTCGATCCCGAAGTTGCGGTCGGCGAGCTCGGTGAAGTGCCGCACGATCTCGTTCTCGGGAACCTCCGGCAGGCGCGGAGGCGTCGCGCGGCGCAGATCATCGGGGAGCTCGGGCACGGGAAGGCCGTACGACGGGACGCGCCCCGCGCGACGGCCCGGCTTGGATTTCTCGTAGATCAGCTCCACTAGCCGCACACCTCCGCGAGCACGTCTGCCAGCCGGTCGACGTCCGCCGGCGTCCGCTTCTCGGTCAGCGCCACGAGGAGCACGTCGTCGAGTCCCGGGTAGTCGCGGCCGAGCGGATAGCCGGGGTGGACACCCTGCTCGCGGGCCCGCGAGACGACCTCCCGTGCCGCGATCGGCGTCCGGAACGCCACCTCCTTGAAGGTCGGCCGGTCGAACGCGAGCGGCAGGCCGACGCGCTCCTTCGCGTATGCCGCGAGCGCGGTGCACGTCTCGCCGAGCTCGCGCAGGCCGTCCGGGCCGAGCCAGCAGAGGGTGATCAGGCCGGCGAGCGCGAGCAGGGTCTGGTTCGTCGTCATGTTCGACGTCGCCTTCTCGCGCCGGATGTGCTGCTCGCGCGTCTGGAGCGTGAGGACGTAGCCGCGACGGCCCTCGAGGTCGGTGGTCTCGCCGACGATGCGGCCGGGCATCCGCCGGATGAACTCGTTGCCGGCGGCGAGGAACCCGTAGTGCGGGCCGCCGTAGGACTGGTAGTTCCCGATCGACTGACCCTCGCCGATTGCCATCGCGCAGCCGTAGGCGCCCGGGGCCGCGAGCAACCCGAGCGAGGCGAGGTCGACGTGCGCGACCGGTAGCGCGCCGCCCTCGCCCGCGGCGGCCGCGAGGTCCGGCGCGGGCTCGAGGCAGCCGAAGGCGTTCGGGTGCTGGAAGATCGCGATCGCCGCATCGCGCGCCTCCTCGGCGAACCGCGCGGGGTCGGTCGTGCCGCCGTCGTGCGTGACCTCCGTCACCTTCATCCCGAACCCGGTCGCGTACGTCTTCACGACCTGCCGAACCATCGGGTTGAGCGTCTCGGCGAGGACGACCTTCGAGCGACCGGTGTGGTGACGTGCGATGAAGCATGCGTCCGCCGCAACGGTGGTCCCGTCGTAGCCCGAGGCGTTGGAGACGTCCATCCCCGTCAGCTCGCAGATCGCGGTCTGGTACTCGAAGATCGCCTGGAGCACGCCCTGGCTCATCTCGGGCTGGTAGGGCGTGTACGCCGTGAGCAGCTCTCCGCGTGCGAGAAAGGTGTCGACGATCGACGGGACGTAGTGGTCGTAGATGCCCATCCCGAGGAAGCTCAACTCGCGCGACGTGTCCGCGTTCCTTGCGGCGAGCTCCTCGAGGTGACGGACGAGCGCCGCCTCGGGCAGCGCCTCCGGCACGTCGAGCGGCCGGCCGAGGCGCACGCCCTCGGGGATCTGCTCGAAGAGGTCGTCGACCGACGAGACGCCGATCGCCTCGAGCATCGCGTCGCGGTCGGCGTCGGTCAGCGAGAGGTAACCGGCGGTGCTCATGCCCCTTCCACTCAGAGCTCGTCGAGGTGCGCGCGATACGCCGCGGCGTCCAGCAGCGCCTCGACCTCGCCCGCGTCGGCGACCCTGATCCGCACGAGCCACCCCTCGCCGTACGGGTCCGCGTTCACCGTCTCGGGCTCGTCGACGGCCTTCTGGTTCACGGCGAGCACTTCGCCCGACAGCGGCGCGATCACGTCCGAGACGGCCTTCACGGACTCCACCTCGGCGTACGGCGCGTCCTTCGTCAGCGTCGCCCCCGCCTCGGGGCCGTCGAAGAGCACGAGCTCGCCCAGCGAGTCCTGCGCGTACCACGTGATCCCGAGCACGGCCTCGTCGCCCTCGATCCGCGCCCAGTCGTGCTCGGGGTGGTAGCGGAGGTCCTCGGGGTAGCTCTCGTCTGCCACTAGCTCTCCTTCCGGTAGATCGGCTTCTGGACGACGCGGGCGCGGCGGGGCTTGCCGCGGACGTCGATCACGAGCTCGGTGTCGACGGCGGCGCTCGCGGTGGGCACGTAGCCCATCCCGATGCCGACGTCGAGCGACGGCGACTGCGTGCCCGACGTCACCTCGCCGCCTCCCTCGATCGGCATACCCTGGCGCGGGATCGCCCGCTCCTGCATGACGAAGGCGACGAGGCGGCGCTCGGGCCCGTCCGCCTTGACACGGCGCAGGACGTCGACTCCGGTGAAGTCGGTGTCGAGCGCGCACGTCCACCCGAGGCCCGCCGAGATCGCGTCCGTCTCCTGGGTGATGTCGTTGCCGTGGAGCGGATAGCAGACCTCCAGGCGGAGCGTGTCGCGCGCACCGAGCCCGCACGGAACGGCCCCGCGCGCCAGCACGGCATCCCAGAGGGCCGCCCCGTCGTCGGCGGCGCAGAGCAGTTCGACGCCCCGCTCCCCCGTGTAGCCGGTCCGGCACACCATCAGCTCGATGCCGTCCACCTCGCCCATGGCGTGCGTGAAAGCCGGCGCGTCGGCCAGTCCCAGGCGCTCGAGCGAGCGCGGCCCTTGGACGGCGATCAGCGCGTACTCGTCCGAGGCGTCTCGCACCTCCGTGCCCCGGGTCTCGCGCTCCTTCAGCCAGTTGTACGCGCTCTCTCTGTTGCCTGCGTTGACGACGAGCAGGTAGTGCCCGCGCGCCATCCGGTACACGATCAGGTCGTCGACGATCCCGCCCTGCTCGTTGGTGAGCAGGGTGTACTGCGCCTCGCCGTCGGCGAGCCGGTCGACGTCGTTCGAGAGCATCGTCTGCAGGAAGCTCGCCGTCGCCGGCCCCTCGACGAGGAGCTGGCCCATGTGCGAGACGTCGAACGCGCCGGCGTCGCTGCGCACTGAAAGGTGCTCGGGGATCACGCCCTCGAACTGGACGGGCATCTCCCAGCCGGCGAAGGGCACCATGCGCGCGCCCGCCGCGACGTGCCGCTCGTAGAGAGGCGTCCTGCGCAGGGTCGCGCTCACGGGCGCGACAATAGCGCGGGCCAAGCACGCGCCCCCCGGGAAGCAGCGCCGCTAGTCGCGGAGGAAGCTCGGGACGTCGATCTCGGCGTCGTCACCGCGCGGGCGCGGGTCGAAGCTCGGCGCGGGGGACTCTGCCGACGGCGTGGCCGTCGTCGCGGCGGGCTCGACGCGCTTGCGGCGGGGGCGGCCGTCGCCGAACCCGGTCGCGATCACGGTGACGCGGACGTCCTCGCCGAGCGATTCGTCGATCACGGCGCCGAAGATCACGTTCGCGTTCGGGTCGGCGTGCCCCGTCACGACCTCCGCCGCCTCGTTCACCTCGAACAGGCCGACGTCGGACGGGCCCGTGATGTTGAGCAGGATCCCCGTCGCGCCGTCGAGCGTCGTCTCGAGCAGGGGCGAGGAGACCGCCGCGTTCGCGGCCGCGGCGGCGCGTCCCTCTCCGCGTGCCATCCCGATGCCCATCAGCGCCGAGCCGGCATCGCGCATGATCGTGCGGACGTCGGCGAAGTCGAGGTTGACGAGCCCGGGAACGGTGATGAGGTCGGTGATGCCCTGCACGCCCTGGCGAAGGATGTCGTCGGCCATCCGGAACGACTCGAGGATCGGCGTCGTCTTCTCGACCACCTGGAGGAGGCGGTCGTTCTCGATCACGATCAGGGTGTCGACGCGCTCGCGCAGGTTCTGGATGCCGAGACCGGCCTGGTCGGACCGGCGCCGCCCCTCGAACGCGAACGGCTTCGTGACGACGCCTACGGTGAGCGCCTCGAGCTCGCGGCCGAGCTCGGCGACGACGGGTGCGGCGCCGGTTCCCGTGCCGCCGCCTTCGCCGGCCGTGACGAAGATCATGTCCGCGCCCTTCAGGGCCTCCTTCAGCTCGTCGCGGCTCTCCTGCGCGGCGGCGAGCCCCACCTCGGGGTTCGCGCCTGCGCCGAGGCCACGGGTCGCCTTCGAGCCGATGTGGATCTTGACGTCGGCGTCCGTGTCGAGCAGCGCCTGGGCGTCGGTGTTCACGGCGATGAACTCGACGCCGGTGAGGCCGGACTCGACCATGCGGTTGACGGCGTTCGTGCCGCCGCCGCCGACGCCGACGACCTTGATCACTGCGAGGTAGTTGCCGTTCTGCGTGCTCATCTCGACCTGCCTGAGGGTCAAGCTCTCATCGAGCTACGAAATGCCTGGAATCCTCGATTCGGAGCCAGGGTACGGACTCCTTGTCGACATTGTCAACGGTACCCTCAAGCCCCACTGGAGGCACTAGTCTCGACCTCGACCTGAGACTCGAGCCCCCGCGGCCCCGCGACGGGGCGATCGGGGACGCTCACGTCGAGGTAGCCCGAGCCGGCCGGGAGCACCCGAAGCACCCGCGCCGCGACCGCGAGTTTCAGGTCGACGTCCTGCATGTCGCCGAGCCGGAGCTCGAGACCCGAGCGGAGGCGCAGCGTCAGTCCGTCGGCCGTCGCGACCGAGACGACGCGGCTCGGGAACCCTGTGCCGGCGAGGGGCGCCACGGCGCCGACGGCCCTGAGCAGGTCGCCAACGACGAGGGCGCCGGGGTCGAGCGTCACGTCGCGCCCGACCCAGATGCGAGCGAGGTCCGGCGATGCGGTGCGAGCGACTCGGGCGATCACTCTCCCCCGCTCCGAGATCAGGAAGGACTCGGCTCCCTGGCGGACGACCGCCACCGGACGTTCCGGGACGACCGTCACGCCGAGCGTGTGCGGGTACGCGCGGTCGAAGGCGACGGACGCGACGGTCGGCAACGCGGCGACGTCGGAGCGCGCCGCGTCGAGGTCGAGGCCGACGAGGCTCGACCCGGTCCGGTCGCGGAGCGCCTTCCGCACCTGGCTCTCGACGCCGCGTGACCCGCCGCTGACGGCGATTTCGCGCACGGCGAAGAGCGGCGTCTCGCGAGCGACGACGATGGCCAGCAGCACCGCGCCCAGCGCGGCGAATGCGACGACCAGCGTGCGGCCGGACGGGACGAGCGGGCCCAGCTCGAGGCGATCGCCTGGGGTCGTGCGCGGAAACGGGACGACGACGCTCGCCGTGCGCGCACGCGGCCGCTCCGGTCGCCCTGCTCGTCCCCGTTCGGCCACCGCGTTGTGTTCTGCGCCGGTGCGCGCTTTCCTAGGGCCGTACGTCAGGCGGCGGGTGCCAGATCCCACAGCACGACCTCGTGCTCGAGATCGACGCCGTGTTGCTCGCGCGCCCGGCGGCGCGCCTCGGCCATGAGGGCCAGGCAGTCGTCGCTGGTCGCGCTGTCGGCGTTCTCGATGAAGTTGGCGTGCCGCGGCGAGATCATCGCCCCGCCGATGCGGTGCCCTTTGAGGCCGCAGAGCTCGAGCATCCGGCCGGCGCCGAGCTCGCCCGGCGGGTTCTTGAACACCGAGCCGAACGTCCGCTTGTTCGTCGGCTGCGTCGCCTTCCTCCGCGCGACGAGCTCCGAGACCTCCGCCTTGATCGTTTCCACGGGCCGCGGTGTGAGCCGGTACTCCACGCGAGCGACGACCTCGCCCGCCCGGAGGTCGGAGTGCCGATAGGAGAGGCCGAGCTCCCGGGGGGCGAACCAGCCGCTCCCGCGCGCCGAGACGACGAGCGCCCGCTCGAGGATCGCGGCCCAGTCGGATCCGTACGCGCCGGCGTTCATCCAGACGCCCCCGCCGGCCGTCCCGGGAATCGCACACGCGAACTCGAGCCCGCCCAGGCCCGCGGACCGCGCGCGGTGGAGGCAGACCGCGTTCGTCGCGCCGCCCCCGGCCCGCAGCAGCTCGCCGTCGACCTCGACAGCGGCCAGGTCGCCCTCGAGCCGCAGGACGAGCGCGTCCACCCCGTCGTCCGCGGCGAGCAGGTTCGAGCCGAGACCGACGGCGACAGTGACGAGACCACGCTCCGCCGCCCACGTGAGGGCCTCCTCCAGCTCGGCGAGCGACTGCGGGCGCGCGAACGCCGCTGCCGGCCCGCCCGTCCCGATCGTCGTCAACTTCGACAACGGATAGCCCGTCTCGATCTCCATCCGGCTCAGCCCTCTCCGCCGCCGTCCGCGAGCCCCTCGACGATCGCGTGCGCGATCCGCCACGGCTCGCCGACTCCGAGCGTGACGACGACGTCGCCCGGTCGAACGAGCGCGAGGGCGAGCGTAGAGGCGTCGTCGAGGGTCGGAGCCCACACCCGGCGCGCGGGGTCCGGCACGTCGTCGATGACGAGACGTCCCGTGACGCCCTCGCGCGGAGCGTCCCGCCGTCCGACGAAGTCCGTGACGATCGCGACGTCCGCGAGCCCGAGCGCCTCGCCGAGCTCGCGATGGAGGTGGCGCGTGCGCTCGACGACGTGCGGGACGTAGATCGCGACGAGCCGCGCGGCCGTCTCGGCTCGGACGGTCTCGAGCGCGGCGCGAAGCTCGGTCGGGTTGTGGGCGTAGTCGTCGATCACCCTCACCCCACCGCGCTCGCCGACGACCTCGAGGCGACGCTCCGTGCCGGCGAACCGCGCCAGCGCCTCCTCCGCCGCGACGGGCTCGACGCCAGCGCGGAGGAGCGCCTCTCGTGCGGCGGCCGCATTCCTACGGTTGTGCTCGCCAGGCACCGCGAGCGGGAAGCCCACGGGCTCGAGCTCCCAGCCGCGCACGACGTCCGGCACCTGGTCGAGCCAGGCGTCGAGCGCGGCCTCGAGCTCGGCGGTCGAGCCGTAGGCCGCGTGGTGGTCGAGCTCGACGTTCGTCACGACTGCGAGCTTCGGTCGCAGGGCGAAGGCGGATCGATCGGACTCGTCGCCCTCGACGACGAGCCAGCCGGTGCCCGTCCCGGCGTTGCCGCCGAGCTGCGGGACGACGCCGCCCACGATCCACGCCGGGTCCTTGCCCGCCTCGCGCAGGGCGTACGCGATCATCGCCGTCGTCGTCGTCTTGCCGTGCGCGCCGGTGACGACGATCGACGGCCTCGCCGCGACGAGCTCGGCGAGGAAGATCGCCCGCGGAGTTCCCTCGATTCGGGCCTGATGCGCCGTCGACACGATCGTCTCGTACCCGTCGGGTGCATCGGGCTCGCCGCCGAGGTCGACGTCGATCCCGTCGAGCGTCCGGCTGAAGATCGTCTCCCGTGCGTCCCAGCCGCGGACGTCGGCCCCCCAAGCGCGCGCGATGTTCGCGTACGCGGACATCCCCGAGCCTCCGATGCCGACGAAGTACAAGCGGCGTCCCTTCAGCGGCTTGTGCCGAGTCAACACCAGCTCACTTCGCGCCGCGTGCGAGCGCGACGAGCTCGTCGGCGACGACGTTCGCGGCGTCGGGCCGCGCGAGCGCGAGCATCGACTCGCGCATCGACGCAAGCCGCGCGGGCTCGGCGAGGAGCTCCGCGACGAGCGCCGGGATGCCGTCGACCTTCGCGTCGGGCACGACGACGGCACCGCCGCCGCGCTCGAAGTGCCGCGCGTTGAGCGTCTGGTGGTCGGCAGTGGCGTGCGGGTACGGGACGAGGATCGCCGGCGTCCCGGCCGCGGCGAGCTCCCACACCGTCCCTCCCGCGCGCGAGACGGCGAGGTCCGCCGCGGCGAGCGCGTCGCCGAAGTGCTCGGTCTGCGGCACGAGGACGTACCCGGGTCGATCGACACGGCCGCGAAGCGCATCGAAGTCACGGTCGCCGCAGATGTGGAGGATCTCGGGCCCGTCGGCGCCCCAGGCCTCGACCGCCATCTCGTTCAGCGACCGTGCGCCCGCGAGCGCGCCGAAGACGGCTACGACCTGCGCGTCCCGCGAGAGCCCGAATCGTCGCCGCCCTTGTTCTTTCGTCGAGCCGCGATGCGAGTCCGGTATCGGACGGCCGACGACCCGCACCTTGGCGCCGTTCCGGCCGGGAATCGCGTAGGCGAGAAAGAGCCGTCGGGCGAACGGCGCAGCGAGCCGGTTGGCGAGCCCGAGGTGGGCGTCCGCCTCGGTGAGCGCCGCCGGAATTCCGCGCAGGCGCGCCGCGAGCACCATTGGACCCGCGACGTAGCCGCCCGCGCCGAGCACGACGTCGGGGCGCCGGCGCGCCAGGATCCGCATGCAGTGCGCGGGAGCGGCGGACGCGCGCCACGCGGCGCGCAGCTGGGCGGCGCTCGGCTTCCTCGGGAGGCCCGAGACGGGGAACGTGTCGAGTGGGAAGCCCGCCTCAGGCACCAGCCGCGACTCGACGCGGTCGGGAGTCCCGGCGAACGTCACCGTCACGCCGCGATCGCGGAGCGCCTCCCCGACTGCGAGCGCGGGACGGACGTGACCCGCGGTTCCCCCCGCCGCGATCACGCACGCGAGCTTCGACGACGCGCTCATTCACCGCGATGTTAAGGAGCACCCCGACGCCGGAGAGGAGCACGAGCAGAGACGACCCGCCGTAGGACACGAACGGCAGCGGAATCCCGGTCAGCGGCGCCATGCCGAGCACGGCGGCGAGATTGACGACCGCCTGGCCGCAGACGAGCGTCGTGATGCCCGCGGCGAGCCGCTTGCCGAACGGGTCGCGGCACTGCAGCGCGATCCGGAACCCCGCCCACGCGAAGACCGCGAACGCGGCGATCACGACCGACGCGCCGATGAAGCCGAGCTCCTCGCCGACGACGGCGAAGATCATGTCGGTGTGCGCCTCGGGGAGGAAGTTCACCTTCTGGATCCCCTGGCCGAGCCCCTCGCCGGTGATTCCACCCGAGCCCATCCCGATCATCGCCTGGACGTTCTGGAAGCCTGCACCCTGCGCGTCCTTCCACGGGTCGAGAAAGCTGAACACGCGCTCGCGCCGGTACGGCTCCATCCAGATCGCGAGCAGCCCGGCGCCGAGGGCGAGGCTCGTCGCGAGCGCGAAGAGGCGGAACCGAACGCCGGACACGAGGAGGATCCCCGCCACCATCACGAAGAGCGAGATCGTCGTCCCGAGGTCGGGCTCGATCACGATGAGACCGCCGAACGCGACGACGACGATCCCGACGGGCTTCATCAGCTCGCCCAGCGTCGCCGGTGCCGGCCGGCGCGAAAGGACGGCGCACGTCCAGAGGAGCACCGCGAGCTTCGCGAGCTCCGCCGGTTGGACGCTGACGGGGCCGAAGACGAACCAGCGGTGCGCGCCGTTGATCGCCGGCGCCACCGCGAGCACCGCGACACAGGCGAGAAACGCAAAGACGAGGAGCAGCGGCGCGAGCGGGCGCAGCACGTGGTAGTCGACGCGCGTGAACACGGCGAGAAGCACGAGGCCCGCGCCCGCGTAGAGCCCTTGCTTGACGAGGAACCGCATCGGGTCGCCCTCGCCGAGCGCGGCGGAGGCGGAGGTCGCGCTGAAGACCATGACGAGCCCGAACGCGACGAGCCCGAGCGTGACGAGGATCAGCAGCCGCTGCTCGAGCTGGCCCCGGTCCGCGCGTCGTGGAGTCCCCACCCGGGAAGCTTCTGCACGAGACGGCGGAACTCCTCCCCACGGTGCTCGAAGCTCCTGAACTGGTCGAACGAGGCGCAGGCCGGGGACAGGAGCACGACATCGCCCGAGTCCGCCGCCGACGCGGCATCGGCGACGGCGCGTTCGAGTGTCCCGGAGCGGATGTAGGTGACGCCCGCAGCGTCGAGCGCTGCTGCGATCTCGTTCGCCGTCTCGCCGATCAGGTAGACGCGATCGCCCGACTCCAACGCGTCGGCCAGGCCCTCGTACGGCTCGGCCTTCCCCCGGCCGCCGAAGATCACGTGCTTGCGTCGGCCCGCGAAGGACGCGAGCGCGCGGAGCGCCGCGGCGGCGTTGGTCGCCTTCGAGTCGTTGACGTAGAGGACGCCCGCGAGGGTCGCGACGTCCTCGATCCGGTGCTCGACGCCGGGGAACGACTCCAGCGCCTCGAGGATGGCCTCGTCGGGAACGCCGATCGCGCGCGCGGCGGCCGTTGCCGCGGCGGCGTTCTCCCGGTTGTGCGCACCGCGGATGCGCGGCTCGGCGGGCAGTGGGTCGTCCGCAGCGAACTCGACCCGGCGAGCAGCGCCGGGAACCTCATCGAAGCCGCGCGGCACGACGGCGACGTCGTGTTCGCGCTGGCGCTCGAAGATCCTGAGCTTCGCGCTCGCGTACGCCTCGTACGTGCCGTGGCGGTCGAGGTGGTCGGGCTCGAGGTTCGTCAGCACCGCGACCCGAGGGCGGAGCGTGGCGACGTCCTCGAGCTGGAAGGACGACAGCTCGCAGACGATCCACGCCTCGGGCTCGACGGCCCCGACGAGCGACGTCAGCGGCCGGCCGATGTTGCCCGCAACCTCGACCGCGATCTTGCCGGCCTCGAGGATCGCCCCCAGCAGCGCCGCGGTGGTCGTCTTGCCGTTCGTCCCCGTGACACCGATCAGAGGGTTGTCGAGCAGCCGGACGCCGAGCTCGATCTCGGAGATCACCTCGATGCCGTGCGCCCGGGCGGCAGCGACGGGTGCTGCAGCCCCACTTACGCCCGGGCTCTTCACGACGAACGCGATCCCGTCGAGCAACGCGTCGTCCCAGACGGCGAGTCGGACGTCGGCGTCGATTCCGGTGGTGTCGAGCCCGCTGTCCGAATCGAACGCGACGACCTCGATCCCGCTCGCCCGCAGGGCGGACACCGCAGCCCGCCCGGAGCGCGCGAGCCCGATCACGAGCACCGTGCTCACCGCCGAAGCCTACGCACCCCCAACCTCCCCCAGGGGCACTCCCGTGTCCCTGATCTCACGCTATCGGGGAAGCACGGACGAGAGTGTCACGGGACCGTGTCGAGTCTCTGACGGCTGCTGCCCATGCGCACGTCGCGAGACGCCGACCCGCTCGAGCCGGTGCGCACGACAGTCGAGGGCGGAGGGGGAGCGCACGATGCGGATGACCTCGATCGCTCGGCGGGCAGCGCCTGCCCTCACTGCCGTGTCGTCGCGGCGGTCGTCGGCGGGGCGCTGGTCGTGCGCGAAGGCGGTCGCGCGGCCGGAATCCGCAGCGCCTCTTGGCGCCGGCGCCGGTCCATCGGGACGGCGTCTCGGTGCTCGCGGCCGCCGGCCCACGCGGGTTCGTGCTGCACACGGCGGACGGCGGCGTCGACTTCTCCCGGCGTCAATCTCGGCGCCACCACGCCGGGGCACCTGCCGGGCGAGCTCGCGATCACGGCCTGGCACCACCGGCGCTGGTTCGGTCAGATGCGCTCGCTCGGGATTCGCGCGGTGCGGATCTACACGATCCATCCGCCGGCCTTCTACCGGGAGCTCGTCCGCTACAACGACGCCCACTCGGAGGCGCCGCTCTACCTCGTCCAGGGCGTCTACCTTCCCGACGAGACGTATCCCGAGCGTCCGCGGGGTCTGTACGACCCAGCCGTCAGCAGCGCCTTCGACGACGAGCTCTCCGACGCCGCCTCCGCGCTCCACCGGACGCTCACACGCTCACCGGAGCGAGGGCGCGCCTCCGGACGCTGGCGCGCGGACGTCAGCCCCTGGCTCGTTGCGTGGTCGGCGTGGAATGGGATCCCTTCGGCGTGCAGCGCGAACCGCGGGCGAGCGAGCGGCTCAAGGCCGGCCACGGGGCCGTCGCGCAGGCGTTCCGCGACGTCGCAGAACGGCGCCGAGCGCCTGACGAGCCGTCAGGGGCGCCGTGCGATCGCGACGCCGACGATGACGGCCCCGGCGCCGACCGCGAGCGGCCACGTCAGCCGCTCGCCGAGGAGAAGGGCGGCGAGCACGAGGCCCGAGAGCGGCTGAAGGAACTGGAGCGGCGCGATCCGGGTGATCCCCCCGCGGGCGAGCGCCCAGTACCAGCCGACGTAGCCCACGATCGACGTCACGACCGCGAGGAAGAGGACCGCCGCCCACGACGCCGCTCCCGCTCGGGGCGGGCCGTCGACCGCGAGGATCGCGAGCGCGAGCGGCGCGAGCGCCAGGGCGCCGAGCACGACGCCCCAGTACGTCGTCGCCGCGCTCGAGAAGCCGCGCGGCACGAGCAGCGCGCCGGCGACGTAGCCGCCGGAGACGACGAGCGCCGACGCGAGCACGAACAGGTCGCCGACGACGGTCGCCGTCCCTCCGCCGCCGGCGCGAACGGTGACTATCACCGCCTCGCCCGCGAGCGCGAGCGCGCACCCGGCGAGCCACCACAGACCGGGTCGGCGCCGCGCGACGAGCATCCCGTAGACGCCGGTGAAGACCGGGAGCGCCGCGAGGATCCCGACGCCGTGCATCGCGGACGTCCGTTCCTGCCCGATCGTGAAGACGACCGGGAAGATCACGAAGCCCGCGGCGGAGGACGTGGCCAGCAGAAGCCGCGCACGAGCGCTCGCCGGTGGCCGCCGCTCCGTCGTCATGACGAGCGGCACAGCGACCAGTCCTGCGAGGACGGTGCGCAGCACGGCGACCCAGAGCGGCGCGAGGTCGTCGGTCGCGATGCGCGTCAGCACAGGCGTCGCGCCCCAGAAGACCATCACGGCAAGGGAGACGAGGACCGGTGCTGCGACCCAGCGTTGGACCTTCGCCACCGCGGTCACCCGCGACGCTCTCCGTGCTCACTCCGTGCACGTCGGTCTGCCGCCGGAGGCCGGCTCTGCCGGCCGGGAGGCGAAGCTTCGCGAGACCCGTGCACGAGCGGGAAGAAGGGGGGCGGCGGGGGAAACATGGTTTCCCCCGCCTTTCTAGAGCTGGAAGCGGAGGTAGTAGCGGTAGTAGAGGACGAAGCCGATCGCGCAGAGGATCGCGCCGACGATCCAGAAGCGAACCATGATCTTGGTCGACGACCAGGCCTTCAGCTCGAAGTGATGGTGAATCGGCGCCATCAGGAACACGCGCTTCCCCGTGCGCTTGAAGCTCGCGACCTGGATCATCAGCGAGAGCGCCTCGATCAGGTAGATGCCGCCGATGAAGACGAGCAGCACCTCCGTCTCCGTGAGGATCGCGAGCGTCGCGACCGCCCCCCCGAGCGCCATCGAGCCGGTGTCTCCCATGAACAGCTCGGCGGGGAACGCGTTGAACCAGAGGAACCCGATCACGCCTCCGATCAACGCGGCGGCAACGATGGCGAGATCGAGGTAATCCTCGCTGCGGTTTGCGACGATGTCCGCGCTGCGGATCCAGTCGATCGATGCGATGGCGAGCAGCGTGATGAGCGAGATCGCGCAGGTGCCTGCCGCGAGGCCGTCGACGCCGTCCGTGAGATTGACCCCGTTCGACGTGCCGGCGATCACCAGGAAGAGAAACGGGAAGTAGAGCCAGTGGAGGTCGATGTTCACGTCGACGAGTGGGAAGTAGATCTCGGTGTCCATGTAGCCGATCTGCGTTGTCGCCCAGCCGACGCCGGCCGTGATGGCAACGAGGCCGAGCATCTTCCAGCGCCCGTTGAGGCCGAGCGACCGCCTCCTACGCACCTTGAGGAAGTCGTCGGTGAAGCCGATCAGCGCGCAGCCCAGCGTCGCGAGGACGACCGTCAGGCCGGGAACGGTGTAGAGCGAGACGATCAGCGCCGGCACGAACGCCGCGACGATGATCAGGAGCCCGCCCATCGTCGGCGTCCCCTGCTTGACGCGATGGCTTGCCGGCCCCTCCTCGCGGATCTGCTGACCGATCGACTGCCGTCGCAGCCACTCGATGAACTGGGGGCCTACCGCGACGGCGATCACCATCGCGATCAGCCCCGCGATCAGGACCCTCACCATGCCTCGGAGAGTTTCTCGATCAGTGTGGGGATGCCTTCGAGCCCGACCGCCCGCGACCCCTTGACGAGGATCGCGTCGCCGGGCGCGAGCAGCGGGGCGATCTCGTCGAACGACGTCGCGTCGGCGACCGCGACGCCTTCGGCCACGCCGAGGTAGGCGGGCGCCTCCTCGCCCACCGCGATCACGAGCTCGATCCCGAGCTCGTCGAGCAGCGAGGCGATCTCGGCGTGGTAGCGCGCGCTCTCCGCCCCGAGCTCGGCCATCCGGCCGAGGATCGCCACGCGCCTCCGACCGTCTGCCCGCTCGGCGAGGTCGAGCAGCGCGGCGCGCATCGAGGTGGGGTTCGCGTTGTACGCGTCGTTGACGACGAGACCGCCGCCCTGCAGCTCGCGCACCTCGCCGCGCCACGCCGAGAGCCGGATGTGCGCGGCTCCCTCGTGGGCGCGCTCCAGCGGGAGCCCGAGCGCGTCGTACGCCGTCAGCGCGGCGAGGACGTTCTCCGCGAGGTGCCGCTGCGTGAACGGCAGCCCGAGCCGAAGCTCCTCGCCTCCGACGCGGAAGCGCCAGCGATCGCCCTCCCGCTCGACGGAGCGGGGGTCGAACCGCCTGACGTCGAGGTCATCGCGCAGGTAGGGCTCGAGCAGCGGCTCGCGGGCGGGGACGACGGCGATCCCGCCTGCGGGAAGCGCCTCGATCGCCTCGGCGTTGGCGCGGGCGACGTCCGCCAGCGAGCCGACGAGCTCGAGGTGCTCGGGCCCGATCGACGCGACGAGCGCGAGCGTCGGCCGGGCGACGGCGCAGAGCTCCGCGATCTGGCCCAGCCCGCGCATGCCCATCTCCGTGACGAGCACCCGCGTGTCCTCCTCGAGCCGCAGGACCGTGAGCGGCAGGCCGAGCTCGTTGTTCTTGCTCGCCGCGGCGGCAACGGTCGGTGTCACCGCCGCGCAAAGCGCTCCGAGCGCGTCCTTCGTCGTGGTCTTGCCGGTGGAGCCGACCACGGCGACGACATCGGCGTCCGAACGGGCGCGGACGAGGCCCGCGAGCGCGGCGAGGGCAGCTTCCTGGTCGCGCGGGACCAGGGTCGCGGCGCCGCGCTCGAGCGCATCCTCGACGAACCGCGTGCCGCTGTTGAGCGCGACGAAGAGGTCGCCGGGTCGAGAATCGCGGGAGTCGTCGTGCACGCGCCGGACGACGCCGTCGGCGGGGCGCCCGCGGAGCTCTCCGAGCTCGAGCGCCTCGACCGCGTCCCACGCGAGTGCGATCACGCCTGCTCCGCAGACCGGCGGTCCTTGTGTTGATTCGGCACAAGCGTTGTCACGCGTCGGCCCTTCGCCGCCGAAGGGCCTCCCGCGCGACCTCGCGGTCGTCGAAGGGGTGCACGACACCGGCGATCTCCTGGCCCTGCTCGTGCCCCTTGCCCGCGATCACGACGACGTCTCCCGGCGCCGCGGCGGCGATCGCGGCCTCGATCGCCGCGCGCCGGTCGGGGTCGACCTCGACCTCGGTCCCGGCACCCTCGACGATCGCCTCGACGATCGCGAGCGGATCCTCGGAACGCGGATTGTCGCTCGTCACCACCACCGTGTCTGCGAGGCGCCGGGCGACCTCGCCCATGCGTGCGCGCTTGTCGCGGTCGCGGTCGCCGCCCGCGCCGAACACGACCGTCAGGCGCCCGTCGCCGAGCGGTCGCGCAGCCTCGAGGACCGTCTCGAGCGCGCCCGGCGTGTGCGCGTAGTCGACGACGACCGCAAACCCCTGGCCCTCGTCGACGCCCTCGAACCGGCCGGGGACGCCTGGGACCGACCGTATCCCCTCGGCGATCGCGTCCTCCGCGACGTCGAGGAGGAGCGCGGCCGCGACGGCGCCGAGGGCGTTCTCGACATTGAAGATTCCGAGCAGGGGCATCTCGATCGGGATTCCCGCGGCGGTGAAGCTCGACCCGTGCGGTCCGAGGTCGAGGCGGTCCGCCCGTACCTCCGCCTCCGGCCGCAGCCCGTACGTCACGAGCGGAGCCCACTGCGCGGAGGCGAGCTCTTCGGCCAGCCGGCGGCCGTGGGGATCGCCCACGTTGACCGCGGCAGGGGGCGGGGAGATGCCCACGAAGAGCCGCCGTTTCGCCGCGAAGTACTCGTCCATGTCGCCGTGCAGGTCGAGGTGATCCTGCGTGAGGTTCGTGAACACGAGCGCGTCGAAGCGCACACGATCGAGGCGGCGGTAGTGCGACCCGTGCGACGACGCCTCGAGCGCCACGGCCTCGTCGCCCGCGTCGAGCATCTCGCGGAAGAGCCGCTGGAGGTCGATCGCCTCGGGCGTCGTGTGCGGCGCATCCCGCGACGCGCCGCCGACCACCCACCCGACGGTGCCGACGAGCCCCGTCGAGCGTCCGTCCGCCTCGAGGATCGCGCGCAGCAGGTGGCTCGTCGTCGTCTTGCCGTTCGTGCCCGTCACTCCCGCGACCGCGAGTCGCTCCGTCGGCATCCCGAAGAAGACGTCCGCGGCGACCGCCATCGAGGCCCGCGCCGACTCGACGACGAGCTGCGGCACGTCTGCCTCGACCGGACGCTCGACGACGAGCGCGGACGCGCCTGCCGCGACGGCCGTGGGCGCGAGGTCATGCCCGTCGACGCGCGCGCCCGGGACGCAGAAGAAGAGCGTGCCGTCACCCACGCGACGGGTGTCGTAGGCGAGGTCGAGGATCTCGACGGGCCGCCGCCCGATCACGTCACCCGGCGCGAGCGCGCCGATGAGCGCGTCGAGCTCCACGCGCGGGATTCTATGGACGCCTGCTCCCGTGCTTACGGCAGAGCGGCCGCGAGGAGGCTCGACGAGCGCTTCGTCTCGGGGGCGTCGGGCGGCACCTCGAGGTACTGGAGCGCGAAGCGCGCGAGATCGCGGAAGATCGGCGCGGCCACGACGCCGCCCCAGATCTGTCCGTGCGGCTCGTCGACCATCACGAGGATCGCGAGTCGCGGCTTGCGCGCCGGCACGAGCCCCACGAACGAGGCGACGTACTTCGAGACGTAATGGCCGTTCTCGGCCTTGTTCGCCGTGCCCGTCTTGCCGGCCACCGTGTATCCCGGGATTGCGGCCTCGGTGCCCGTCCCCTCGAGGACGACGTCGCGGAACATCGCGGTCATCCGGTCGGCGGTGTGCTCGGAGACGATCCGCCGGCCCTTGCCGTGCGACACCTTCTTGCCGCCGAGCTTCGCGACGACGTGCGCGGGCGGCATCACGCCGCCGTTCCCGATCGCGGCATAGGCGCTCACCATCTGCAGCGGCGTCACCGCGATGCCCTGCCCGATCGGGACCGTGCCGATCGTCGAGCCCGACCAGCGGTCGTACGGCAGCACCATCCCGGCGCTCTCGCCGGGGAGCTCCGAGCCCGTCGTCCTCCCGAAGCCGAACCGCGAGATCCATCGCGCGAGCTCCGGGCCGCCGAGCTTGTCCTTCGCGATCGTGATCGTCCCGATGTTCGACGACTCGGCGAGGATCTGGCGCACCGTCATGCGTTCCGTTCCCCTCACGTGCGCCTCGCGGATCGTCCGGTCGGCGACCTTGATCGTCGGGGCGAGCACGAACGACGAGTCCGGCGTGACGAGGTTGTCCTCGAGCGCCCCGGCGACCGTGACGATCTTGAACGTCGACCCCGGCTCGTAGAGGTCTGTCACGGCTCGGTTGCGTCGCTCGTCGGCCGGCGCCGACGTGAAGCGGTTCGCGTCGAACGTCGGCGCGTTCGCCATGGCGAGGATCGCCCCTGTCCTCGGGTCCATGACGATCGCCGTGGCGCCCTTCGCGCTCCAGCGGGCGACGGCCGACGAGAGCAGCTGCTCGGCGGTCGCCTGCAGCTGGTGGTCGACCGTGAGGAAGACGTTCTTGCCGGGCCGCTCCTTCCGCGACGTCACCACGTCGATCGCCTGCCCCGCGGGATCGCGCACGACGATCTCGTAGCCCGAGCGGCCCGCCAGCTTCTCGTCGAGCGACCGCTCGAGCCCGTCGAGGCCGCGGTTGTCCGTGCCCGCGAAGCCGAGCAACTGCGACGCGACGCGCCCCTGCGGATACGTCCGGAGCTCCTCCGGATAGAAGCCGATCCCCGCGACCCCCAGCCGCTGGAGCGCCTTCGCCTTCACCGGGTCGGCCTTCCGCTCGAGGAAGACGAACCGCTTCGTGCGGTCCTTGAGGGTCGGATAGAGATCGTCGGGGTCGAGATCGAGCGCCTGCGCGGCCTTCACCGCGGCCTTCATCGGCGCGACGACGTTGCGCGGATCGGCGTAGACGGTCGTCGCCTGCTCGCCGATCGCGAGCGGCTCGCCGGTCCGGTCGTAGATCGTGCCGCGCCCTGCCGGTATCTCGATCGTCTGGCGCTGTTGCTTCGACGCCATCGCCGCGTACCCGGCGCCGTCGACGACCTGCACCCACGCCGCGCGCCCGACCGCGATGGCGAACAGGCCGACGAACGCCAGCACGAGAAGCCGGATGCGGGAGTTGGCGCGCCTGTCCGTCACGGGTCGAGCCGGAGGAACGTCGTCTGGTTGGGGTCGTGCTTGACGAGGCCGAGCCTTGTCGCCGCCTCGGTCTCGATGCGCGCGTTCGCGGAGGCGCTCGAGAGCTGGGCGCGCGCCGTCGCGATCTCCGCTTTCAGCTCGGCGCGGTCGCGCCGCAGGTCGTCGAGCTGCACGTTGAGCCGCAGGACGAGCACGTTGATGGCCACGACCCCCGCGAGGAGAACCGCGACGACGACGATCCAGAAGACCCCGCCCGTGAACGCGCCGCGACCGACGCGGACACGTCTTGGTGCGGGTTGCGCGAGGGTCGACATCAGGCCTTCACGGCCGCGCGCAGCCGAGCCGACGCGGCGCGGGGGTTCGACTCGATCTCCCGCCTCCCCGGCCGCACGGGCTTCCGGGTCAGAAGCCGCAGCGTCGGCTCCTTCCCGCAGACGCAGACGGGGAACTCGGGCGGACACGTGCAGCCCCTGGCCTGGTCGGCGAGGAAACGCTTGACGATCCGGTCCTCGAGCGAGTGGAACGAGATGACCGCGAGCCGGCCGCCGGGACGGAGCATCGCGAGCGCCGCCGGCAGCGCCGACTCGAGCTGGCCCAGCTCGTCGTTCACCGCGATGCGGAGCGCCTGGAAGACGCGCTTTGCCGGGTGCCCCTCCCCGAAGCGGGCCGGGGTCGGAATCGCGAGCTTGATCACGTCGACGAGGTCGCCGGTGCGCGTGAACGGCCGCTCCGCGCGCCGGCGGACGATCGCGCGCGCGATCGGCGCCGCGAACCGCTCCTCGCCGTACCGGCGGAAGACCGTCACGAGCTCCTTCTCGTCCCACGTGTTGACGATCGCGGCGGCTGTCTGCTCGGACGACGGGTCCATCCTCATGTCGAGCGGCGCGTCCGTCGCGTACGAGAAGCCGCGCTCGGGCCGGTCGACCTGCATCGACGAGATGCCGAGGTCGAGCAGGATCGCGTCGGCCTTGACGTCGTTCGTCGCGAGCTGCGAGAGAACGACTGCGAAGTCGCCTCGCAGGAAGCGGACGTCGACTCCAGCACCGGCCTTGAACCGGTCGAAGTAGGCCTTCGCCCCCGGGTCGCGGTCGATCGCGACGAGCTTCCCCCGTCCCCGGAGATCCTGCGCGAGGACGCGGGCGTGGCCGCCGGCCCCGAACGTCGCGTCGACGACGGTCTCCCCCGGCCGCACGGCGAGGAGCTCCCGCACCTCGTCGGCGAGAACGGGGACGTGGTCAGCTTCCGTGCGCGGCAAGACGTTCGGCAGCATGTTCGGCGCTCCCTTCGACGGCATGCAGGTGACGCTCCCAGGCGTCCGGGCTCCACAGCTGGAGGTGGTCGTAGTTCCCCGCGACGACGACCTCGCGCTCGAGGCCCGCGTGACGCGTGAGAACGGCCGGGACGAGAACTCGGCCTTGGGCATCGAGATCCGCCTCGGCCGCCCCCGAGAAGAAGAACGTGCGGAGATCCCGCGCTTCGCGCGAGAGCGGGTCGAGCGCGGAGATCCGGTCCTCCACGCTCACCTTCCACGTCTCCCGTGGGTATACGGCGACGTTGCGGTCGAGGCCGCGGCTGAGCACGACGCCGGCACCGAGCGCGTCGCGAAAGCGGCGCGGCAGGGTGAGCCGGCTCTTCTCGTCGATCGTGTGCTCGTAGGTGCCGATGAACATCGTCCGGATGTGTGGCCGATCCGCTCCCTGATCTCCACGATTCCCCACTTTACGCCACATTCCCCCACTGTCAAGGCCTATCGCATTCGATTGCAGGGCGCGCGAGGGGCTGCACGCTGGATCGCGGTCATAGCGGTCGGGCATCGTCGGGGGCAGGTCGCCGAGTTCACGATCGGGTCCCTCCTGGCGGAGGGGTCGACCGGCTCGGTCGACGTCGCGGGGGACGCGGCTCGGGGCCGGGCGCGTCGCCCTCGAGATCCTCCACCCGACGCTCGCCGTGGACGAGTGGTTTCGGGCCTGTTCGAGCCGGGCAGCCCGACGGCACGAGGGATCCGGCGTTACATGCTCCGCCACGGGCGTGCGGGTGCTCGGGCTCGTCCGGGCGAACGCGGCGCGGCTCTACCTAGGCGAGCCGCTCCCGGCGTCGGGCATCGACCAGGTGTACGGCGTCGAGGTTGCGAGGTTCGAGGCCGACGCCGACCTGCCGGACGACATCGTCCTGAGCCTGTACGGGACACTTGCCGCGCACTGACGCGAAACGCCTGCGTCTCCGGAGAGCGGCGACCGTCGTGCCGCCGGCAGGACAGCGTCTCGGGTCGATGTACCTGCCGCCGAACGGTGGCACGAGCAGCGCCCTTCTCGAGACGTTGCGTGTCGGGCTCGTCCACGAGCGACATGGCGCCCGCGGCGCGCCGCTCGGGCTCGAGCTTGCGTTCGCGACGCCGCGCCCCTGGCTCGACGACGGCAAGAGCATCCGTGTCGTGCGCGCGCCGACCGGCTGGGGGCCGGTGTCGTACGGCATCCGGCGGCATGGAAATGCGGTTCGCATGGTGCTCGACGTTCCGCCCGCGCCGGAGCTCAGGCTCCGCCTACGCATTCCACGGCACCGGCGTCTCGCCCGCGTAGACCTCTCGGGGCGTCCGCTTCGGTTCGACGCGACGTCGGGCACGATCCGCCTGCCCGCGGGCGAACGCGGCACGCTGCGCATCGTCGCTTCAGCGATGGAGGACGACGCCGCGCGGCGCGACGCCGCGGCCGGTCAAGGCGGCAGCGCCGCAGCGGGCCGCGAACGCGACGGCGTCGTTTCCCTCGAGCCCTGCGCCGAGCGCGTACGTTAGCCCCGCGGCGAAGCTGTCACCGGCGCCGTAGGCGTCGACCACCTCGCCCGGCGGATCGGCGGCGGTGTACGGGCCGCCGGGGCGCGCCCAGCCGCCGAGGCCGCCCGAGGTCGTGACGACGAGCCGCGGCGGCGGTTCGAGCTCTCCCGGCCGGAAGCGCTCCGCCTCGTCCTCCCCGCTCCCGATCAGCGCATCGAGCTCGACACCGCCTCGTCGAAGCACCTCCAGCTCGCGCGCCGTGGCCGTCAGGACCTTCGCCCGGCGCGCGTGGACGAGCGCGTCGACGTCGCCTGCGACGAAGAAGACGGCGTCCATCGACACGAGCTCGTGCCAGGGGAGCGCATCGTCGTGGCCGCGTGGACGGAGCTTGTGGCCCACGGTCGTGATGGTGCGCTCGTGACGGTCGTCCACCTGCGTGAACGCCCAGCGCTGCGGACGCTCGGCGACGGAGGCGTGGACGATCACGCCGCGCGACTCGAGCTCCTCGCGCGAGCGCTCCCCGAGCTCGTCGTGCCCGAGCGCCGTGAAGAGGTGCGCTTCGTCGGCGAGGAGCGCGAGCTGCACGGCGGCCACGCCGCCCCCGCCGCCGGCCTGCTCCCAGTCCTCGAACGCGTGCGCGATCTCACCGGCCGCGGGCACGCGATCGACGCGCGCGAAGCGGATCCACTCCACATGCCCGACGACGGCGGCGCGCATGCCGCAAGTCTGCACAGTTGCTCGCGAGCGCGACTCCGCCGAGCAGAAATCGCGCCCCTGGGACGCACTCGGACCCGATCTCACGCACGGCGGCGGTCCTGCGTTTCACACGATGATGACGAGCATGGCATCGGTGCCGCCCTTCGAGACGTTCTACGCCGAGCACGCGGGCGATGTGCTGCGACTCCTCCGACGCCGCCTGGGCCGGCAGCGCGCGGACGACGCGTTCCAGGAGACCTTCCTGCGCGCGCTCCGCGCGTACGACCGGCTCCGCCACGGTGAGCACCTACGCTCGTGGGTGCTCACGATCGCGACGCGCGTCGCGATCGACACGCACCGGCGGGCCGGCGAGCCGACGGACGAGCTCCCCGACGTTCCGCACCTCGACGGCCGGCCGGCGTACGAGGAGCTCGCCTTCCTCACGGACACCCTCCCACGAAAAGAACGCGCGGCCGTGGTGCTGCGCTACGGCTACGACCTCGACTACGACCAGATCGCGGCGGCCCTGGGCTCGACCGAGGACGCTGCACGTCAAGCGGCGTCGTCGGGCGTCCGCCGTCTCCGAAGGAGGATCACATGACGGTTCCCACCGACCTCGACACGCGCTTTCGCGAGACGGCCGCCCGCGCCGGGCTCCTCGACGCTGCCTACGACGTGATCGACAGCGAGCTCGGCCCGCTGCTCGCCGCTGTCACCGACCGGGGGCTCGCTCGGATCTCGTTCGACCCGGAGCCCGAGCGGGAGGTGGAGACCCTCGCGCGCCTCGCGGGACCGCGTGTCCTTCGCGCTCCTCGCGCGCTCGACACGGCGCGGCGGGAGCTCGACGACTACTTCGCCGGACGGCGGACGACGTTCGACCTCGAGCTCGACCTCCGCGGTCTCACCGAGTTCACGCTCCGCGTCCTCGGGGAGCTCGCGAAGGTCCCGTACGGGCACACCGAGACCTACGCGGAGCTTGCGACCCGGTCGGGGAACGCCCGCGCCTCCCGGGCGGTCGGGATGGTCATGAACCGGAACCCGATCCCGATCGTGCTCCCCTGCCACCGAATCGTCGGCTCCTCCGGCTCGCTCGTCGGCTACGGCGGCGGGCTCGCGCGGAAGGAGCAGCTGCTGCGACTCGAGGGCGCGATCCTGTGATCAGGACAGCAGCCTGTACCCCACCCCCCAGTCGTTGACGACGACGTCGCCGGCGCCTGCCGCCTCGAGCTTCCGGCGGAGTCGCGACGCATGGGAGTCGACGGTGCGGGTCCTGATCCCGTTCGTGCGGATCCCCCAGACGTCGCGCAGCAGCTCGGTCTTCGTGAACACGCGCGTGGGGTCGCTCGCCAGCTTCGCCGCGAGCTCGAACTCGCGGCCGGAGAGCCGCACCGGCCGGTCTCCCACGCGCACCTGACGCGCCCGGTGGTCGACGACGAGCGGGCCCGCCTCGACAAGGTCCGCCTGCCCGACCAGCGCGCGGCGCAGCAGGGCGCGCACCCGCGCGAGGAGCTCGAGGTAGACGTCGCGCGGCACGACGTCGTCGGCGCCGCTCTCGAACGCCCGCACGCGCGTCACGGGATCCGCGCCCGGCTCGGTCAGGACGATCACCGGAACGTTGCGATTCCATGTGCGCCCGGGCTCCCCCGCGCGGAGGCGCCGGCAGAGCTCCGTCTCGCCCGCGATCACGACATCGGGCGAGAGCCGCTCGGCGAGGTCGAGCGCCTGCGCGGTCCACCCGGCCTCGAACACCGTGAAGCCGTCGTCGCGCAGCTGCCGCTCGAGGTACTCGCGCGAGCCGGCCTCACGCTCGGCCAGCAGGACGGCGTTCGTGCTCATGGCCGACGACGCTAGAGAACCGCGCGCCCCGCGACCAGATGTCCTTTGTGGCGGCTCTGTGCCGATTCGCCCACACCCGGCTTGCTCGGCCGGCTGCCGGGGGGCGGCCGTCACTGCAGCTTGACGACGAACGAGGCATGGCCGAGCAGCCTGCCGTAGCGCGGATCGCGCCGCGTGCCGAACGCGGGCCAGACGTACACGCGGTACTGCCCGTTCGCCAAGGCGTGCCGCTGCCCCTTGAACGACCAGCGCTGCTTCAGTGCCAGCCTCGGGTGCGTCACCCACGTGGTCAGCAGCTTGAGGTTTCCGCGCCAGAGCTGCAGGTTGTAGAAGCGAGCCTTCACGACCGGCGACCACTGGACGAGCGGCGCCTTCCCGACGATCGCGCCGTCGGCCGGTGCGTAGATCCCTGCCGCCGGTCTGAGCCCGATCGTCTTCGACGCCTCGTTGCCCGCCTGGTCGACGAGCGTCACCTCGTACCAGTAGCGGGTTCCCGAGCGGATCTTCCGGTCGACGAACTTGCGCTTCTTGCCCGCGTACACGACGCCCGACTTCTTCCCCTTCAGGCCCGGCGCCCGGAGCACTTTCGCCTGCGCGGCGTCCTTCGTCATCGTCCACAAGAGCGAGATGGAGTTCCCACGGTGCACCCACGCGACATTGGGGCGCGCGGGCGGCGTCGCGTCGTAGCGGAGCTCGACCGTCGTCGGGGCGCTCAGATGGCCCGCGGCGTCGCGACACTGGCCGACGAGCTTGGCCGGGCTCGCGTCGGGGCCCTTGTACGTGACGGTGGGAGAGCACTCCTTCACCCCAGAGCCGGCATCGGTGCCCTTGAAGGCCACGTCGACCGGATGGTTGTACCACCCGTTCAAGTCGGGCGCGCGCGAGAGTGCCGCGGTGACGCTCGGCGGAGTGCTGTCGTACTTGAACGTAATCGAGCCCGACGCCGAGTTACCTGCATTGTCCGTACACGTACCCGAGAGCGTCACCGCGCCTCCGTCCGGGCCATTGTACGTCCTGCTTCCCGAACAGCCTGCGAGCCCGGAGGCGCCGTCGCCGCCGCCGAAACCGATGTCCACAGGCTGCGTGTACCAACCCTCGCTGTCGGGATCTCGCGACACGCTGACGCTGACGCTGGGCGGCGACGAGTCCTTGCGCACTGTGACGCTGCTGCCGACGAACGACCCGCCGTAGTTGACCGTGCAGGTGAACGTGGCACCGTCTGTGTCGTCGGACACCGCGGAGGATCCACAGCCGGATGCACCGGTTGCGCCCGCGCTGTTGTACGACCACGTGACCGTCACATTGGACTTGAACCAGCCGCCGCAGCCGCCGCCGTTGCAGCTGGCGGCCGGCGGGTCGAGCGCCGCCGCCGAGCCGGGAAGCGCGGCGACCACCGCGCCGAGCACGACGACGAGCGTGATCACGCGGGTCGCCCTCATGCGTGCCTCGCCGAGTTGCGCACCGCGATCCCCAGCAGGAGGCTGCCCCCCGCGGCCGCAGCGAGCAGCAGGGCGGCGGCGACGAGCAGCTCGCCGTTCAGCTC
>JBKPNM010000006.1:0-5162 GCA_046732615.1 Actinomycetota bacterium | reverse complement strand
GGAGCGGGCTGGTCGAGATCCGGGGAGTCGAGAGCTGATGGCGGTCAAGGCAGACGCGCTCGGCGGCACGGCGAAGGACGTCGCACTCGATGCGGCGGTCTTCGAGGCCGACGTCAAGCCGCACCTCGTCCACGAGACCGTGCGCGCGGAGTTCGCCGCTGCGCGCGCAGGCACGAAGTCGGTCAAGAGCCGCGGTCTCGTCCGCGGCGGCCGCGCGAAGCCGTGGCGCCAGAAGGGCACCGGGCGCGCGCGCGCCGGCACGACCCGCGCGCCCCAGTTCACGGGCGGCGGCATGGCGTTCCCACCCGGGATGCGCAGCTTCGACGTGAAGGTGAACCGCAAGGCACGCCGTGCCGCGCTCCGCGGCGCGCTCTCGAACCATGCCGCGAACGGCACGCTGGCCGTGCTCGACGGCGCGTCCTTCGAGGCGCCCTCGACGAAGCAGGCGAAGGGCGTGCTCGAGGGCTGGGGGAAAGACGCTCCGGTGCTGATCGTGGCGCACGAGGACGAGGAGGCGGTCGTGAAATCGTTCCGCAACCTCGGGCGCGTGCTCGTCACAGTCCCGGCCGAGCTCGAGGTCGCCGCCGTCGCGTGGGCGCGCGCAGTCGTGGTCACCGAGACCGCGCTCCCGTTGGTCGAGGCCAAGGCCGGGAAGGAGGCGTCGGCGTGAGCGGTCTCACGAACGAGCAGGTCGTGTTGGCCCCCGTCGTCTCCGAGAAGAGCTACGCGGGCATCGCCGAGCGGCGGTACACGTTCAAGGTGCACCCCGATGCGCACAAGACACAGGTGCGCCAGGCGGTGGAGCAGCTCTTCGACGTCCACGTCGAGCGGATCAACATCGTGCAGGTGCAGGCGAAGCCGAAGCGGCGCGGCCTCTTCAAGGGCACGCGTCCCGGCTGGAAGAAGGCGATCGTCCAGGTTCGCGAGGGCGAGACGATCGAGATCTTCGAAGGGGCACAGGTCTAACGCTGATGGCAGTCAAGAAGTACAAGCCGACGAGCGCCGGCCGCCGCCAGATGGCGACGTCGTCGTTCGAGGAGATCACGCGCTCGACGCCCGAGAAGTCGCTGCTCGAGCCGCTCAAGAAGTCCGGCGGCCGAAACTCGAACGGCCGCATCACGACGCGTCACCAGGGCGGCGGCCACAAGCGCCGCTACCGCAAGATCGACTTCAAGCGGACGAAGGACGGGGTGCCGGCGAAGGTCGCCTCGATCGAGTACGACCCGAACCGGTCGGCGCGAATCGCGCTGCTCCACTACGCCGACGGCGCGAAGGCGTACATCCTGGCCCCGCTCGGCCTGCGTGTCGGCGCGACGGTTCAGGCCGGCCCGGGCTCCGACATCAAGCCCGGCAACGCGCTCCCGCTGGGCGACATCCCGACCGGCACCGTCGTCCACGCCGTCGAGCTCCGGCCCGGCCAGGGCGCGAAGCTCGCACGCTCCGCGGGCTCCGGCATCCAGCTCGTCGCGAAGGACGCGCCGTACGGCGTCCTCCGCCTCCCGTCGGGCGAGATGCGCCGCGTGCTCCTCGCGTGCCGCGCGACCGTCGGGCAGGTCGGGAACACCGACCACTCGAACCAGTCGAGCGGGAAGGCAGGGCGCAGCCGCTGGCTCGGCAAGCGCCCGTCCGTGCGCGGGACCGCGATGAACCCGGTCGACCACCCGCATGGCGGCGGCGAGGGGAAGTCGAAGGGGCATCACCCGGTCACCCCGTGGGGCGTCCCGACGATCGGGAAGCGCACCCGTCGCAAGCACAAGGAATCCGACAAGCTGATCGTCCGCGGCCGGCGCCGCGGCAAGGAGCGTCGCTAAATGAGTAGATCCTCGAAGAAGGGGCCTTTCGTCGAGGAGCGGCTCCTCGCCCGGGTCGAGGCGATGAACGCCGCCGGCGAGAAGCGGATGATCCGCACCTGGTCGCGTACCTCGACGATCTTCCCCGAGATGGTCGGTCACACGATCGCCGTGCACGACGGGCGCAAGCACGTGCCGGTCTTCGTCTCGGAGCAGATGGTCGGGCACAAGCTCGGCGAGTTCGCCCCGACCCGGACGTTCCGCAGCCACGCGGGCGACCGGCAGGCACAGGTCAAGAAGCGCTAGATGGCGACCACCACGACACCCGACCGCACCCAGGTTCGCGCCCAGGCGAAGTGGGTCCGCATGTCCGCCCGCAAGGCTCGGCTGGTGCTCGACCTCGTCCGCGGCCGGACGGTGCCCGAGGCGCGCACGGTGCTCGCCTTCACGCCCCGCGCAGCCGCGCGCGAGATCGACCGCGTCCTCGCTGCGGCCGTCGCGAACGCGGAGTCCGCCCACGGCCTCGACGGCGACGAGCTGGTGGTGCTCGAGGCGTACGCCGACGAAGGCCCGACGCTGAAGCGCTGGCGCGCCCGCGCGCGCGGCCGCGTCAACCGGATCAACAAGCGCACGTGCCACATCACGATCGTCGTCGCGGAGAGCCCGCAGAGCGGCCGACCGCGCCCCCAGAAGCCCGCAAAGCCCGCGGCGGAGCAGGCGCCGGCACCGGAGAGCCCCGCTGCCGAGGAGCCGCCCGCCGAGGAGAAGCCGAAGCGCCGCTCGCCGGCGAAGAAGAAGGAGGCCGTTGCCTGATGGGCCAGAAAGTGCATCCCGGCGGCCTTCGTGTCGGCGTCATCCACGACTGGAAGTCGAACTGGTGGACCGGCAAGAAGGAGATCGCCGACTACGTCCTCGAGGACATCCGGATCCGCGACCACATCAACGGCAAGCTGTCGCATGCCGGGCTGTCGGACATCCTGATCCGCAAGGACAAGCAGCGAATCACGGTCGACATCTACACGGCGCGGCCGGGCATCGTGATCGGCAAGTCCGGCGTCGAGGTCGACGCGCTCCGCAAGGAGCTGCACGCGATCACCGGCAAGTCCGTCCACATCAACATCAACGAGATCAAGCGCCCCGAGCTCGACGCGCAGCTCGTCGCTCAGTCGATCGCGGAACAGCTGCAGAACCGCGTCTCGTTCCGCCGCGCGATGAAGCGCTCGCTCGCCTCGGCGATGCGCTCTGGCGCGCAGGGAATCAAGATCCAGTGCGGCGGCCGGCTCGGCGGCGGCGAGATGAGCCGGAGCGAGCGCTACACGGAGGGTCGCGTGCCGCTGCACACGATCCGCGCAGACATCGACTACGGCTTCGCCGAGGCGAAGACGACGTACGGCCGGATCGGCGTCAAGGTCTGGGTCAACAAGGGCGAGATCATGCCGGAGGGCTACGAGGGCGCGCTCGGCCGCGAGCGCATCTCCGAGGCCGACGGCTCGCGGCGTCGCCGCGGGTCGAACACCGAGGGGCTCGGTGCCTCGCGCGAGAGCGGCCGTGGTCGCGGCCAGGATCGCGAGGGCCTCGGGCTCGTGCAGAAGCGACGGCGCCCGGGCGGGCGCGGACGCGGTGGCCAGGGCGGCCGCCCGCCGCGTGATCGCGAGCGCGGCGCCGGCGCGGGTCCGTCCCCCGAGACGCAGGCGCCTCCCGCCGACCAGGCTGCGGAGACCCCGGCCGTCGAGAGCCCGCCCGAGACGACCCCGGAGACGAAGCCAGAGAGTGCGCCGAAGACGCAGGGAGGTGACGCCTGATGCTGATGCCGCGCAAGACGAAGCACCGCAAGCAGTTCCGCGGGCGCCGCGCGGGCACGGCGAAGGGCCAGCTCGACGTGCAGTACGGGGACTTCGGCATCAAGTCGCTCGAGACCGGCTGGGTCACCAACCGCCAGATCGAGGCCGCCCGGATCGCGATGACGCGGAAGATCCGCCGCGGCGGCAAGGTCTGGATCAACCTGTTCCCCGACAAGCCCTTCACGAAGAAGCCCGCCGAGACGCGGATGGGGTCGGGGAAGGGCTCGCCGGAGGGCTGGGTCGCGGTCGTCAAGCCCGGGCGCGTGATGTTCGAGCTGTCCGGCGTCTCGGAGCCGCTCGCGCGCGAGGCGCTTCGCCTCGCCGCCCAGAAGCTGCCCGTCAAGACCCGGTTCGTGAAGCGGGAGGCCGATCTCTTTGAAACCCGATGACCTGAGAGCGCTGACGGACGAGGAGCTGGCGGAGAAGCTCGGCGAGAGCCGGCAGGAGCTCTTCAAGATTCGCTTCCAGGCCGCGACCGGCGCGCTCGACTCGAGCTCCCGGTTGCGCCATGCGAGGCGCGAGATCGCCCGCATCCTGACGATCCAGAACGAGCGGTCCGCCCAGAAGGTGTGAGGAACAGATGGCTGACGAGAAACTGAACGAGACCGACGAGACCGAGACCCCCGCCGCGGAGCCGCCGGCTGACGAGACCGTGGCCGAGGCCGCCGACGAGGCGGTCGCGGAGGCGCCTGCCGAGGCGAAGGAGCCGGCCGCGGAGGAGCCGGCCGCGGAGGACCCCGTGGCGGAAGCCGAGGAGCCCGTGGCCGAGGCCGGCGACGAGGCGGTCGCGGACGCTCCTGCCCGCGCGCCCGAGGCGCCCGCCGTCGAGGACGCTGCGCCGGCACCCCAGTCAGGCCCCAAGCCGAAGAAGAAGCGGTTGCCGCGCTCCGAGCGACCGAAGCGGACGCGGCCGAAGCGCGTCCCCTCGACGGAGCGCAAGCCGATCGTGCGGCTCGAGAAGCCCGCGCACGAGCGCGGCCGGCGCCAGGAGCGACAGGGCACCGTCGTCTCCGACGCGATGGAGAAGACGATCGTCGTCCGCGTCGACGTCGTGAAGGCGCATCCCAGGTACAAGAAGGTCGTCCGCCGGAGCACGAAGTTCCACGCCCACGACGAGACGAGCCAGGCAAAGGTCGGCGACGTCGTGCGCATCGTCGAGACGCGCCCGCTGTCGAAGACGAAGCGCTGGCGCCTGGCGGAGGTCGTGGAGGCCGCGAAGTGATCCAGCAGGAATCCCGCCTCAAGGTCGCCGACAACACGGGGGCGCGCGAGCTGCTGTGCATCCGGGTCGTCGGCGGCTCGCACCGGCGCTACGCCCGCGTCGGCGACATCATCGTCGCTACAGTGAAGGCCGCAACGCCGCAGGGCACGGTCAAGAAGGGCGAGGTCGTGAAGGCGGTCGTCGTCCGGACGAAGAAGCCCTACGGCAGAGGTGACGGCACGCTGATCGGCTTCGACGAGAACGCCGCCGTCATCATCGACAACCAGCTGAACCCGCGCGGAACGCGCATCTTCGGGCCGGTCGCCCGCG
>JBKPNM010000005.1:0-21708 GCA_046732615.1 Actinomycetota bacterium | reverse complement strand
CCCATATACCTCGCCGGCGAGTTCGCCTCGATCGGCGGCAAGTCGCGCCGGGGCCTCGCGGCGGTGGACGCTCGGCTCGGGGTTGCGACCCTCTGGGATCCCGGGGTCGGCGGCGCGGTGCACGCAATCGCGCTCGACCCGCGAGCGCACGTGGTTTACGCCGGCGGCGACTTCGGGACGGTCGGGGACCTCGAGCGGGCCAACCTCGCGGCGATCGACACACGAACGGGCAAGGCGACGGAGTGGGACTACCCGGTCGTCGGGACGGTCGACGTCGTCGAGCGGGCAGGCCAGGGGGCCGTCGTCGTGGGCGGCGAGGTCTCTTCGGTCGGAGCCTTCCGCCGAGACGGGCTCGCGGCACTCACCGGAGACGGGTCCGCAGTGACCGGCTGGCGGCCGGAGCTCCGCGGCACGGTGCGGGCGCTCGCAGCCGATCCTGCGCACGGCCGCGTGTACGTCGGCGGGCGGTTCTCGCTCGGGGAGAGCCGGACGCAGAGGAGCCTTGCGACGATCGACCTCGCCGGCGGCGTCACGGCTCCGTGGGGGCCGACCGTCAACTCAGGCGTCTGGACCATCAGCCCCTGCGCGGACGCGCAGACCGTCTACCTCGGCGGCGCGTTCACGACCATCGAGGGCAAGGCGCGACGACGGCTCGCGGCCCTCCAGGCATCAGACGGGTCGCTCCTGCCGTGGAACTCCGGTGCGAGCGCGGTCGTCCGCACGGTCGCGTGCGTCGGTGACCAGCTCTGGGTCGGCGGCCAGTTCACGTCGATCGGCGGCGAGCCGCGCCGGGCGGTCGCCGCCGTCGAGCTCTCCACCGGGGCAGTCGCCGGCTGGGACGCGACGTCGAACGGAAACGTCGAGACGCTCGCGATCGTCGGCGAGACGGTCTACGTCGCGGGATCGTTCACTGCGATCGGCGGACGGTCCCGGAAGCACCTGGCCGCGCTCGACGCGGCCGACGGCGCCGCAACGCGCTGGGACCCCGCGCCGGACGACGTCGTCCGGGCGCTGGTCGTGGCGCCTGGGGGAACGCACCTCGTCGCCGCGGGCGACTTCGAGAAGCTCGGGGGAGGGCGCCGCGACGTCGGCGCGTTCGACCTCGCGACGGGGTTCGTCACCGATTGGCGGCCCACGGCCCCGTTCCCGGGTCACGCGCTCGCGTTCGGCGAGGCGGGGATGCTCTTCGTCGGCGGCGAGGGAGCGGTGGTGGCGTTCCCCTGGCCGCCCGTGCTCTGAGACGACCCGTTCCACCTCCGCTCGCCGTGCCCAACGGCCCGAAATCGCCTTCGGCGTTCGGCCTCCGCGCCCGGAGCTCCGCGGGCCGGCGCTATCCTTGCTCGCTCGCGGGCCGTTAGCTCAGCTGGTAGAGCAGGGGACTCTTAATCCCAAGGTCGAAGGTTCGAATCCTTCACGGCCCATCGTTTCGTGCGGGTTGGCAGTCGTCGAAATGCTCCATCGCCGGCGGGCGTACAGGTGCTCGTACGTGCATCTTCGTGGCAGTCGTGCTCCCCGGCGGGACGAAGACCGGCTACCTCAATCCGCAGATGATGGCGGCGATGACATTCGGGTCGTCGCCGGCCCCGAATACGGCCGTCCCATGCGATGGCGGTGGACGAGACTTCGGCTACCTCCTGGCCGTAAGAAGAACCTTCGACTCGGCGCAGTCGTTCCAGCAGCGACGGATCGTCACCGCTCCCCGCGTCCAGCTAACCCCGATAACCGGGTCGTGACTTTTCGTCCCTGGCCCGAAGCAGCCGAGATTGGGATGCTGCTGGTGAGCGCCCAGCACGTAGCCGCAGGAAACCTCGACTTTGTCGCCGGCCAGATGATCTCCCCAGTGAAGTTCGATGTCGCGTGTGCCATTGGCGTTCACATGGCACATGTACGGACATGGAACGAGCTGCGTCGAAGTCGCGTCTCCTCCTGCGGCGAAGCCGAGAGCCGCCGCGCCCACGATGAGTGCTACGAGCACAGCGCCAGGGATCAGACGGCGCATCGTTACCACCTGCCTTTCCGGAAGACCACGTTGGAGCCGGGCGAATTGCCTTGCTAGGGCGCCCACGTGGCCGCATCGCCATCCTCGGCCGTCGGGGTGCGGGGGGTGAGGTTCCGCTGCTCGGTCCCGTCGGCGTTCATCACCCAGAGGTCTCCCCCCTGCCAGTGGGGCCGGCTCTTCTGCTGACGGGCGCGGAGGAAGAGGAGTTTCCGCCCGTCGGGCGACCAACTCGGACCTTCGAACGCGTTCCGCGTGAGACGACGCAGTCCGCTTCCGTCGGCGTCGACGACGTAGATGGCGAAGTCGTCCCAAAACGCGATCCTCTGTCCGTCAGGCGACCAGAGCGCGGTGGGCGCTCTGTCGCCGGGGTGCGCGAGCGTGGGCGTTACGGCATGCTTCGCGCTCCCGTCCGCGTTCATGACGACGATCCTGACCTCCCCCTGCGGACCTAGCCGGGTGAACGCGATCTGTTGCCCATCGGGCGACCAGGCGGGGCCGAATTCGCCGGCCTCCCGCGTGCGCGTCAGTTTCCGCTGCCCGCTCCCATCCGCGTTCATCGCGTAGACGTCGCTGTCGTGCGTGAACAGGATCGCCCGCCCGTCGGGCGACCAGCGCGGCTCACCCCGGCTGCCCGGCGTGGGCGTCAGGTCTTGCTGATCGCTGCCGTCGGCGTTCGCGACGAAGACGTCCGCCCCCGCGCCGTCGTGGCCCCGGCTCAACCAGGCGATCTTCTGACCGTCCGGAGCCCAGGCCGGGTCCCAATCGGGCACAGCGTTGCGCGTCAGCCGCCGCAGCCCGCTGCCGTCGGCGTCGATCACGAAGATCTCCTTCCCGCAGTAACTGGCACAGGGTGCCGCGCTGCGAGATACGTGTGCCGAGAAGAGGAGCTTGCGCCGGTCGGGTGACCAGGCGAGGGGGGATTCACCGAAGTTGCGTATCCAGACGTGTCGTGCCAGCCTCCGCCTCCCACTCCCGTCGGGGTTCATGACGTAGAGCTCCCACGAAGCCGGCCGCCCGAAGCCGGCCGACGTCGGCACCACGAACGCGATCTTTGAGCTCGGCCTCCCGCTGGCGCCTGAGCGTGCCGCAAGCGCAGGAGACGCGGTCTGCGGATCTGTCGCGCGCTCGACCGCGGTCGCGACCGAGACAGCAACCAGCGCGATGCCGGCCACCACCGCCGCGTAGATCCGCCGCCGGCGCCGGGCGCGCTGCCGCGCCTCCTCGATCAGCGCCACGACCAGCGCCTCCAGCTCCTCGCGGCTGACCGGGTCGCGCTGATCGGGGGGACGGGGTGGGGCGGTGACGCTCACCGCTCCAGCCTAGCGCGATTACGCTACAGTTACTAGCACCATGTTGCGACGGATCGACAAGCGAGACCCGACTGATCTCTTCGAGCAGGTCGCCGCCGAGATCCGCCGCGCGATCGCCGACGGCGAGGCGAAACCCGGCGATCGTCTCCCACCCGCGAAGGACCTCGCCGCCGTGCTCGGCGTCAACACCAACACCGTGCTCCGGTCGCTCCGACTGCTCCGCGACGAGGGGTTGCTCGAGTTCCGCCGCGGGCGCGGCATCTCGGTCTCAGGCACACCCGAACGCGGCGCCGTCGTTCAACGAGCAAGAGCCCTCGTCGACTTCGCCCGCCAGCAGGGCTATCGAACCGACGAACTGATCGAGATGATCGAACAGCTCGGCTGACAAACTGCGCGCACAGTGCGCCTCCGGCTTTGGCTCCGGAGGCCACATTTGCGGGCATCCGCCGTAGATCGTGCGTCCGGCGTCGTACGGCAGCTTGCCCATGTCCGCCTCGCTCCGGCGGTCGGCGAGGACCTTCTTTGACCACGGCGTCTCGGTGCCGCCGTGAGCGATAGCTGATCCAGGAGACGACGACCTCGCCGTCCTTGAGCTTCACGGCGCGGGTGAACGAGGTCTGCTTGCCCGTCGGCACGTCGTCGCCGACGCACTCGACATAGCAGAGCGCTCCGTGCTCCTTCCAGACCTTCCCTGCCTTCCGCGCGACGCGCTTGTAGTCGGCGAGCCTGTCCTCGCGCACCGCCACCACGATCCGTCGGCATACGACATGGTCGCTCCTTCCCTTTGCTGTCGGCCTTTCCGACTGGACGGGTATACGGTCGAAGGCTCGAATCGCGGGCTCGACGCGGAGTTCGCTCGAGCTCGCCCGCTTTCGACTCGCTTACTTGACTCGGGCGCTCGCGGTGTTGTTGGTCGTGCTCGAGTCGGGCGTCGAGCTCGTCACCTGCGCCGTGTTCGTGATCCAACCGCTGCCCTTCCCGCCGACGGATGTCGTGATCGTGAAGGTTGCGGTCGAGCCGGAGGCGAGCGAGGCGAGTTCGCAGCGAACGATGCGGGTCGCATTCGCATAGGTGCAGCCGGGGGCGGAGGTGTACGTCAGACGAGACGGCAGCGTGTCCGTCACGACGACGCTCTGCGCCGAGCCCGGCCCGGCGTTGCGGGCTTCGAGCGTCCACACCACCGTCGAGTTGCTCCGCGTGCCGCCCTTCGTGAGCATGAGGTCTGCACTCGGCGCCGGCGGTGGGGGTGGCGGGGGTGGTGGCGGCTCCGCGGAGTCGAGCTGGACCATGCGCGCCACCGACGGCACGCCGGCGGAATCGACGATGAAGAGCATGTAGACCCCCGGGACGGCCGTGTTCATGTTCGCGGGGACGGTCGCCGTCAGCGTGCCGGTCCCCACGGTGAAGGAAAGCGGCAGATAGTGCTGCTCCATCTCCACCGAGTGCGTCTGGGACCCGAGCCTCATCATCCCGACCTTCCGGATCGATGCCGCGTTCGGCGTGGTGATCTCGAACGACGCGCCGTGGCTCACCGTGCCGGGCGCCCCGGTGATCTCCGGACGCGGCGCGAGCGCGCCCGAGCCGTCCTTCTCGAAGAGGTACGGCGGTGTGAAGATCTCGGCGTTCTTCGCCAGATAGCCGACCTGGTCGCAGGTCCCGCAGATGCCGCCACCCGACGAGAGCACGCGACCGTCGGGAAGCAGCAGGGCGGTCGAGTGGTACTGCCGCGTCACGACTTGCGCCGCCAGTGTCGTCCATTGACCGGTCGCCGGGTCCCACCGCTCCGCGTTGTAGACACCGCCGTTCATGTCGATCAGCGACGCGCCGGTCGAGTTGCCGCCTGTGGCCAGGACGCTTCCATCGGCGAGCAGGGTCAGGTTGTGCTGGCGACGGCCGAAGGCCATCGGCGACGTCGAGGACACGCGAGGAGTGGCCCCGTTCGTGTCGATGACGAGCGCGCTGGTGGTCGAATTGCCGCCGCCGGCCACGAGTGTCTTGCCGACGTCGAAGACGGCGTGGCTGCCGTAACTGCGGTTGATCGCGTCGCGCTGGCCGAACGTCTGCCAGGCGCCGCCGCCGGTGGTGTCGAGCGCACGCAAGGTCTGATCGGGCCCCGAGTAGAAGACGCGACCGTCGGGTGCGACGTCCAACCAGGGGTAGAGCGGAAGGTTGAGCGAGGCCGTGCCCAGGCTTCGCAAGGTTCCCTGGGTCGTGCGCACCTCCGGGATGTCGGGACCGCCCTCCGTGATCAGCATCTCGCCGTTCGTCAGCGGCGTGACCGATGGATACCAGCGCCCTGCCGCCATGTTCGGCCCGAGGCTCCAGTCGTTGTTCGCGGGGTAGAACAGATGCGTCTGGATGATCCCCTGGAGCTGGGCGTTCTTGTTGCCGCCGGCGATGAACAACGCCCCGTCGAACAGGTGGGCGAAACCAGCGCAGAAGATGTTGAAGCCCGTGTCGACCGTCGCGGGTGTCTGTGACCCCGTGATCGGGTCGTACACGGTGGCGCGTGTGAAGTCGTGCACGGGAAACGTCTCCGTCGCCGCATCGCCGACAGAGTCCCACGCGAGCACTTTGCCGTTGGGAAGGAGAGCGACGTGGATCCCGACGACGGGCCAGTCGACTGCCGGGCCCCACTGCCCGACCTGCCCGGGATCGGCCACGACGGCAGTGGCTGTTGCCTGCGACGCGCGGGCTGACCGTATCCGTGTCTCGCTGTTGAGCCGCGCTTCGGTCGCGGCGTCGTGGACAACGGCGTCCTCGGCATGATGGCCCGCTGGAGTGTCGATGTCGTCCGCGAGGACGGCCCCCGGCGCAGCGAGCGCCAGGATCGCTATTACCGTGGCGAGGGTCGAATACCGAACCTCGCGACGGCTGACCCGCCGATGCCGCATGAACCCCCCGTCCCCACCGCTGCCGCAAGCAACCCCCCGGTTGCCTTGTAGCGATCATGACACAGTCTCGAGCCGCGAGCAACAGCCGCTCGATTCGTACACTGCTTCGGTGATCGTCGCGACGCCGTGCGGCGGAGGGCGGCGGCGGCCCGACGCCGTCCCGCGGACGTGAGCGCGCGACGCTGAGCACCGTCCGCGACTCGGGGGTGCGCCTGTTCCTGGTGCTCGGAGCCGTGACGGCGATCGGGCCCGCCGCGATGGACGTCTACCTTCCCGCGCTTCCCGAGCTCGCGGACGACTTCGGCGCGAGCCCGTCGGCGGCGCAGCTGACCATCACCACGTACGTGATCGGACTCTCGCTCGGGCAGTTGCTCGGCGGCACGACGAGCGACGTCCACGGGCGACGGCGCCCGCTGGTCGTCGGGATGGCCGTCTTCACGTTGACGACGTTCGCGTGTAGCCTCGCGCCGAGCCTCTGGACGCTGGCGGCATTACGTCTCGTGCAGGGAGCGACGGCTGCGGTCGGCGTCTCGATCGGACGGGCCGTCGTTCGCGACCTCTACGTCGGCGCCGCGGGCGCGCGTTACCTCTCGCGGCTGATGCTGCTGATCGGACTCGCACCGATCGTCGCCCCGATCGTCGGCGGCCAGCTCCTGCGGTTCACTTCCTGGCGCGGCGTCTTCGTGACATTGTCGGTCTTCGGCCTCGCCCTGACCGCGGTCAGCGCGCGTTTTCTCCCCGAGACGCTCCCGCGCGAGCGACGCCGCGGGGGCGGGCTTCGGGCAACGGCGTCGGCCTTCGCCGTGCTGCTACGAGATCGCCGCCTCGTCGGCTTCGTCCTCGTCGTCGGGCTCGGCGGAGGCGCGATGCTCGCGTACATCGCGGGCTCGTCATTCGTCCTCCAGGAGGTCTACGGCGCGTCGCCGCAGCTGTACGGGGTGCTCTTTGCGGTCAACGCGCTCTTCCTGGTGGCCGGGGCGCAGGTCAACGCGCACCTCCTCGCGACGCGCTCGCCGCGTGGCCTGCTGCGGGTCGGCGTCGCGACGATGGTCGCCGCCGGCCTGGCGCTCCTCGCGATCGTGTCGCTGCCCGAGCTCGGTCTCGCGGCGGTGATGGTCCCGTTCATGCTCCTGATGCTCAGCTGGAGCTTCATCCAGGCGAACGCGCTTGCGCTCGCACTCGTCGACCACCCCGACATGGCCGGGACGGCGGCGGCGCTCCTCGGGGTCGGTCAGTACACGTTCGGCGCGCTCATGGCGCCGCTCGTCGGGCTCGGTGGCGAGGGCACGGCGGTGCCCATGGCGATCGTGATCACGATCTGCGGCCTCGGAGCCGCCGTCGCGCTCGAGGGGCTGGCGTCGGGCACGCCCCGCCGTATCGCCATGCAGCAGGAGACGTGAGCCCCAGGCCTCGTCAGCGCGCCCCCTGCGAAAGTGGCTCCGGCAGCGGACGGGAATGGACGACGACCAATGTGCGCGTCGGGCGCGTGAGGGCGACGTAGAGCGCGCGCATGCCCGTCTCGCCCTCGGCGATCAGGGCCGGCTCGACGACGACCACGTGGTCGAACTCGAGGCCCTTCGCGCGACGCGGCGAGAGGAGCGGGATGCCGTCGTCGTACGTCGAATGCGCGGTGACGTGGGGCACGAGTCGCTCGGGGAGGATCACGGCGAGCAGCCCGTCGTCGCGGGCGAGATCGAGCGCCCGTTGCAGAGCCGTCGTGACCAGCTCGTGCTCGGCGACGTGCTCGACGCGCGGGGGAGCGGCGCCGGTGCGAAAGGCGAGCGGCGCCTCCACGTCAGGCGCGATGCGGTCGAGGAGCGGCAGCGCCAGCTCCATGATCTCGGCGGGCACGCGGTAGGCGTGGCGGAGCTCGGCGACCTCGGCCTCGCCGGGAAGATGCCGCAGCACGCCCTCCCAGCCGTCGTAGACGACCGGTCCAGTGGCCTGTGCGATGTCGCCGAGGATCGTCACGGAGGCGCGCGCAGCGCGCCGGGCGACCATACGAAGCTGCATCGGCGTCAGGTCCTGCGCCTCGTCGACGATCACATGCCCGAACGCGCGCGGCGGCTCGTCGAGCACGGCGCGCGCCTCGTCGAGGAGCGGCACATCGTGCTCGCTCCAGCCGAAACCGGCCCGCGAGCGGCGAAGCAGCCCCAGCTCGTCGGCGTCGAGCAGGCCGTCGGCGGCCGCCGCGAGCGCGGGCCGCGACGTGAGCAGTGAGCGGACGAGCGCGTCCGGCGGCACGGTCGGCCAGACTCGGTCGAGCCAGCGCGCCATGAAGCCCTTCGCGCTCAGGGCGCGCTCGAGCTCGCCGAAGTCGCGCCACGCGAGCCCTCCCAGGCGCTCGCCGTAGTCCTCGTAGAACCGGCGGAGCACGTCCATGCGGAACCGCTCCCGCGCCCGCTTCGTGAGGCCGAGCTGCTGCCGTGCGCCGTCGAGCAGCTCCGCGACCTCGCGTTCCCGGACGCGCACGTACTCGCCTTCCAGGCGGGCGACGAGCTCGTCGGGGTGCGCGGCGGAGCGTTCGGCCGCCGCGTTCGCGATCACCTCCGCCAGGCGCACGTCGCCCTTCAGGCGCGCGGTCGCCGGTGGATCCGCCGCGGTGACCTCGATCCCGTCGACGAGCTCTCCCACGGCGCGCTGCTCGACGTTCTCCTCGCCCAGCGTCGGGAGCACGTGGGAGACGTACTCCATGAACGTCGGGTTCGGGCCGACGACGAGGACGCGGCGGAGCCGCTCGCGGTGCGCGTAGAGGAGGTACGAGGCGCGATGGAGCCCGACCGCGGTCTTCCCCGTGCCGGGGCCGCCCTGGACGACGAGCGGCGGCTCGGGGTCGCGGGTGATCAGCCGGTACTGGTCGGCCTGGATCGTCGCGACGATGTCGCGCATGTGCGGCTCGCGGCTGCGCTCGAGCTCGTCCAGCAGGAAGTCCCCGCCCGCGATCGAGCCCGAGCCGTCCAGCGTCTCGTCGCTGAGATCGAGGAGCCGACGGCCCTCGGTGCGGAAGCGCCGGCGAAGGGTGACGTTGTGCGGGTCCGCCGGCGTCGCGACGTAGAAGGGACGCGCCGCCGGCGCCTGCCAGTTGACGACGAGCAGCTCGTTGTCCTCGTCGTGAACCCAGCGGCGGCCGACGTAGAGGGGCAGCGGCGTCGTGTCGAGATCGAGCCGTCCGAAGCAAAGGCCCCGCTCGGCGTCCTCGAACGTCTTGAGGCGCCGAACCGCCCACGCCTCGAGCGCGAGTGCCGCGACCTCGCTGTCGGTCGCGTCCGCCGCGCGCTCGACGACCTCGCGCATCCGGTCGAGGCACTCGTAGGCATGGTCGACGTACGCCTGCTCCGCTGGGAGCTCCGGGTGGGTCACGCGACAAGAATGAGGGCTCGGCAGCCGGGACGCCACTACGCTGGCGCGCGATGAAGGTCCTCACCGTCGTCGGCAACAGGCCGCAATTCGTCAAGTCGGCGCCGCTCTCCGAGGCGCTGCGCGCCGAGGGGATCGACGAGGTGGTCGTCCATACCGGCCAGCACTGGGACGACGAGCTGTCGCAGGTCTTCTTCGACGAGCTCGGCCTGCCGGAGCCCGCCTACCGCCTCGATCTCCGGACCGCGGACGTCGATGCCCTGCGGGAGCCGATCCGGGAGGTCGTCGCGCGCGAGCAGCCCGACCTCGTGCTCGTCCTCGGCGACACCAACTCGACGCTCGCAGGCGCCCGTGCGGCCCGGGCGGAGCGGATCCGCGTCGCGCACGTCGAGGCCGGGCTCCGGAGCGGCGACCTCTCGATGCCCGAGGAGCGCGCACGAATCGAGGTCGACCGGCTCGCGGTAGTCCTCTTCTGCCCCGACGACCGCTCGGCCGAGACGCTCGCTGCGGAGGGCGTCGCCGGTGACGCGGTCGTCGTCGGGGACGTGATGGCCGATGCGACGCTGCGCTTCGCGCCGATCGCGCGCGAGCGCGTCCCGCCTCCGCATCCGCCCGGCTCGTACGTCATCGCCACCGTGCACCGTGAGGCGAACGTGCGCCCCGAGCGGCTGCGGCGGATCGTCGACGGCCTGTCGCGGGTCGACCACACCGTCTTCTTCCCGGCGCACCCGCGGACCGCGTCGGTGCTCCGCGACGCCGCGATCGCGCTCGGCCCCAACGTCGAGCTTCGGGAGCCGCTGGGCTACCTCGCGTTCGCGTCCGGGGCCTCGCAGGCCCGCGTCATCGCGACGGACTCCGGCGGCCTGCAGAAGGAGGCGTACTGGTACCGCGTCCCGTGCGTCACGATGCGACCGTCGACCGAGTGGGTGGACACCGTCGAGGCCGGCGCGAACACGCTGGTGGACGACGACCCGGCGGCAATCCAGGCCGCCGTCAGAGCCGCCGCGTTCCCCGCGAATGCGCCGCCGCTCTACGGCGACGGGCGCGCCGCGGAGCGGATCGCGCGAGCGCTTCTCAGCTTGTGACACTTTGTTACAAGACCGCCGCCGTCGGTAGCATGTCGCGGCTGTGACGACGCCCGAGACGAGTGCTCCGGACACCGTCCCCGCCACCGCCCCGTACGAGGTCGCGATCGTCGGCGCGGGGTACGTCGGCGTCCCGCTGGCGCAGGTCTTCGCCGAGGCCGGACGCCGCGTCGTGCTCGTCGACGTCGACGCGCGGCGGGTGGAGCGGCTCAGCAGCGGCGACAGCTACATCGAGGACGTCCCGTCGGCGGCGCTCGCGGAGCTCGTCTCCGGCCGCCGTCTCGGCGCGACCACGGACTACGACGTCCTCCGGGAGGTCGACGCGATCCTCATCGCCCTCCCGACCCCCCTTTCGAGACAGCGCGAGCCCGACCTCTCGATCGTCCTCGACGCCGGCGCCGAGATCGGCAGGCGCCTGCGGCCCGGTCAGCTCGTCGTGCTCGAGTCGACGACCTACCCCGGGACGACGCGGGACGAGCTGCAACCCGTCCTCGAGCGCGAGTCGGGCCTCGTGGCGGGCAGGGACTTCCATCTGGCGTTCTCGCCCGAGCGCGTCGACCCGGGCCGCGTCGACTGGACGACGAAGACCGTCCCCAAGGTCGTCGGCGGCATCGACGACGCCTCGACCGAGGCCGCGGCCGCCCTCTACCTCTCGGCCGTCGACACGGTGCATCGCGTCTCGTCCCCGGAGGCGGCCGAGCTGACGAAGCTCCTCGAGAACATCTATCGCTCGGTCAACATCGCGCTCGTCAACGAGCTGGCGCAGCTCTGCGACCGGATGGAGATCGACATCTGGGAGGTCGTCGACGCCGCCGCAACGAAGCCCTTCGGGTTCGCCGCGTTCCAGCCCGGCCCGGGCCTCGGCGGCCACTGCATCCCGATCGACCCCTTCTACCTCACCTGGAAGGCGCGGGAGTACGACTTCTCCACCCGGTTCATCGAGCTCGCGGGCGAGGTCAACCAGAACATGCCGTACTACTGCCGCTCGCGTGTCTCCCAGGCCCTCAACCACGGTGCTCACAAGTCGCTGGCGGGCTCGCGGGTCCTCGTGCTCGGAATCGCGTACAAGGCCGACATCTCCGACTGGCGGGAGTCTCCCGCGGTGAAGGTGATCGAGCTGCTGCAGACGGCGGGCGCCTCGGTCGCCTACCACGATCCGTACGTGCCCTCGTTCGCCGCGAACGGGCTGGCGCTCGAGTCCGTGCCGCTCGCACCGTCCGACTACGACGCCGTCGTGATCGCGACGGCGCACTCCGGGATCGACTACGCACGGCTCGTCGACGACGCGCAGCTCGTGGTCGACCTCCGCAACGCGACGGGTCGCGCCGGCATCTCGAGCGAGAAGGTCTGGAAGCTTTGACAGCCCGCGTCGCCCACGCGGGCGTCGGCGGGTGGGGCAAGAACGTCGTTCGCGTCGTCGCCGAGCTGGCCGACCTCGCCTGGATCTGCGACACCGACCAGGCGCGGCTCGACGAGTACGCGCAGCGCTACCCGCAGGCGCGCGTGACGCGGCAGTTCGACGAGCTGCTCGACGACGACGGCGTCGAGGCGGTCGTGATCGCAACGCCAGTGCCGACGCACTACGAGCTCGCCAAGGCTGCGCTCGAGGCGGGGAAGCACGTCTTCGTCGAGAAGCCGCCGGCGATGCGGACCGACGAGATGGAGGAGCTCGTCGCGCTGGCCGAGGCGCGCGACCGCGTCCTGATGCCCGGCCATCTGCTCCTGTACCACCCGGGCCTGCGCAAGGTCAAGGAGCTCGTCGACTCGGGCGCGCTCGGCGAGGTCGCCTGCGTCTACGGGAACCGGCAGAACCTCGGCGTGATCCGCTCGAACGAGAACGCCCTCTGGTCGCTCGGCGTGCACGACCTCTCGGTCATCCTCTGGCTGCTCGGCGAGGAGCCGAGCGAGGCCGCCGCGCACGGGATGGACTACCTCCAGAAGGGGATCGAGGACGTCGTCTTCTGCTTCCTCCGCTTTCCCTCGGGCAAGGTCGCGCACATGCATCTGTCATGGCTCGACCCGCACAAGATGCGGCGGATGACCGTCGTCGGTCGCGAGAAGATGGTCGTGTTCGACGACATGGAGCTCGAGCGGAAGGTCACCGTCTACGAGAAGGCGCCGTGGGAGCCCGCCTCGACGTACGGCGAGTGGCGCACGCGGACGGGTGACATCTCGAGCCCGAAGATCGCGAACGACGAGCCGCTCCGGCTCGAGCTCGAGCACTTCCTGCGGCTCGTCGCGGAGGGCCCCGGCGACCACCGCGAGGCCCGCGACGGCCTCGCCGTCGTGCGCGCGCTCGACCGGCTGACCGCGAGCCTCCGCGATGGCCGCTGAGATCCACCCGACCGCGGTCGTCCACCCCGGCACGCTGCTCGGCGACGGTGTGAATGTGCTCGAGAACGCGGTCGTCGGGAAGCAGCCGACGCTCTCGCCGAGGTCCACGGCGAAGCGCGAGCCGCTCCCGCCCACGGTCGTCGGCGAGGGCAGCGTCATCTCGACGGGCGCGATCCTCTTCGCCGGGACGACGGTCGGTGCCCGCGTGATCCTCGGAGACCAGTCGTGCGTGCGCGAGCGCGTGACGATCGGCGACGACGTCGTGGTCGGCCGCGGCTCGCTCGTCGAGAACGACACGACGATCGGCGCGCGCACGAGGATCCAGGCCGACGCCTACGTGACGGCCTACTCGACGCTCGAGGAGGACGTCTTCGTCGCGCCGTGCGTCGTGACGACGAACGACAACTTCATGGGCCGCACGGAGAAGCGGCTCGCGCTCATGAGAGGGCCGACGATCCGCCGCGGGGCGCGCGTCGGCGGCGGCGCGATCCTCTGCCCCGGTGTCGAGATCGGGGAGGAGGCCTTCGTCGGCGCAGGCGCCGTCGTGACGAAGGACGTGCCGCCGCGCGCTGTCGTCGTCGGGAGCCCCGCGAGAGCGATCCGCGACGTCCCCGACGACGAGCTGCTCGGCGCCTGAGCGCCGTCAGGCGGGCGGCCTCCCGGTGCGAACGAGCGAGAGGCGGTAGGCGACCGGCGTCGCCGTGGCAGCCGTGAGGCGCGCCTGGAGAAAGTGCCAGCCCGGCGCATCCGCCGTCCACGAGAGCCGCTCGCGACGTCCCGGCGTGGCCGCGATGCGGACGCGCAGGTCCTGCCGGGCAAGGTCGGCGATCGAGACTGCCTCCGGCCGCCACAGCGCGAGCGCCATCCTCGCGCGCTCCGCAGGCACGAGCGACACGTAGAGCGTCTCGCCGCGGTGGAGGAAGATCCCGTAGACGTCGTCCTGGTCGTCCCAGAAGTCGACGGAGGCCTTGACCAAGCGCGCCTTCGCGCCGGCCGGGAAGTACAGCCGGGAGGCGTCCTCACCGGCATCGTCGTTCGGCTCGTTCGCGTCGCGGGGCGGAAGCACGCCCGAGAGCGACTCGATCGCCGCCGTCGCGTCGAGTGCGCCCCACCCGGTGTACGCGTCCCGGCCGGGCGCGCAGGCCGGGCAGCCGGTGTACGCGTTCGCGTCCACCGCGGTGCGCTCGATGATCGCCGTCACCTGCTCTGGACGGAGGAGCGGACGGATGCTGAGGAGGTTCGCCGCGACGGCGGTCGCCTGCGGTGCGGCGAACGACGTCCCGTCGGGGGGCCGGAAGTCGTCCGTCGCGCACGGCGTATAGCCCTGGTCGGCGCACGCGCCCCGGGTCGCCGTCAGCGACCGCGGGAACGTCGAGACGATGTCCTCGCCCGGCGCCGCCACGTCGTTGTAGACGGCATCCCGGTTCGAGAACGCCGGTGACGCACCACCTCGTTTCAGCGCGCTCACCCCGAGGACATGCGGCAGCGCGGCGGGATAGCTCGCGAAGCGCCACGGTGTCTGCGGTGCCTGGTCGCCGTTGCCCACGGCAGCGACGACGACCGCGCCCTTCCCCACCGCGTACGCGATCGCCTCCTGCTCGAGCCGCGAGTACGTGTCGCGGCTCGGGTTCCGCGGGTCGCGCAGCCCACCGAGGCTGATGTTGAGCACCCGGGCGCCCCTGTCGACGGCCCAGTGGATCGCGCGCGACTCGGCCTGCACCGAGATCGTCCCGTTCGGCGCGACCACCTTCGCGACGACCAGCTCGGCCGCGGGTGAGAGCCCTGCGATCCCGACGCCGTTGTCGAGCTCCGCGGCGATGACCCCTGCGACGATCGTCCCGTGGCCGCGCGTGTCCTGGGCGGTCCCGCCGACGAAGCTCTTCGCGGCGGCGATCCGGTGCGAGAGGTCGGGGTGCCCGAGGTCGATGCCGGAGTCGATGACCGCGACGCGGACGGGTGCGAGCGGCGGCGGGGTCTGCCACACGTCGTAGGCGCGGCTGGCGTTCGCGTACCACTGCTTCGAGGCGAGCGGGTCGGTCGGGGCGAACGCGGCGCGGCGGACGCGGTCGGGCTCGACCCATGACACGCCGACGATGCCGCGCAGGCTCTGCGGCGGCGCCGAGACCCCGAGGGCGCGGAGAGGCGCGAGGGACGTCGGGCGCGCGCCCGTCGCGCGCTCGACCGCCGCAGCCACCGTTGCTGGATCGGCGGACGGATCCACGCCGACCGTGTACCGCGCGGCGAGCCCGGGCGCCGGCAGGACGAACGCGGCGAGCGTCAGCGCCCCGGCGAGGGCGCGGAGCCTCACGCTGCGACCCGAACGGTGAGCGGCGGGCTCCCGAGGCCGTCGGCGGAGAGCCGGTAGACGGTCGTCTCCGCGGGCCGGAGCTTGACGGCGAACGACCCGTCGGCGGACGGCACGAGGCGCTTCACCGCGATCCACGCTCCCGCGGCCGTGCGCTGCTCGAGCACGACTCCCGTCAGCTGACGCACGACTCCCGTCAGCCGCACCACCCCGCTCGCCGGCGGCGGCGTCGCCGGCCGGTCGAGCCGCAGCATCCCCAGCTTGAAGCCGGTCGACTTCAGGCCGAGCCGCGCCCGGACGTCGGCGAGGCGGACGTCGGTCGACCCGCCGCCCGCCGTGGTGAGCCTTACGGCGGCAGGCTTGCCCGTGGCGCCCGGAACGTATGCGACATCCGTGACAGGGCCATTGAGACCGAAGCGCCCGGCGAGCTGGGCGCCGGTGAGCAGCCGCGTCGGCCAGGCGTGGTTCGGCGAGACCGAGTCCCAGGGGTCGTCGACGGCGACGAGATACGGGACGTCGGTGCCGAAGGCGTCGAGCGCGCTGATCGTCCGCCCGCCGCTCGACGAGAAGTAGAACGTCTGCGCCGGCGCGCCGTCGTACGTGAGGATCTCCCCCCGCGTGTCGCGCACGGCCTGGGTCGGCCCGGGCGCCTCCGACTCGACGCCGTAGTACACCTGGCTGCGCCAGTCCGAGTACAGGTCGAAGGGCTTGCCCGTCACGACGTGGCCGACGGCATAGGTGCGCGCCGCCACGGCCTGCGCCTTGAGGGCGTCGAGCGGCCAGTCCTTCGGCATCTCGCCCGGCACGACGCCGAGGAGATAGGCCTCGAGCCCGACGACGTTCACGAGCTGGATTCGTCCCGACACCTTGTCGACCCGCAGGTCGCCGCGGAACTCCTTGTCGCGGAAGGCGAGGAACCCGTCTTGCGCGGCCCGGATCGTCACCGGGCCCGGAAGCGCGATGCGCTTCCCGGCCTTGCCGACGGGCAGCCTCAGGTCGGGCTTGATAGAGAGCTTCCCGTCCGGGATCGGGTACCGCTTGCCGTCCGCGTCGAACACGGCGAGTACGTTCTCCACGCTCGCCGTCGCGAGGCCGTCGGCCACGAGCACGCGCACGCGCTCGAGCAGCGTGGCCGGCGCGACGCTCATCTCCGTGCCGCGGTAGTACGTAGCGAGGATCTGCCGGTACTCGCGCCCCGCCTTCGCCTGGCCGAACGCGCCCCACTGGCTCATGCCGACGCCGTGGCCCCACCCGCCGCCCGCGAGGACGAAGGTCGCAGGCGGTGCGGAGGGTGCCGCCGAGGTCGTCGCCGCTGCGAGTGCGGCGGCGAGCGTGACGACTGCCAGAACGCGGCGCATGGAGCTCTCTTCGGCGGCCGGCCTCAGGCCTCGAGCCGCTCCGCGTACTGCTCCTCGTAGTAACGGCGGTACTCGCCCGATTTGATCGGCTCCCACCAGGCCCGGTTGCCGCGATACCAGTCGACGGTCTCGGGCAGGCCTCCCTCGCCGAACGAATGCGCAGGCTTCCAGCCGAGGCGCCGGAGCTTCGTGTCGTCGACCGCGTACCGCCGGTCGTGGCCGGCGCGGTCCTCGACGTGCCTGATCAACGATGCGTCCGCGCCCGTCAGCTCCAGGATCCGGTACGTCACCTCGAGGTTCTCGTGGTCCTCGCCGCCGATGTTGTAGATCTCCCCGGGTGCGCCCTCGTGAAGAACGAGGTCGACGCCCGCGCAGTGATCCTCGGCGTGGAGCCACTCGCGCACCTGCTTGCCGTCGCCGTAGACCGGCAGCGGCTCGCCGTCGAGCGCGTTCGTGACGAACAGCGGAACGAGCTTCTCGGGGTACTGGTTCGGGCCGAACGTGTTCGCGCCGCGCGTGATCGAGGCGTTGACGCCGTACGTCCGCACGTAGGCGAGCACCTGGAGATCGCCGCCCGCCTTCGCCGCGCTGTAGGGGCTCGACGGTCGCAGCGGATCGGCCTCGGCGGCGCGGCCTCCCGCCTCGAGGTCGCCGTAGACCTCGTCGGTCGACACCTGGACGTAGCGCGCGCGGGTGGCGCGCGCCCATTCGAGGAGCGTCATCGTGCCGAGCACGTCCGTGTGGACGAACTCCTTCGGCCCGAGAATGGAGCGATCGACGTGCGTCTCGGCGGCGAAGTTGACGATCGCCGCGCAGCCCGAGCCCGCGCGCTTCACCGTCTCGGGATCGGCGATGTCGCCGACGACGAGCTCGGCGCCCGTGCCCTCGAGGTTCGCGGGGTTCCCGGCGTACGTCAGCTTGTCGAGCACGACGACGTCGTCGCCCTGCGCGACGAGCCGCTTGACGAAGTGCGAGCCGATGAAGCCGGCACCGCCGGTCACGAGGACGCGCATCCGGCGAAGGGTAGTCGACGCGTCCCGCCGCCGTGGCCGGCCGAGGGGCTATCCGCCGTCGCGGATCACGACCGCGCGCACCGGCACGCCGTGCACGCTCGGGCGCACATCGTCCCGTGCGACCCGCTCGGCGAACGGCGCCTCGTCCTCCGGATGGAGGGCGACGACGACCTCGTCGGCGTCGAAGGTCGCGAGTGCGTCCTGGATCGCGAGCAGCACGTCGGCTTCGCCTTTCCGTGCCTCGGAGACGTGTGGGAGCTCGTCGGCCAGGTGGGCCGCTGCCTGCTCGGCGGCGGACGCGGCCTGCTCGTCGTTCGCGAGCCAGTCGAGGAACCCCTGCTGCACGACGGGCACGACGACCTTGACCTCGTCGACGTCGGACCCCAGGCGATCACGCAGCACGTGCTCGCCGTGCTCGACGGTGCTGACCACGAGAACGTTCCGGCCCATCGAGGAGCAGCCTTCCCGCCCGCGCGCGACGCTAATCCCGAGCGAGTACGTCGATGCAGGCGCGTAGCCCCTCGCGCCAGTGCGGCAACTGCGGGGCGCCCTTCTCGCTGCGGAGGATCGAGACCGACGGCCGCGGCGCCCTGCCCCCGTACTCCGCTAACGTGATCCGCCGCACGGCGCAGGCGAGACCGGACTCCTCGAAGATCGCCTCCGCGAAGTCCGCCCATGTGCAGTCGCCGGTCGCGGCGAGGTGCCAGATTCCGAACGCACGCCCCGAGTCCACGAGCTCGCGCGTCGCTGCGGCGAGGTGACCGACGTAGGTCGGGCAGCCGCGCTGGTCGTCGACGACCGCGACCTCGTCTCGCTCGGTCCCCAGCCGGAGCATCGTCCGCACGAAGTTGTGGCCCGTCGGGCCGAACAGCCAGGACGAGCGGACGACCCACGCGCGGTCGCCCGCCGCGGCCTCGCCGTGGAGCTTCGAGCGCCCGTACGCGGAGAGCGGCGACGGGGGGTCCGACTCGACGTACCCGTCGCTCTTCGTCCCGTCGAAGACGTAGTCGCTGGAGTACGCGACGAGCGGCGTGCCGAGCGCCGCTGCGTTGGCCGTGCCTCCGACGTTCGCCGCGGCGGCGCCCTGCGGGTCGTCCTCTGCTCCGTCGACGTCCGTCCAGGCGGCCGCGTGGAGCACGAGGTCGGGCGTCCACGGCATCGCCGGCGCCTCGTGGCGGACGTCCCACCCGTCCCGTCCGAGCGCAAGCACGTCGTCCGCCGTGAACGCCTCGACGAGCGCGCGGCCCAGCTGGCCGCCGGCTCCGGTGATCAGGGTGCGGCGTCGCGCGCGGAGAGGATCGGCGTCGGCGTGCTCCACAGGTGCGCGACCCGGTCGTCGTCCCACGGGATGCCGTGCTCGTCCGGGTCGTCGGGGTCGTATTCCTCGGTCACGTGGTAACAGAAAAGGAGGTCCGTGAGCGCCTCGAAGCCGTGCGCCTTGTGCCCCGGGACGTAGATCGCGACGGGGTTGTCGTCGCCGATGTCCTCGGTGAAGGTCGCGCCGGTCTCGCGGTCGAGGACGACGACCCGCGCCGTGCCCTGGAGGCAGACGAACAGGTCGTCCTGTCCGCGCTCGTGGTAGTGGAGCCCGCGGATCACGCCTTTGCGCGAGAACGAGAGGTTCGTCTGCACCGTGGGCCGCGGGAGAGCGCTGTCGCGGCGCAGCTCGCAGAACCAGCCCCGTTCGTCCTCGTAGCGGCGCAGGGGGATCCGGAGGACGCCGGCGACCGTCATCCGTTCGCCCCGGTCTCCTCGACGCGGCGGCCGATCTCGGCGAGGTGCTGCCAGTGCTTGCCGGCGTCCTCCCACCAGCCCTCGACGCGCACGACGTCGAGCCGCCCCTCCCGGGCGTAGTGGCGGTTGACGTCCGTGATCTCGAGCTCGCCGCGCGAGGACGGCTCGAGGCTGTCGATCACGTCGAACACGTCCGGCGGGAAGCAGTAGAGCCCGACGACTGCCTCGCTCGTCGGCGGGCGCTCGTAGCGGGTGTCGACGACGCCGGCCTTCTCGACGATGTCGACGACGCGGCCGTCCTCGTACACGACGACGCCGAAGTTCTCCGGGTCGGGGACGTCGTTGAGGAAGATCTGCGCGCGGTCGCCTCCCTGGGACCACGCCGCGATCGCGGCGGCCTGCGACCGCTCGAAGATGTTGTCACCGAGGACGACGACGAGGTGGTCGCCGCGCACGAAGTCGCGCGCCATGCCGACCACCTGCGCGATCCCGCCGGGCTCCGTCTGGACCTTGTAGGTCAGGTCGAGCGACAGCAAAGGCTCGTCCGAGCCACGGACGGCGAGGTGGCCGTCCCCGAGAAGGTCGATCATCTGGCCGGCGTGGCCCTTGCCTGTGACGACGAGGACGCTCTCGAGGCCGGCGCGCTCGAGGAGCTGGAGCGGGTAGTAGATCATCGGCCACCGGCCCACCGGCAGCAGATGCTTGTTCGCGACGCGCGTCAGCTCACCGAGCCGGGTCGCCTCACCGCCTGCGCAGACGAGCCCCTTCATGGGGCGCGATCGTACTGACGCGCCGACGGGTGCGGTGAGCTCGCAGTCAGGCGCGGCGCCGGTTGCGGGCCTCGTCCTTCCGCCGGCGGACACCGGGCACGGCGCGGACGGCCGCGACCCACACGTACGTCAGCGCGGCGACGAGCGCGGCAAGTGCGAGCGCGAGCCGCTTGAGCGTTCTCACGACGTGCATCGTAGAGGGACGCGGCGGGTAATACTTCGACGGAGACTACGAGAGAAAGGGAGGCCGCGATGGCGAAGAAGGCGGCAAAGATGGGCGACACGATCGATCTCGTCAAGCCGTACCTCGAGCGGGCGCTCCGCGACGAGGAGTTCCGCAACGACCTGAGGGACGCGCTGAAGGCGGCGAAGGAGCTCTACGGGCCGCTCACGAAGCAGAACGGCGTGGGTGCGTCCGCGAAGGCGTTGGCGACCGACAAGAAGACGCAGGAGCAGATGCGGCGCGCCGTGGACGACCTGCTGAGCGCGAAGGACACGCTCCAGGGCAAGAAGAAGAAGAGCCACAAGGGCCGCAACATGGTCCTCCTCGCCGGGATCGTCGCGGGGGCGCTCTACAACCCCTGGACGGGGCCGCAGACCCGCGAGAAGCTCCTCGACCTGGTCGCCGGGAACGACGACCTGCAGCCGCTCGACACGTTCGAGACGACCGCCTCCGAGACGAAGGCCGCAGCCGCCGACTCGGTCGCGGACGCAGCCGGGAAGACCGAGGAGACCGCCTCCGAGGTCAAGGAGAAGGCCTCGAAGGCCGCGAGCTCGAGCTAGCTCTAGGGACCGGTGCGGGAGCGGGCCTCGCCTCCGGCGAGCGCCCGCTTCAGCGCCCCGGCCACGAGCCCGCTCGCGGACGAGATGTCGTCCGCCTCGAGGAGGACGGCGCCGGCCTGCGCCGACGCAACGGGTGCTCCAGGGGGGCCTGCGAGACCGTCGCGGCCGAGCACGTAGGTCCGGCCGGAAGCGAACGACACGTCCTCTGCCCGTCGCCACGCCACGAGGAACGGATAGGGGGCCACCGCGCCGTCGTAGCCGTAGCCGAGGTACTCCACGGGATGGATCTCGAAGTGGAGATGTGACACACCGCCGTCCGCGTCGCCGGAGTCGCCGACGAACCCGAGAACGTCGCCCGCCTTCACGCGCCTGCCGGCGATCGCGAGCGGTGAGTACGCGCTCAGGTGCGCGTAGTAGAACTCGTTTCCCGTCCCGTCGCGGAGCCAGAGCCGCCAGCCGCCGATGTCGTTCCAGCCGACGGAGAACAGCGTCCCGTCGGCGACGGCGAGGAGGGGCGTCCCGTACGGCGCGACGAGGTCCTCGCCGTGGTGCCACTTCCCCGCGACGTCGGCACGGAACGCGCCGAACGTGTTGCCGAACGCGGCCGAGCCGAACACCGGGAACACGTAGCCGCCGCGCGACAGCCGCGCCGTCACCTCCGGGGCGGCCCGCACGACCTCTGGCGGCGCGCCCGGAATCGAGCGGCCCGGCTCGCGCGGGGCCCTCGGCGACGGCGGGGGCACCGAAGGCGACCTCAGGCCTGGGA
>JBKPNM010000004.1:0-8703 GCA_046732615.1 Actinomycetota bacterium | reverse complement strand
GGTAACCGGACATGCCGTCAGGGTCGGTGCTCGAGTCCCAGGCGAGCGAGACCGCGGTCTGCGTGACCGAGGTCGTATGGACGTTCTCCGGCGCCGTCGGGGCCGTCGAACCCGCCGTCGGGGGAGGCGGCGGCGGCGGCGGTGGGCTCGTGGGTGGCGGTTGGCTCGTGGCCGGACAGGGCGCAGTCGCCGTCGTCAGCGTCGCGACGTCAGATCTGTTTTGCGCCGCATCGGCCGCGTCGACACCGAGCGTGTAGGTGCGGCCACACTCGAGCCCGTCGAAATCCCCGCTCGTTGACGTCGTGGTGTCGACCTTCCTCGCGTCGTTGTAGAGCCCGTACTCGGCGACGCCCGACGCGTCGGTCGAGGCGGTCCAGGTGAGCGACACGGAGGTCGTGGTCGACTTGCTGACTGCTAGGCCGGTCGGTGAGGTGGGTGCCGTGCGATCGGCGCAGGGAGCGGTCGAGAAGAACGCGGTCGTCTGCGGCGAGGCGTTGCCGGTGGCGTCGACCGCACTGATCTCAGTCGTGTAGTCCTGGCCGCACGAGAGGTTCGTGATCGTGGCCGAGGGCTCGCTCCACTGCCCGACCCAGAACCCACCGACATACAGGCGGTACCCTACGACGCCGAAGTCGTCCGTGGACGGCGCCCAGGACAGCACAGCCGATGTCTCTGCCGTCGCCACGGTCTTCACATCGCTCGGCGCGCTCGGAGGAGTCACGTCGAGGCAGGCCGCCGTGGATACGTACGTCGACCTCTGTTTCGAGCGGTTCCCGGTAGCGTCGAACGCGTCGACCCCAACCGTGTACCCCGTGCTGCAGAGCAGATTGCGCAAGGTGTACGTGGTGCTCGCCGTCTCGCTCGCGCGCGATCCGTCCACGTACACGCCGTAGCCCGCGACCCCGACGTTGTCCGACGTCGCCCGCCAAGCCAGCCTCACGCTCGCCGTGTCGGCGGCGGTGACGTCGACGACCCGGACGGGCTTGGGCGCCCGACTGTCGTTGTACCGATTCCGAGCCGAAGCGGTGCCCCCTGCTGACGCGGCGAGCGTTGTCGGTACCAGGATGACGGCGATCAGCAAGGCGGCTACCCAGGACAAGCGGGAGCGGCGCGCAATCATCTCCTCTCCGTCGGAGGATCGAGGCCGACCGTGTACCCCCAATTCGGGGTACTGTTCTGTTCAGACCCTTGAGTTGGCGTTGTGCGCCGGATGTGCGAACCGCGAGCTCAGGTTCTCGTACGAACCTCCTCGGCCGACCGCGTCAGCGTGCGAGACCGCAGCCACGCGGCTACCAGGAGGTGACCCAGCAGCGCGCCAAGCGTGTTGAGGAGCAAATCGTCGACCGAGGTCGTGCGCCCGGGGACGAGCAATTGCGCGACCTCCACGAACGCAGCCAGCCCACCCGCGACGAGGATCGTCGCGCCGAGCCGGAGACCCAGCATGCAGAGTGCAGCGCCGAGGGGCACGAACAGCAAGGTGTTTCCCCCGATGTTCCCGAGGAGGTCCGTCGTCGTCTCAGACGTACGATGGTCGACGTGAATGAGCGGTATGAGTTGAAGCTCGTTTTCCGCTCCTGGTGCCGGCGTGAGGGTGACCGTGAGGATGGCACAGATCGAGCACGCCAGCGCAACACCTTCAGCGACCTTCGGCCTCGCCGCATCCCCGGGGTGTCTTCGGAGAATCGAGAGCCCGAGCGCAGCGAGCGCTATGGCGCCGAACAGCAGTCCACCGACCGCCTCCGTCCCGAGGAAGTCGCGGGGCGCGCAGCAACCGAGTACGACGAGGGCAAGCGGGCCGAAGTGGATCACATCACGCCGCGCGTCGCCCCGGAGCCTCTACGCGGCTCCGCCGCTCGGCGTCCGATCGACCGTCGGCAGAACGGACTTGCGCCGCGCACAAACGCCCAGGCACCTCAAGACCGCCGCTTCTTGATCGTCGAGCCACCGCGCCTGCCGTCAGTGTAGATCAGCGTTGACGCGCCACGTTACGGAGCTCTCCGACATCTGTTGCCCGAGCACGATTGCAGGTGGCAGAGTCGGCCGATTCCACTTGGGAGTGGCTTTCTAGAGCGCTTCCGCAGCAGCGATACAGCCGTTTCAGGCCCCGAACGGACCCGGCGACGGTCAACAATGGAATCTACGCCGGAATCCTGCGCGTCACGCGAGATCAGCGCTTCCGCGCACAGCCCCGAGGTTGGGATTCGAACGCACAGGACCGCTTGTGTGCCCAAAGGCTTCCAGGACCGCTCCGTTCGCGCGTCTCGAACTTGAAACAGCGCGCCGGTCGACGGCCGCTACGCGGCGCGGGCCGGCCGGCCGGTGTCGCCCGACGGGGCGGGCTCGTCGCGGTCGAAGTCCTGGATCGCCCGCAGCAGCTTGACCTTGACGAGGGCCGTCGGCAGGTCGATCGCGGCGAGCCGCTTGACGAACCGCTCGGCCACCTCGCGCTCGAGCGCGATTCCGGCGCCGCGCGCTTTCATGGCCGACCGCAGCGTGTCGCGCACGTCCAGGCGGCCCTCGAAGTTCGGCGTCAGCTCGACCGCCTCACGCACCGCCGTCAGCTCGGCGCGTGACAAGGCGATCCGAATCTCCCCCGACCCTCGCACGCCCTCATCGTACCCCTTCCGGGGGAAGGAGCAACTATCCGGGGGATCAAGCCGCTGCCGAGGTCACTTCCGCGACGACCGGCTGCGGCCGGTGCACCTGCGCGATCGCCCGCTTGCGCGGCCCGCGGACGGCCCGGAGCAGCTTCGCGCGCGCGGTCGCGGTCGCGAGGTCGACCGGGACGAGCCGGTTCCCGAGGCGCTCCGCGAGCTCGTGGTCGAGCTCGACCGCGCCGATCCGATGCGCGCGTACGGCGATGCGGAACAGGTCGCGCACGTCCTGGCGACCCTCGAAGTTCGGGGTCACCTCGATCGCCTCTCGGAGCGCGAGAAGCTCAGCGCGCGTCCACTGGACGCGGACCTTTGCCGCAGGCCGCATGTGCTCGTTATCGACGGCGGCGCCCGCAGGGTGCGTCCCCCGTCCAGGGGTTCAGTCCGTCACTCGATCGGGGGCGCCGTACCGCCGGAGCGCGTCGGGCACCTCTCCCTGGAAGTTCTCGAGGAGCGCGAGCACCGCACGGTCGGTGACCATCGTCCCGTTCAGCGTGTGCACCGGCTCCGGCCCGTGCGCGCCGCGGAAGCGCACCTCCAGGCGGCGCGCCTGGAAGTCCGTCGTGTTCGAGCACGACGTGATCTCGCGGTAGCGCGCCTGGCTCGGAAACCACGCCTCGATGTCGATCTTCTTCGCCGCCGACGCCCCGAGGTCACCGGCCGCGACGTTCACGACGCGGTACGGCAGCTCGAGCTTGCGCACGAACGACTCTTCGAGCTCGACGAGCTCCTCGTGCTGTGGCCACGACAGATCGGGGCGCGTGAAGACGAACATCTCGACCTTGTTGAACTGGTGGACCCGAAACATCCCGCGGGTGTCCCGCCCGGCAGCGCCCGCCTCGCGGCGGAAGTTCGTGGAGAAGCCGGCATACCGGAGCGGGAGGCTGTCGGCGTCGAGGATCTCGCCCGTGTGGAGCGATGCGAGCGCGACCTCCGATGTGCCGGTGAGGTACAGGCCGTCGCTCTCGACCGCGTAGATGTTCGACCGCTCGGTCGGGAAGAACCCGGTCCCATACATCGCCTGCTCGCGGACGAGGACAGGCGGGATGACGGGGGCGAAGCCGTGCCCGGCGAGATGGTCGATCGCGGCCCAGTAGAGCGCGAGCGCGAGCCGCGCGGTGTCGCCGATCAGGTAGCCGAAGCGCGCGCCCGAGATCCGCGCCGCCCGCTCCATGTCGAACCGGCCGATCTCGGTGTGCTCGCGCGCCTCGGGAAGGTCGGGAGGCGTGCCGACGCGCCGGAGCTCGACTGCGTCCTCTTCGGCAGCGCCGTCGGGAGCCGACGGATGCGGAGGATTCGGGACCTCGGCGAGCGCCGCGTCCCGCGCCTCCTCGGCCGCCGCGAGCTGCTCCTCCGCGGCCTTCAGCTCGATCTTCACCACCTGGAGCTGCTGGAGCTGCTCAGGCGTGGGCTTGCCCTTGAGCTTCGTGCTCGCGCGTAGCTCGTCGACCCGCGGCACGAGCGCCCGCCAGCGCTCGTCGGCCTCGAGCAGCCGGTCGAACTCCTCGGCGGCGCCCTTGCGCGCGAGCGCCGCCCGGGTCTCGGCGGGATTCGCCCGCGCTGCCTTGAGGTCGATCACGCGGCCGAGTCTAGAACGGCCTCGATCACGCCCGCGACGCCCTCGTCCGCCGGCCCCGGGCACGTCCGGTCGGCGACGGCGAGGAGTCGTGGATGGCCGCCCTCGACGGCGACGCCGAGCCCCGCCACCTCGAGCAGCTCGACGTCGTTCTCGCCGTCCCCGAACGCGATCACCCGCTCGAGGTCGACCCCGAGCGCCGAGGCGACGAACGAGAGCCCGGACCCCTTGGTCACGCCCGGGTTACCGAGCTCGAGCATGTACGGCAGAGATGTCGTGAGGAAGAGTCGCCCGTCGAAGCGCGGCGCCAGCTCCGCCCGCACGTCCGCGAGGACCTCGGGCTCCGAGACGACGACGAGCTTCGTCGGCGGCCGGTCGAGCCAGGCCAGCAGGTCGCCGACCTCGACGACAGGAAGGTGCTGGAACGCCGAGTAGCGACGCGAATAGTCCGTCTCGCGGGCGACGTAGAGCTGGTCGTCGACGTAGACGTTCGGTGAGACGCCTCTTGCCCCGAGCGACCCGATCACCTCGCGCGCGACCTCGAGGTCGAGCGGCTCGTGCAGGAGGAACTCGCCCGAGCGCGGATCGACCACCGCCGCGCCCTGATAGCAGACCACGGGATCGTCGAGCCCGGCCTCGTCGAGGTAGCGCCTCGCCGAACGGAACATGCGCCCGGTCGCGATGAGCACGCGGACGCCCTCCTCCTTCGAGCGGGCGATCGCCGCGCATGTTCGCGGCCCGAGGATGCCGTCTCGGCCGATCAGCGTGCCGTCCAGATCGCATGCGAACGCCTGCACGCGTCCCGCCAGCTGGGCGGGGATGTCGGTCAGCCGCCCGTGGAGGACGAGACGAACTGCGCGACGTCGGCGATCTGCTGCGGCTCGAGCTGGTCCCTGAAGGACGGCATCCCCCCCTGGCCGAGCGTGACCCGCTGCACGGCCAGCTCGTACGACGGCTTCGCGTCGTCGAGGTTCGGGCCGACGGTGCCGGTCGCGTTCGCCGCGGAGAGGGTGTGGCACGCGGCGCAGCCGGCGCTCGCGAACACCTGCTTGCCGTTGTCTGCGTCGCCCTCGAGGTCGAGCGCCGGCAGGTCGGCGTTCCCACCGCCCGTCGTCGTCTCCTCCGGGACGCTCCCCACGACGGTCTCCGGCGTCGCGCTCACCTCGTCGCCGCCGCAGCCGGCGGCGAAGAGCGCGAGTGCCGCCAGCAGGAGCGACAGGGCGGTCAGCGGGCGGCGCATCGCGGGCAGTCTAACCAGGCGGGTCGGCGCTCCGCGTGCCGATCCGTCCTCGTATCGACGGACGACGAACGCCGCCACCGCCCCGAATCCGACCACGTCTCCGGGCGTGTCGTTGACGAGGAGCGAGACGAGCAGGGCGGCGAGCACCGCGTCCGTCACGGGCCGTCTCGGCCACCTCGTCGCGACGTACGCGACGACGACGAGCGACGCGAGGACGGCGAATGCCGGCCCGAACGCGTCGAACGTCCTCCGCGCCGACAGCTCGAGCCGGTCGGCCACGTCACCCAGCACGGCGCCGGGGCCGTCTCCCACCGCCTGCGTCACGTGGCTCGAGCCGCCGAACGCCGCGTCGAGGCCGACGAGGGCGATGCCGACGACGAGCGCTGCGCCGGCGACCGCGACGGCCCGACGGGCGTCGAGCGCCACTCCGCGTGTTCGCAGAAGCAGCATCGCGTACGCCGCCAAGAGGACGAGCAGGCCGCCGCCGTCCGCTCCGAAGCGGCTGCCCGCGACGGCCACCAGCGCGAGACCCGCGAGCGCCACACCTGCGCGCCCGAGCAACCACGGCCCGAGGACGGCGGGGACGAGGAGCATCGTCTCGAGGAGGTTGGAGACGCCGTAGAAGCGCCCCGCCTGCGACGGCCCGAACGGCGACAGCGCGACGGCCTCCGGGCCGACGCCGAGGACGAGCAGGTAGGACACGAGCACGGCGCCGCAGGCGAGGCCGAGCGGGAGGACGAGGGCGGCGAGCGCGACGAGCGCGACGAGCCACCAGCCGGCGAGCCACAGGTTCGCGGCGAGCGCGAGCAGGACGACCCGCGGCGCGAGACCGGGCAGGAACACGGCCGCGACGTACGCGATCCCGCCGACGAGTACCGTCAGCGGCAGGCGGATGCGGTCGTTGCGCTCGATGCGGCGCTCGAGTCGCTCGAGGGTCCGCACCGGGTCGGCCACGGCGACGACCTCGAGCCGGCCGCGCGCGACGTCGGCGAGGGAGACGAGCCCGTCGATGCGGGTCGAGTCCGAGGTCAGCACACCGCGGGGGCCCGGCGTGACGGCGATCGGGTAGCGGTCGTTCTCGCTCCTTCCGGCCGGAGGGAGGACGACGAGCGTGTCGGGAGGAGGCCCCGCTCCCAGCTCGATCAGCGGCCTCCCGCCGGAGGCGCCGCCGAGCAGCGAGCTCTCGACCTCCCCCGTCAGGAGCGTGTTGAGCGCGCTCGAGCGGGTCACTGTCGGTCCGGCTCCGGGCACAGAGAGCCCGATCGCGCCGCTGCCCGCGTACCGCTCGAGCGGAAACGGCTCGACGACCCGCACGGCTGCGGCGGCGGGAGCGGCCACCGCCAGTGCGAGAGCGAGCAGCAGGAGCGGCCGTGCCACGGATGGAGTCTCTCCGACCCGCGCCGGTCGCGTACGCTCTGCGGCGTGATCGTCGAGCGCTCGATGGACTCGCGGTGGCTCTCGAACGCGTTCGTCGTCGGCGACGAGCCGGGAGGCGTCGCGATCTTCGTCGACAGCGGGGCGCCGCTCGAGCCGTTGCTCGAGGCGGTCGAGCGCGAACGGCTCCGCCCGACGCACATCCTGCGCACGCACGGCCACCCCGACCACGTCGAGCACGAAGAAGAGCTTTCACACCGCTTCTCAATCCCGGTCGTCACCGGTGCGGTCGAGAGCGGCGGGCTCCGCGTCGAGTCGATCCCGACCCCGGGGCACTCCGACGACGGGGTCGCGTTCGTCGTCAACGGCGAGCTCTGCTTCTCCGGCGACACCCTGTTCCGCGACGCGGTCGGCGGCGGTCCTGCGGATGTCGTGCGCGCCTCCGTGATGGAGCGCCTCATGACTCTCGACCACCAGCTGCGCGTTCTGCCCGGCCACACGGTCGACACGAGCATCGGCAGGGAGTGGGAGCGGAACCCGTTCGTCCGCTACTGGCGCGGCCTCGACGCGGAGGTCGGGAAGCCGTGCCGTGTCGGCGGGCAAGAGGGCGTCGTGGTGGTCGAGTCGCCGGACTACGACGGTAAGGGGAAGTACCTCGTCCGCCTCGACGGCGGCGAGGAGCGGATCGTCGGCGCCTCCCGCGTCGAGCTGGCGTAGACCGTCCTCCAGGGCCGCTACGGTCCATCCGCCGTGCGTCTCGTCGTCGCCCGCTGCGAGGTCACCTACACCGGCCGCCTGAACGCCTACCTGCCAGAGGCGGTCCGGCTGCTCGTCTTCAAGGCCGACGGCTCTGTGCTCGTCCACGCCGACAGCGGCGGCTACAAGCCGTTGAACTGGATGACCCCGCCGACGGTGATCGAGGACGGCGACGGCGTGATCGTCGTGCGCAAGCGCGCCGGGCGGACAGAGGACCGGCTCGAGATCCGGATCGCCGAGCTGCTCGCCGAAGTCGAGCACGAGCTCGGAGACGACGCCGGCCTGGAGAAGGACGGCGTCGAGCGACATCTCCAGGAGGCTCTCGCAGCCGTGCCGGAGGCCGTCGAGCCGAGGCTCCGGCTCGTCCGGCGCGAGTGGCCGACCCCTGTCGGACCGGTCGACCTGATGTGCCGTGACGAGGACGACGGCTGGGTCGCCGTCGAGATCAAGCGGATCGGGACGATCGAAGCCGTGGAGCAGCTGTCCCGCTATCTCGAGGTGCTCCAGCGCGACCCCGTGCTCTCGGGCTGCCGCGGAATCCTCGCCGCCTCCGACGTCAAGCCGCAGGCGCGCACGCTTTGCGAGGCGAGAGGGCTCGGCTGGATCGAGGTCGACCTCGCCATCCTCCGCCGCGAGCGCGAGCCCGAGCTGACGCTCTTCGAAGCCTGACCGGGCGATCCGGTCGGTCGTCAGCGGACCGCAAACGATGTCGCGTCGCGCTCGTGGAAGCGCACGAGCCGCTCCGCTTCCTCGCGCAGCTCGTCGCGGGCTTTGCGGGGCAGCCGCTCGAACGGCGCGAGCCTGAGAGTCGCCTTCGTGCCCGCACGCTCGACACGCCACGATCCTGCAACCGAGCCGTCGACGAGGAACGTCGCCATCGACTGCGGCGCCTTCGTCGAGAAGACGACGCCGCGGAACCGCTCGGGGAGGACCTGCGTGCGGCGCACGTGCACGAGGAGCACGGCGTCCCAGTGCCCGAGGAAGCGCACCGGCGCGGGTACGTCATCGCGCAGCAACGGCGCCCGCGGGAGGTCGAGCAGCTCCTTGCCGTCCTCGCCGCCGAGCGTTCGGAGACGCATGCTCTCGGCGACGCGGACGAGCGC
>JBKPNM010000003.1:0-10695 GCA_046732615.1 Actinomycetota bacterium | reverse complement strand
CCGGGGGGCCCTGCACGAAGAGGTAGCTCTCCCGGAGCGAAAGGGCGGCCTCGACGGGGTCGACGCCGAGCCGGGCGTCTGGCGGGCGCCGCTCGAGCACCGCGGTCGCCGCCGCGTACCGGCCGCGATCTCCGGCCGCGTAGGCGCGGACGAAGCGCACGAGCGCCTCGCGCTTGACCGCGTCCCGGACCGGCGCGCCCGGCGTCAGGCCGCGCGGCAGCGGCTCCTCCTCGCGGGCAGTGCCGCGGAGCAGCGTCACCGTGCCCGTGTCGTCGTCGACCCGGAGCCGGAAGCGCAGCCGGCTGTCCGGGTCGAAGCCCTCGCCGGAGAGCTTGTGCTCCTGCGGCGGGAAGCTCATCCGGTAGGCGTGGCTCTGCCCCTCGACCTCCGGCGCGGCCCCGTCGTGGACGAGGCCGCCGATCGCCGTCCGGTCGCGGATCAGCTCGTCGTCGTCGAGCTGCGGCCAGCGGAACCACGCCCACCACTGCGGCCGCGCCTCGCGCTGGTGGTAGTCGACGAGGTTGCCGAGCAGCCGCCGCGGCGACCCCTCCTCGGCGCCGTCGAGCAGCTCCGCCTCGAGCGCCGCGCGCTCGGCGTCCCGCTCGATCGCCTCCTCGCTCCGCGGGCGTTCCTCCGGAGGGAGGCGCCACGGAACGTCGGCCGGGCGGAGCGAGAGGAGCCACTCGTGGAGCGCCACGGTCGAGCGGCAGTCCTCCTCGTTGTAGCGCTCGACGTCGGCGAGCAGCTCGTCCTCGCCGGTCTCGAGCCACTCCTCGAAGCGCACGACCGACTCGTCGCCTCCGGAGACGTCGGCTGTGCGCTCGAACCCGTAGAGCTTCTCGACCGCCTTGATCGAGTAGCTCTCGAGCGAGGCGCGCAGCGACTGCTTGACGATGCGGTAGAGGTCGACGAGCACCTCGTCACGCAGGAACCCGTCGACCTCGTCCTCGCGCGTGCCGTGCTCCCCCATCAGGCGCGTGAGCGCGGTGCGCTCATAGGCGGCGTAGTGGTAGACGTGCATCCGCGGGTACCGTCGGCGCCGTTCGAGCAGCCAGTCGACGAACCGCTCGAAGATCTCGCGCTCGCCGTCGCGGTCCCTGCCCCAGAGCGCCTGGTAGACGACCTCGCCCGGCGCGTCGCGGAAGCAGTAGCCGAAGAGGTACTCGAGCCCCCGCGCCGTCTCGTAGAACGGATGGCCCTCGAGGTCGAGCCACACGTCGCCCTCGTCGGGCGCCGGCAGGAGCCGAAAGCCCCGCTCGGGCTCGTCGGGCAGCAGCTCCCAGAGGTACGTCCCGGTCGTGCGCCCGCGGAGCTGCAGCGCCGCCTGGTGCCTGATCGCTTCGAACGTCTCTTGCCGCATCCCGTCGGCCGGTCCGGAGAGGGGGCTGTCCCCCGTGAGCAAGCCGAGCGCCGTCAGGGTCTCGACCCCACCGGACATGAGCGATTCCGCCCATGACCGCCGCATGCCGGCGACGAGCGTGAGGTGGTCGTCGGCCACCCGCTGCTCCCGGCAGAGCAGGCGGAAGTCGCAGATGCCGCAGTGGGCGCACGGCCAGCCGTACGTCTCGGGCTCGGTCGCGAGCGCGCCGAGGAAGCGCGTTCGGATCCGCCGGTAGTAGGCCTCGAGCTCGGCGACCCGGAAGGTCTCGCGCTCGCCGCGTCCGTTCTCGACGTGGACGCGCTCGACGGCCGCGCCCTGGAGCCGCGCGACCTGCTCCGCGTAGAAGCAGAGCTGGAGCACGTGCGCCGGCTTCGCCGACCGGGCGAGCTTCGTGTCGACCGGCTCGTACGTCCCGTCCGGCAGCCGCTCGAGGAAGTCTGCGAACCCGTGCCACCGCCCCTCCTCGTCGACGAGGTACGGCTGGTAGATGACGTCAGCCGTCCGCTCGCGGACCGCCTCCTCGGTCAGCCGCCGGGCGATGTCGGCGTCGAACGTCTCGTCGTCGTAGGTCGGGATCCGCACGATCGAGCGCCCCGCGGCCACGAGCCGGTCGAGATACGCCTGCTCGTGCTCGTTGCCCTTGCGGAAGATGAGGTCGCGATGCGGTGAGTCGAGGTGCGGTTGCGCGAGCTCACCCCGCGCAACGGCGAGCGAGAGCGTCGTCAGGTGCGGGCAGGCGAGATGCGCCGAGAGGTCGGAAGGCGAGAGCAGAAGATTGCCGTCGGCGGCGGGGCGCATGCCGTAAGAGATATCGGCCCGGCGGGAAGCCCGTCTTACGCCGGCCGCAGGAGCGGATGTCGACGCCGACGTCGAGCCAGGCGCGATTCGCCGTCAGGACTGGGTCTCCCAGCATCCGCGCAAGCGCGAAGCACGCCCAGCACGCCCACTCCGTCTGGTGTCCGACTTTAAGTCGGACACCAGCGTGCCCAGCGGATGCGTCCGCGCCGCCTCGGGGGCGGCGCGGACGCGTCGTGCGGGATGCCTACAGCGCGATCCGCGTCGCGGTCGCGCTCGGGCAACCCCGCTGCACGAGGCTCACGGCCCAGTGCAGGTCGATCTCGGTACGAAGTGCGAGCTCGGCGGCGTCTGCGATGTCGTACCCCGCGCGCAGGAGCTCGTCGAAGCGCCAGCGTCGTACGACGTCCGTCTCGGACTCACGGTGCTCGAGCTGTGCCGCAGCCATCGGATCCTCCCCCCAGAGCAGGTGCCGATGCGCACGTTCTCTCAGCTTACGCCGCGAGATGCCATCCCTCGTTCGAGGGATCGGCCTGCGGGACGAGCTCGGCGCTCAGTCCGCGCAGCGCTTCTCGACCTGCTTGCGGAGCCGGTCGATCTCCTTCCTGAAGCCCTGGATCTCCTCTGAACGATCGAGCAGCTCGGCCACTCCGTCACAGCGCCCGCTCGCGAACCGCGCCACGGCCAGGTTGTACGACGCGTACGCCTCGGTGATCGACGAGGAGCCCCGCAACGCGCCCACCGCGGACTCGAGCACAGGCAGTGCGGCTCGCACGTCACCTGCCTGCAGCATGCGGAAGCCACGGTCGTTCAGGGCGCTACCGCTCTCGGTCCCCGCCGTCCTTCCGGACGGGGCGCCTCCCTCTTCCGTCACCGACGTCCCGCCGGACGGGGCGCCTCCCTCTTCCGTCACCGTGCGCTCGACCGTTGCCCCCTCCGCCGTCTGCGTGACGACCACGGTTCGCTCCTGGCCCTCGACGGTTCGCGTGAGCACGACGGTCGCGCTCCCCGAGTCGTCGCCGATGCCGCCGAGCGCCCACGCCAGCCCACCGCCCGCCGCGAGAAGCCCGACGACGGCTCCGAGCATCACGGCGCCGCGCGGTCGCGACGCGTAGCGGCTGGAACGGTGGACGGTCCTCGCAGGGGTGACGGCCGCGGTGGACGCAGTGGACGGCGTCGCGAGCGCCGCGCGGAGATCGGAGACGAACTCCGCACAGGTCGGATATCGCTCTGCGGGCTTCTTCGCGAGGGCGCGCGCGAAGACGCCGTCGACACGTACCGGCAACCCCGGTTGGAGCGCGCGGGCCGACGGCGGGGCCTCCTGCGCGTGCGCGGCTGCCTCGGCCGCCTGGCTCTCGCGCTCGAACGGCCGCCGCCCCGTGAGCAGCTCGAAGGCGACGCACGCGAGCGCGTACCGGTCGCTCGCAGGCGAGGTCGGTTCGCCGCGGGCCTGCTCGGGTGCCATGTACCCGACCGAGCCAAGGACGGACCCCGCCGCGGTAAGCGTGTCCTGGCCCGCTGCGCGCGCGATCCCGAAGTCGGACACGCGGATCGTCTCGTCGTCGGCGATGAGCAGGTTCGCGGGCTTCACGTCACGGTGGACGACGCCCCGCGCATGCGCGCTGTCGAGCGCCCGCGCCGCCTGCTCGAGCCACCGGAGCCCCTCCTGGGGCGCAACGGGGCCGCGCTGCAGCCTGTCCGCGACCGTCCCGTGCGTCGCGTACTCCATGACGATGAACGGGAGGCCGTCGCCGGTCTCGCTCACGTCGTAGATCGAGATCACGTGCGGCTCGCCGGAGAGATTCGCCGCAGTGCGCGCCTCCCGCAGGAACCGCGCGTGGAACTCGTCGTGGCTCGCCCAGCGCTCCGAGAGCACCTTGACCGCCACGGTGCGCCCGAGCGTCGAGTCGGTCGCCCGGTAGACGTCCCCCATGCCCCCGGATGCGATCGGCTCCGGCGCCGCATAACGAGACGGAAGCGCGGGAAGCGTCACCGCCATCCGTTGGTGGTTCCCGGCGGCGGCTCCTCTCAATCACCCGCGCACGACGACGATCCGGTCGGCCCCGGACTCCGCGCCCCAGACCTCGCCCGGCCGCCCGAGCACCTGGCGCACGTCCGCCCCGGCTCGCAACGGCACGCGCATGAAGCGCCCGGTCGCCGGTGCGAACCGCCAGATCCCGCTCCGCCCGAAGTCCGTCAGCCAGACGACGTCCTTGTCGTCGACGTAGACGGCGTAGATCTGGGCCGGCCCCGGAACCTTCCATTCGCGCCACTTCTTCGTGCCGGGGTCGTAGCGGCCGACCTTGCCGGCGTTCCACTCGCTGACCCAGACCCTGCCCTTCGAGTCGGACCACACGCGCCGGGCGCCCTGGCCGGGCGTCGGCGGCCGTAGGACCTTCGCCTTGCCGGTGCGGACGTCGATCTCCGCGATGTGGCTCCCCGCAAGCGAAGCGTAGAAGACGCGGCCGTCGGGCGTCGTGGTGATCCCGTACGGCCCCGCTCCGAGCGGCGCGCGGAACACGCGCATCGAGCCCGTCTTCGGGTGCAGCCGCCCGTAGATGCCGCCCTGGCCCGTGAACCAGAGCACGCCGCTCCGGTCGAACGTCGCCGTGTTGAGGTTCGCGTACCCGCTCGACGAGGGGAGCGCGAAGGCCCGCACCGCCGACGTCTTCGGATCGACGCGGACGATCGCGTTGAGCCCGCCGTCCGTGATCCACGCAGCACCGTCGGGGCCGACGATCACGCCGTGCGGCGCCGACCCTTCGCCGAGCGGGATCTCCGTCGTCTTCCCGGTCTTCGGGTCGAGCCGGCCGAGGTTGCCCGTCGACTGCGCCGTGTACCAGACGGTTCCGTCGGGCGCCGGCGCGACGTCGTGCGGGTGCGTGCCCGGCGGCACGGCGTACTCGCGGACGCGCAACCTCGCTGCGGCGGTCGACGACGGACGCCGCAGCGTCCCCCACTCCCGCGGCATCACTCGGCCGACGACGCGGAAGCTGCTGTTCCCGAGCGGCCGGAAGACGATCGCCTCGCCCTCCTCGAGCGTCTGCCCCGTCGACTCCTGGACGACGACGCCGTGCGTCACGAGAACGGTGAGCTCGTTGGCCGCGGGCCGCGTGCCGATCAGCCTCCGGGCGTCGCGGATCTGCATCCGCCACGCCGCGTCGTGCTCGGCGGCAATCGTGTTGAGCAGCGCCCGGTCCACCGTCGCGCGACCGAACGCGAGCCGCGCCGTCTCGAGCGTGCGGCAGTAGGCGCTCGAGAGCACCTTCCCCACGGGCAGCTGCAGGCGCCGCACGCCGCGGCCGATCGCGCGCGCATCGGCGCGACCCTGCGCCGAGAGGTTCCGCTGCGTCGAGCAGTCGGAGAGGACGACCGGATCCTGGTCGGGCTTCGAGAAGTCGGTCGCGGCGTGCCGGATCACGACGACGAGCCCACCCGAACGGAGGCTTCGCGTCAGGTCCGGCCCCGCGGCGGCCGAAGCACCTGCGGCGAGCGTCAGCCCGAGGGCGGCGACGAGAGCGGCGGCGAGCGTGCGCGAGGACGGCATCGGTTCCTCCTTCGCAGACGAGGCGGTCCACGGTACCCGAGCGGTGCGGCGCGCACCCGTGCCGCTGCGCTTCCTCAGGCCGGCAGCACCGCAGGCAGCGCGAACCGGGGATACACCGCCTCCGAGTCGGCAAAGGCCGTGATCGCACGCACGCGGTCGCCCTCGAGCTCGAGCACCTCCATCGCCGCCGGAAGATGGACGCCTCGGCCCGCCTGGCGGATGTACCACGCGATCGCAACCTGCCCCCCGCGCTCGTGACGACGTGGCGCAGCACCGGCTCGAACTGCGAGATGAACGCGACGACGTCCTCGCGCCCCGAGAACCAGCACCGGAACGGCGGCATGGGGAAGGTCGCGTCCTCGACGAGCACGGCGAGCATCGCGTCGACGTTGCGGGTCTCCCAGACGTAGCGCTGCACGAGCCCGCGGAGGCGCTCGTCGCCGAGCGAGCGCAGCGTCGCCTGCTGCGAGCGCGCGGGCAGCGTCTCGGCGACCGTCCTGCGCGCCGTCCCTCCTGGAAGCCGTTGAGCCCCCGCCACGCGCGCAGCAGGGTGTCCTGCACCGCGTCCTCGGCGTCCTGCAGCGAGCCGAGCATCCGGTACCAGTGGGCGTGGAGCTCGCGGCGGTGCGGCTCGACGAGCCTTGCGAACCCGTCGTCGTCGCCGCGCCGCGCCGCCGCGAGCACCTGCGGGTCGGGTGAGCCCGCGAGATCACGTCGACATCGTGGCCGGACGGTAGGTGAGGTCGAGCACGCCCGTCGCGAACGTCTTCGAGGCGACGAGCTCCAGCGACACGGGCGACGCGCCGTCGGGAAACAGCTTCGCGCCCGTCCCCACGACGAGCGGGTGCACGAGCAGCCGCAGCTCGTCGACGACACCCACGTCGAGCAGCGACCGGACGAGCGTCGCGCTCCCCGACATGCCGATGTTCTTGCCGGGCTGTGCCTTGAGCTCCTTCACCGCCTCGGCGAGGGTCGCCCTCGATGAGGGTGGAGTTCTGCCATTCGACCTCGTCGAGCGTCGTCGAGGCGACGAACTTCGGCGTCTCGTTCATGACCGAGACGAACGGATCCGCGGCGGGGTCTTGCTGCGGCCAGTACGCCGCCCACTCCTCATATGTGCGGCGCCCGAGGAGCATCGTGTCGGTGGCGGCGATCGCCTCCCCCACGGCCTGCCCCATCTCGTCGTCGAAGTACTGGAAGTGCCATTTGTCGGGCGCCTCGACGACGCCGTCGAGCGAGATGAAGAACGATGCGATGAGCTTGCGCATGGTTGGCTCCTGTTCGGTGGCTTGCCTGTCAGCGGTATCACCGCCGCGGCGGCCGAAACTCATCGGCTGCGCGTTGGTGCTCAGTCGCCCGCGACGAAGAAGACCCAGGTCCCATCGGGCCGGATCCCCGCGCGCCAGCCGATGTACCCGGTCCCCTCGACGAAGACGCTCTCGAGCGGCCCCAGCGGCGCGAGGAGCTCGCGCTCGTGCGCCGTCAGCTCGTCGCCGCCCGCGACGTCGTAGGCGAACGGCCAGACGTAGAGGCCGCGCGACAGCGTGTACGGCATTCGCAGCGCCTTCGCGAGCGCGTCGAGCGGCCGCTGGGCCGTCGTCCGCTCGAGGTCCTGCCAGTACGCGATCGGGCCGCCCGGAACCGGGCTGCCGAACGTGTACTCGAACCCCGTCGCCGGAACGAGCGACCGCAGCGCCTCGTAGTCTCGGTTCTCCGCGGCGTCGAGCAACGCGTCGCGCGTCTTCACGACGGCGGCGGGCAGCCCGGGGTCGGGCGCCGCGACCGTCTCCGCCTGCGTAACCGTCGTGGTGCTCGTCACCGTTTCCGGATCCTGGATCTCGCGCGAGCCGAACCACCCGGCCGCTCCGCCGAGGACGAGCAGCGCGACCGATGCGAGGACGACGCCGATCCGCTTGACGCGCCTCATCGGGGGATCATGCCCGCATCGACGGGCTCCAAGACGACGACTCCCGGGTTCAGGCGCGCGACTCTTCGCGTGTCAACGCGAGGAGCGCGTCGACGAGCTCGGCCGGTCGGCTGAGCGCGACGAGGTGTCCGCCCGGAACCTCGTCCACCTCGATCCCGAGCCGCTCCCGCGCGACTCGCCGCTGGAACGCAAGCGGGAACAGGCGGTCGTCGCGACCCTGGACGAACCGGGTCGGCACGTCGGGCCACCGCTCGAGGGGCCACGGCTGCCCGAGGGGGGTAGCCGACTGCGGCGGCTCCTCCTTCGTCGCCTCGGCCTTCACGTCGGCCGGGACGTCGTGGAAGAACGCCTCGTCCAGGTCGACCTCGCCGACCTCCTCCTTCCAGCCCGTCGCCGCCCACCACTCGTCGAACGTCTCGCCGGGCAGGGGAACCATCGCGTTGACGAGGATCAGCAGCTCCACGGGCACGCGCTCGCACACGAGCGGCGCCGTGAACCCGCCCAGCGACTGCGCGACGAGCACTACCGGCCGCCGGTCGCCGATCGCCTCGACGACCGAGTCGGCGTATTCGGCGAGCCCGGCGCTGTCGTCGTCCGCGTGCAGCTCGACGGCGATCGCCTTGCCTCCGCGCCGCTCGAGCTCGGCGACGACGCGATGCCAGTACCACGCGGCACCGCCGGCGCCCGGGACCAGGACGAATGTCGCATCCACGTCCGTATGACGCCGTTCACGAGGCAAACTCATCGGCATGAGCGAGAGCCGCCGCGTCTACTCGACCCCAGAGGGCGACCTGCGCCGGGGCACCGAGACACGCGATCGCGGCCGCACCGCGGCACCGTCTTTGCCCGACGACGGCATCGTCAGCGTCTCGCGCGAGACGAGCGGCCGCCGCGGCAAGACGGTGACGGTCGTCCGCGGCATCCCCTCGCGCGAGCTCTCGTCCGTCGCGAGCGACCTCAAACGGCAGTGCGGCTCGGGCGGGGCCGCGAAGGACGGCGTGGTCGAGATCCAGGGCGACCATCGCACGAAGGTCGTCGCCCGTCTCGAGGCGCAGGGCTATCGGGTGAAGCTGGCGGGCGGCTGACGCGGCCGCTAGAGCACGGGCGGCGCCGGCAAGGGACTGACCGCCCCGCCGACCGGAGTCGCGAGCCCCGAGCGGCGGAGGCCCCAGAAGCCTGCTTCGAGCGCCGGCCCGACCCCAAGCGCGAAGACGACCGTGCCGACGCCGATCGTGCCGCCGAGCGCGAAGCCGGCCGCAAGCGCGAGGAGCTCGAGCCCGCCGCGGACGATGCCGAGCCTGAGCCCCGTCCGCTCGCCGCCGACCACCATCAGCGAGTCGCGCGGGCCGGCACCGAGCCAGGCGCCCAGGTACAGCGCCGAGCCGATCCCGATCAGCGCCATCGAAAACGCGAGCATCACGATCCGGACACCCAGCGGCGAGTCGGAGAGGCGGTCGAGCGGCCCGATCGCCGTGAGCAGCTCGATGAACGTCCCCACGAGCACCGCGTTCGCGACCGTGCCGATCCCGATCATTGCGCCGAGGCGCCACGCGAGCAGAAGCACGACGATGCTGACGACGACGCTCGCCATCCCGAACGAGAGCGGCGTGTGGAGGGACAGCCCCTGGTGGAGCGTGTCCCACGGCGACAGCCCGAGCTCCGACTCGAGCTGCAGGACGATCGCCACGGCGAACAGGAAGAGGCCGGCAACGAGCACGACGAGTCGCGTTCGGAGGCCGCCCCGGACGCGAGGAGGAGCGTGCACCGGGCCTACGCTAGTGGGGAGCGCGTGCCGCGTCAGCCGATTGGCTCGGGCAGCGTCCCCGGTCGCGTTCTGCCACTCGCATGGAATGGAAGACGCGACGAGCTCCTGCCGGTCGCAGGTCCCGCCCCGTTGCACCGGGGCTCAGGTCGTCGCGCGCAACGCTTCGAGGCGCGGGCGCACCTGGCCGGCAGCGGAGGCGTTTCCCTTTCGCTCGTACCGCTCCAGTGCCTCGTCGAGCGCAGCGACGGCCTCCCCGGTGCGACCGGCGGCGGCGAGCACGTCGGCCAGGTCGGAGAATGCCCCGGCCTGGAAGTTCAGGGCGTCGGTCTGCTCGATCATCGCGACGGCCTCGCGCACGAGAGTCTCCGCTTTCTCGTGCCGGCCCCGGCGCGAGTCGACGCGTGCCTGAACCTGGCGCCAGAGCGACTGCGTGAGCACGTCGTGCTCGTCTCCGAGCTCGCGCCCCAAGTCTGCCCGCGACTCCGCCTCGTCGAAGCGGCCGAGGATGCAGAGGATGCGCCCGAGCCAGGGGGCGAACGTCGAGAGCAGGCCGTGCTGGCCGTGCTCCGCGAGGTAGTCGCAGTACTGCTCCATGTACTGCGCCGCCAGGGCGTGGTTGCCGTCGAGCGCCGCGATCTCGGCGAGCGTGTATTCCCCGCCCGCGTGTGGGCCCGCGGCGAGCTCGCGCAGCCGATCGCTCGCCTGGTGCGCGCTCGGCCAGGCCTCGTCGAAGCGCCCGAGCATCGCGAGGAACTGGGAGCGCACGATCAGGAGCGACGCGTGGGGCGCGTCCGGCAATGCGGCGTCGAGCGTGTCGAGCGCCTCGTCGGCCGGCATCGGGCCGACGATGAGCGGGACCTCGAGGTAGAACAGGTGTGCTGGGCGCTGACCCGCGAGCCTTGCATGCCGCAGGGCCTCTCCCGCCGCTCGAGCCCACTCCGCGTACTGCCCGCGCACGTTCGCGACCCCGAACCCGAAGGCGGCCCACACGTGCACCAGACACGCATGGTTCTCTGCCTGCTCGAGCAGCGGAATCGCGACGCCGGTGAGCATGTCGACCTCGTCCGGCGAGCCCTCGCCGAAAAGCAGCCGCTGGAACGCGTCGACCACGCGAGCCGCGGCCTCGCCGGAGCGGTCTCCTGCGGCGTGGGCGCCCTCCGCAGCCCTCGTCGCGATCGCGGCCGCGTCCGGAGGGGTTTGCTGCACGCTCGCGAGGTCGAGCTCGAGCGCGACGTCCACGTGCGTCGGCCGCAGCAGCGCCACCGCCCGCTCCAGAAGGG
>JBKPNM010000002.1:0-12417 GCA_046732615.1 Actinomycetota bacterium | reverse complement strand
CTCGAGCACACGGACGTCCTCGGCTCGACGCGCGAGGCGATCGCCGCCGAGAAGCTGGCGGTCGTCCATCCCGGCTGCACCGTGGTGCTCGGCGAGCCGGACTGGGAGACCCTCGCGCGGGCGGCCGGCGCGGGGACGGTGCTCGTCCGGACGGGCGGCTCGCGCGCGCTCGCCCTCGCGGCGGCCTCCGCGTTCCTCGGTCGCGAGGCGAGCCCCGCGGCTCTCGACCGCGTCGACCTCCCGGGTCGCCTGGAGCGGCGCCCGGGCGAGATCCGCGACGGCGCCCACAACGTCGAGGGCGTCCGGTGGCTCGTGGAGCATCTCCCCGCGCACGACTACACGATCATGGCGTCGATCCTCACGGACAAGGACGTCGAGGGGATGCTCGGGGGACTGGCGGCGCTCGGCCGGCGGTTCGTCGCGTGTCGCTCCTCGAACGCCCGCGCGCTCTCCGCCGACGAGCTCGCGCGCCGTGCCGGGGCCTTCTTCGGCGTCGTCGAAACGGAGCCCGATCCGCACGCGGCGCTCGCGCTCGCTCACCGGCTCGGCGAGCCGGTGCTCGTGACGGGCTCGCTCTACCTGCTGGCCGACCTCGAGAGCCCCGCATGAGGACGACCGCAAGGGAGCGCGTCACCGTGCTCGCGTTCGCGCTCCTCGTCCTCGTGGCGATCGTGGGAACGGCGTTTGCGGTCGGGTATATCCTCGGCAAGCTCCTCCTCTGATGATCGTCGCCGCAGACAGCTTCTTCGACTCGAGCACCTGGAGCGTGCTGCGGAACCTCGCGCTCTTTCTCGTGCTCGTCTTCTGGGCGGCGACGGTGTACTGGGTCTACAAGGACGCCCGCCGGCGTGTCGAAGATCCCTGGCTGGTCGGCATGGCGACGCTGCTCGGCGCGGTGCCGCCGTTTCTCGGCCCGCTGATCTACATGCTCTTCCGGCCGCCCGAGTACCTGGACGACGTCCGCGAGCGCGAGCTCGAGATGGCGGCGATCGAGGAGCAGCTCGCCGAGCGCGACCTGCGCTGCCCGGTTTGCCGTGGCGCCGTCGACCCGTCCTACCTCGTCTGCCCCGTCTGCACGACGCGGCTCAAGCAGGCGTGCGAGGAGTGCGGGTCGCCGCTCGAGCCGATCTGGCAGGTCTGCCCGTACTGCACGACGCCGGTGCCGCCCGGCATCGTGACGGGCGAGGAGGTCCTGCAGCCGGTTCGTCAGCGACGGACGCGACGCGCGGACTAGACTCCCCGGCCGCATGGCGGTCGAGACGACACTCGTGCTCGTGAAGCCGGACGGCGTCCGGCGCGGTCTCTGCGGCGAGATCGTCGGCCGCTTCGAGCGGCGCGGGTACGACCTGCGCGGCGCGCGACTGCTCAAGGTCTCGAAGACGCTTGCCCGGGAGCACTACGCGGAGCACCGCGGCAAGCCGTTCTTCGGCGACCTCGTCGACTTCATCACCTCCGGCCCCGTCCTTGCGCTCGCCGTCCGGGGCGAGGACGCGATCGCCGGCGTCCGCGGCCTGATGGGCGCGACCAACCCCGCCGACTCCCCGCCCGGCACGATCCGCGGCGACTTCGCGACGCTCTTGGCCGAGAACGTCGTGCACGGCTCGGACTCGACCACGAGCGCCCGCCGAGAGCTGAAGCTGTTCTTCCCCGACGGCCTCCTCTGAGCGGTGGGCGGCCTCTCGGAGGACGCGCTCCGGAACCGCGAGGACTGGACGAGGGCGAACGCGGAGTACACGGACGCCCGCGCGAGCCGGGCGTGGGCCCGGGACGAGCTCGCGTGGGGCGTGTTCGGCGTTCCCGAGGCGTCGATCGACACACTCGGCGACGTCGACGGCCTCGACGTCGTGGAGCTCGGCTGCGGCACGGCGTACGTCTCAGCCTGGCTCGCGCGGCGCGGGGCGCGGCCCGTCGGCGTCGACGTCACGCCCGCGCAGCTCGCGACGGCGCGCCGCTGCCAGGCGGAGTTCGGCCTCGAGTTCCCGCTCGTCGAGGCGAGCGCCGAGGACGTCCCGCTGCCGTCCGAAGGCTTCGACCTCGCGGTCTCGGAGTACGGCGCGAGCATCTGGTGCGACCCGCACCGCTGGCTCCCCGAGGCGTACCGGCTCCTTCGCCCCGGCGGTCGGCTCTGGTTCCTCCGCAACTCGACGCTCTCGATCCTCTGTGCTCCCGACGAGGAGGGGCCGCCCGGCGAGATCCTGCTCCGGCCGCAACGAGGCCTCGGGCGGATGGAGTGGCCGGGCGAGGTCGGCGTCGAGTGGCAGCTGCCGCACGGCGAGCTGTTCCGGCTGCTCCGTCGCACGGGCTTCGACGTCGTCGACCTCGTCGAGCTCTACGCGCCCGAGGACGCGGGCGACCACGAGTACTACGCCGCGTTCTCCGCCGAGTGGGCGCGCAAGTGGCCCGCGGAGGAGATCTGGGTCGCCGCGAAGCCCCGGTGACGGCTCCTCTCGTCCTCGCGTCGACGTCCCCACAGCGGAGCGCGATCCTGACGCAGCTCGGGATCCCCTTCGAGGTGGTCGCGCCGGTGTACGAGGAGCACGACCCGCCGGACGCAGACCCCATCGCGCTCGTCCGCGAGCACGCGGGCGGCAAGGCGCGCTCCATCCACGAGTCGGGCCGCGTGACACTCGGCGTCGACACGACCGTGCACCTCGGGGCGCGGGTCTACGCGAAGCCGCGGGACGAGGACGACGCACGCGCGATGCTGCGCGAGCTCGCCGGACGGACGCACGCCGTGCTCTCGGGCCTCTGCCTGATTGCCGGAGAACGGGAGCTCGTCGAGCACGCGGAGACCCTCGTCGCGTTCCGAGACCTCGACGACGCGGCGATCGAGCGCTACGTCGAGAGCCGCGAGTGGGAGGGACGCGCCGGCGGCTACGCGATCCAGGGGCTCGGCGGCCGGCTCGTCGAGCGGATCGACGGCGACTACCTGAACGTCGTCGGCCTCCCCGGAGCGCTTCTGCTCCGGCTGCTCGAGGACAGCGCCCCCGCGCTCCTCGGCTGATCGGCTCGAAAAGGCTGCAAATCCGGTCGGAGCTACACTGCGCCTCCCATGGGGATGTTCCGCTCGATGACCGGGTTCGGAGGCCGCGACATGGCCGTCGACCTCGGCACCGCCAACACGCTCGTCTACGTCCGCGGCCGGGGCATCGTCCTCTCCGAGCCGTCGGTCGTCGCGATCGACCAGCGGACGGGCGACGTCCACGCGGTGGGCGTCGAGGCGAAGCGGATGCTCGGCCGTACGCCCGGCTCGATCTCCGCGATCCGTCCGCTCAAGGACGGCGTCATCGCGGACTTCGACGTGACGGAGCAGATGCTCCGCCACTTCATCCAGAAGGTGCACCAGCACCGCTTCGCCCATCCGCGTGTGGTCGTCTGCGTCCCCTCCGGCGTGACCGGCGTCGAGAAGCGCGCCGTCGAGGAGGCGACGCTCTCCGCGGGCGCTCGGCAGGCGTACCTGATCGAGGAGCCGATGGCTGCCGCGATCGGGGCCGGCCTGCCCGTCGCCGAGCCGACCGGGAACATGATCGTCGACATCGGCGGCGGCACGACGGAGGTTGCCGTGATCTCGCTCGGCGGGATCGTCGTCTCGCAGTCGCTCCGCGTCGGCGGCGACGAGATGGACGAGGCGATCGTCAACCACATCAAGAAGGACTACAAGCTGCTCGTCGGCCAGCAGACGGCGGAGGAGATCAAGCTCGAGGTCGGCTCCGCGCATCCGATGGCCGAGGAGGTGCAGGCGGAGGTCCGCGGCCGCGACATGCTCACCGGTCTGCCGAAGACCGTGATCATCACGTCGGAGGAGATCCGGCGCGCGCTGGACGAGCCGGTCTCCCAGATCGTCGACGCGATCAAGTCGACGCTCGACAAGACGCCGCCCGAGCTCGCGGCCGACATCATGGACCGCGGCATCGTGCTCGCGGGGGGCGGCGCGCTGCTCCAGGGCCTCGACGAGCGCCTCCGGCACGAGACGCAGATGCCGGTCCACCTCGCCGAGAGCCCGCTCACGTGCGTCGCGGTCGGGTCCGGGCGCAGCCTCGAGGAGTTCGAGGCGATCCACCGCTCCAACCGCGCGCGCGCGAGAAGGAACGGCAACCGCAGGTAGGTCGCCCTCCCGCCGGGCGGCTACCATCCTCCGGTGCCCCGGAACCGCACCGCACGGACGGCGGTGCTGGGCGTGAGCGTCCGGCGCCCCGCGGAAGGCAAGCCCTCGACACGAACCACCGCCGCCGCCCGGCGGAGACTCGTCGTCGGAGCGCTCATCGTGCTCTCGCTCGTGCTCGTCACGATCTCGTTCCGCGAGGACGGCGACGGCCCCGTCGCCAGCACGCAGAACGCCGCGGCCTCCGTGCTGCGCCCGTTCCAGGTCGCGGCCGATCGCGTCGCCGAGCCGTTCCGCGACGCATATCACTGGGCCGACAGCCTGTTCGGCGCGCGCTCGGATGCGGAGCGCCTCGAAAAGGAGAACGAGACGCTCCGTCAGCAGGTCGTCGAGAGCCGCCTCGCGGAGCGCGAGAACGTCCGGCTGCGGAAGCTGCTCGCGTACCGCAACGGCCCCCGCTTCCCCGACGGCTACCGGGGGCTCGCGACCGCCGTCATCTCACGGCCGGCCGGGGCGTACGCGCAGGCGATCGTGATCGCGGCCGGCCGGAAGGACGGGGTACGGGTCGACGACCCGGTCGTGACACAGGACGGGCTCGTCGGCAAGGTGAGCCGGACGAGCGGCCGGACCGCGCGCGTCACGCTGCTGACCGACGACCAGAGCGCCGCATCCGCGCTCGACGTCGAGACCGACGCCTTCGGGATCGTGCGACCCGGCAACGGGCCGCGGTCGCCGCTCCGTCTCGACCGCGTGCCCAAGGAAGCCACCGTCCGCTTCGGAGACACGATCGTCACGTCGGGCTGGAGCTCCCCCCGCCTGTCGTCCCTCTACCCGAGGGGCATCCGCATCGGCCGCGTCACGAGCGTGGGGCGGACCGACACCGACCTGTACACGCAGGTGCAGGTGACGCCGTTCGCGGATCTCTCGGCGCTCGAGTCCGTGCTCGTCCTCATCCCGCAGGAGCGGGAAGCGTCCTGAGCACGGGCATCCGCATCGGCGTGCTCGTCCTCGCCGCCGCGGTGGTGCAGGTGACGGTGGTCACCGGCGTCCGCATGCTCGGCGCGGAGCCCGACCTCCTTCTCGTGACGATCGTCTGCGTCGCGCTCGTCGCCGGGTCGCTGCCCGGCGCGATCGCCGGGTTCGCGGGCGGCCTCGTCGTCGACGTGATGACGCTCGGCACGCTCGGCACGACCTCGATCGTGCTCACGCTCGCCGGCTACTGGGCGGGCCGGTACGGCGAGACGACCGGCCGGGGGCGAGCGTACGCCCCGCCGCTCGCCGCGTTCGCCATCTCGCTGCTCGCGGGGATCGGCGGCGTGGCGCTCCACTTCCTCGTCGGGCAGCCCGTCTCGGCACGGGAGGCGCTCGTCGTCGCGCTGCCGAGTGCCGTTCTCGCAGCCTTGCTCGCGCTCGGGGTCCACCGCGTCTGCCGTGCCTTCCTCGCCGTGCCCGAGCCGCTCGAGAGCGCGCGGCAGGTGGAGCTCGTGTGAGCTCGCATACCCCCTACGGGGAGCCGCGCGCGACCTCGTCGCGGTTCCTGCCGCCCGATCCAGGAGTCGAGGCCCCGTACCGCCTCACGCCCGGGCTCGCGTTCCGGGTCGGGATCCTCGGCATCGTCGCGCTCGCAGTCTTCGCGGTGCTCTTCTTCCGGCTCTGGTCGCTCCAGGTGCTCTCGGGCGACACGTACCTCGCCGAGGCGCAGGGCAACCAGCTCCGCACGATCAGGATCGAGGCCCCGCGCGGGACGATCCTCGACCGCCACGGCCGCGTCATCGTCGACAACGTCGCGGGCACGGCCGTCAAGCTCTGGGTCGGCGACCTGCCCCGGAACCGCCGCTACGCCGTCATCAAGCGCCTCGCCGGCGTGCTTCGCGTGTCGCCGCTCGCCCTCGCGAAGGAGGTCGACGAGCGCACCGCAGACCCGATCAACCCGATCACCGTGAAGACCGCCGTCGGCGAGGACCAGGTCGCCTATCTCTACGAGCACTCCTCCGAGTTCCCGGGCGTCCAGATCCAGCAGACGTTCCTGAGGCACTACCCGTATCAGTCGCTCGGGGCACAGGTCCTCGGCTACGTCGGCGAGGTCTCGCAGGAGAACCTCGACCGCAACCCGCGGCTCTACAAGCCCGGCGACAAGGTCGGCAAGGCGGGCGTCGAGGCCAAGCTCGACGCGTTCCTCCGCGGCGACGCCGGGCAGGCGCAGATCCGCGTCGACTCGATGGGGCGCCCGCAGGGGCCGCTCGAGCCGCGCCGCGAGGCCCGGTCCGGGAGCGCTGTACGGCTGACGATCGACATCGGCCTCCAGCGTGCGGCCGAGCGGGCGCTGCGGTACGGGATTCAGACGGCGCGGGAGAACGAGTCGTACTACGCCGACGGGGGCGCCCTCGTCGCGCTCGACCCGGTCGACGGCGCGGTGCTCGCGATGGCCTCGACGCCGACGTACAAGCCGTCCGTGTACGTGGGCCGCGTCGACCGGAAGAAGCTCCAGCCGCTGCTCGACGACAAGGCGGCGAAGAAGGCGAACTACCCGGGCATCAACCGCGTGACGAGCGGCGCGTACCCGCCGGGGTCGACGTGGAAGCCGGTGACGGCACTCGCCTCGATGCAGGAGCACCAGCTCGAGCCGTACCAGTCGCGGCCGTGCACGCCGAGCGCGACGTACGGCCTCGACAAGCACGTCTTCAAGAACTGGGACCCGTACGTCAACCATGCGATGACGCTCCCGGAGGCGCTCGCGCGGTCGTGCGACACGTACTTCTACGAGCTCGGCTACCAGTTCTACCTCGAAGGCGACAAGGGCAGGACGCGCATGCAGCAGTGGGCCCGGAGGTTCGGCTTCGGGGCGCCGACCGGGTTCGACCTCGGCGGCGAGCAGGCGGGCCTCCTGCCGACGCCCGCCTGGCGGAAGAAGGCGTTCACGAGCGACTGGGACCGCGCATGGAACCCGGGAAACTCGATCCAGCTCGCGATCGGTCAGCAGGACGTGCAGGTGACGCCGCTCCAGATGGCGAGGTTCTACGCGATGATCGCCAACGGGGGCAACCTCGTCACGCCGTACGTCGTCTCGCAGGTCGAGACCGCGGCCCCGAACGGCCAGTCACCCGTCGTCCAGCGGCGCTTCACGCCCGACCCGCCCGTGCCCTCCGGCGTCGACCCGGCCGCGCTCCAGGTGATCCGTGACGGGCTCTACTCCGCGACCCACTCGACGTACGGGACGTCGTCCGGCGTGTTCGCGAGCTTCCCCGTCCCGATCTCGGGCAAGACCGGCACCGCCGAAAAGGTCGTCCAGATTCCCGGGTACCCCGCCGGGCACCTCGAGGACCAGTCGTGGTGGTGCGGCTACGGCCCCGCCCAGACGGACGTCGCGCGCATCGTCGTCTGCGCGGTGATCGAGAACGGCGGCCACGGCTCGACCGCCGCGGCGCCCGCGGCCCTCCGCGTGTTCGAGACGTTCTTCGGCGTCGAGGGCGGCTCGCAGACCCTGGTGAGCACCGACTGATGATCGTCGACGCGGGACGCCAGCGGATCCCGCTCCGCCGCGAGACGGTCGACGTCGCCGCGCTCGTGCGCCGACTCGACCTCGTCCTCCTCCTCGCCGCGGGCGCGCTCGTCGGCTACGGGTTGTGGGCCGTGTCCGGCATCACCCGCTTCGACATCCCGGGCGATCCGAACTACTACGTCGTGCGGCAGGCGATCGCCGCGGCGGTCGGCGGGGTCGGCCTCGTGATCGCGGCCGTGATCCCCACCTCGTTCTACCGCCGGTACTGGCGGGCGGTGTACGTCGGCGCGATCGGCCTGATGGTCGTCGTGTTCGCGTTCGCCGAGGCGATCCGCGGCTCGAAGCGCTGGATCGACATCGGGCCGATCCAGTTCCAGCCGTCCGAGTTCGGCAAGGTGCTGTTCGTCCTGGCGATCGCCGGCTTCGTCGTCGAGCGCCAGCGCGAGCTCGGGCGGCTCCGGACGGTTGCGACGGCGATCGCGCTCGGCGCGGCCCCGATGCTGCTCGTGTTCCTGCAGCCCGACCTCGGTACGGCACTCGTCTACGTCGCCGCCCTCTCGGCGGTCCTCTTCGTCGCGGGCGTCCGCTGGCTGCACCTCGCGCTGCTCGCCGGGCTCGCGGCGACGCTCGCGCTCGGCGTGCTGTGGTTCCTCCCAGCCTCGGGGATCGAGGTGCTCAAGCCGTACCAGACCGCCCGCCTGACGGGGTTCGCCAACCCCGACGCCGACCCGAGCGGGCTCACGTACAACGTGAAGCAGTCGATCACGGCCGTCGGCTCGGGCGGGCTCGACGGTCGTGGCGTGAGCGAGGCCAGCCAGACGCGCTTCGACTACCTCCCCGAGCACGCCACCGACTTCGTCTTCGCGTCGTTCTCCGAGCAGCGAGGCTTCTTCGGGACGGCGATCCTGCTCATGCTCTACCTCCTCGTCGTCTGGCGAGGATTGCGCGTGATCACCGTCGCGGGCGACCTCTACGGCGCGATCGTCGCCGGGGGCGTCGTCTTCGCGTTCCTGTTCCAGGTGTTCGTCAACGTCGGCATGACGATGGGCATCGCGCCCGTCACGGGGATCCCGCTGCCGTTCGTCACCGTCGGCGGCTCGTCGATGGTCGCCAACCTCGTCGCGATCGGGATCCTGCAGGGAATCCATGCCCGCGGGCGGACGGGAGATCTCCTCCGGTGAGCCCGCTCGGGATCGGACCGCGGGAGGTGCTCTCGCTCGCGCGGCACGCGGGCGACGTCGCCCCGAAGGGGCCGATCCTCGTCGTGGGCGTCCTCGCCGAGCAGCTCGCACGGGAGCTCGCGGCCGGCGGCGACGCGGCGCTCGTCCGGACGCGCGGCAACCCGGCGGAGGCAGCGGCTCTCGTCTGCGTCCTCGCCGGCGCGGCGACGGCCGCCGACGAGGAAGCTCTGCGCGCGGCCACGCGGGCGCTCGTGCCGGTCGTCGCGATCCAAACCGGTCCCGCGCCGGTACGGATCCCGTACGTCCTCGCGACCGACGTCGTCGAGTGCGAGCCCGGGAAGGGCTTCCCCGTCGCCAAGGTCGCGGACACGCTCGCCGCCGCTCTCGGTCGCGACGGGGCGGGGCTCGCCGGTGAGCTGCCGGTGCTGCGCGACGCCGTGGAGCGCCGGCGTGCGGCTGACGGTGCGCTCGCTGCCGGTGCGCTCGCCTTCGCCTCCGATCCGGCGCCCAGGCTGCCGGCCATCGCGCTCGCTCAGACGAGGATGCTCTCGGAGATGGACGCAGCCGCCGGCCGCTCGGCGCCGCAGGAGGCTCGCGAGAGGGCGCAGGCCGTCGCGCAGCCGCTCGTCGCGGCCCTCGCGACGGGCCTCGTGGCACGAACGCTCGTGCGACGGCTGCCGTTCCGGAACCGCCTGCTCGACAGCGCCGTCGCGGCAGGCGTCACGTACGGGCTCGCCACCGCGTTCCGCCTCGTCCGCAGCCGGTAGCGCAGCCGAGCCCCGGCTCCGTCCGGTCCGGGTCCTACCATCGCTGACCATCACGGTCCCAGTGACGGGGAGGTCGGCGGTGCCGGACACGGAGCTCGCGGAGGAACTGCTGCAGATCGAGGAAGCAGACGCCTGGTTCGAGTACCTCGAATCGACGCGGGGGCAGGGCGACGGGCGCTACCAGGAGCTCGAGCCGTGGGCCTGGGCGCGCCTCACGCAGCGCCTGAGGGCCGTTCGCGCCCGACGGGCGCGGCTGCGGCCCGCGGCTGCCTGAGGCGTCGTCACACCGGAAGACGCGGTCGACCGCGCGGCCGGGGCCGCTGATAGCCTTCGGCCAGGCCGATGGCCACCGATTTCGACATCCCACGCTGCGCGAGGCGCTCCGCTCCGGCGGTCGTGCGCCCGCGCGCGCTGACACGAGGAGACACGAGGATTGCCCTGGTTCCGGTTTCGACGACGCAAGGACGATCAGGCGGCGGCAGCCGCCACGACAGTGGAGGCACCGGCTCCGCCTGAGGAGCAGGTCGCCGAGCAGACAGACGAGAGCGACACGGACGGCGGCGCTCCGAGCGACGGAGCGGCGGCCCGCAAGCGTCGGCGCCGCGGCTCGAGAGGAGGCCGCAGTCGCAGCAAGTCGGCGAGCACGGCCGACCCTGCGACGACCGCCACGGCAGTCGCAGAGCCCGCACCGAAGCAGAAGACGCCGTCCGCCGAGCGTGGCGGCGAGCGCTCGAGCCGGGGGCGATCGAGCCAGCGCTCGAGCGGACGCGAGCGGCGGCGCCAGCCGCCCCGGCGCGCACCGCTCCCCGAGGCGAAGCGCGAGCTCCTGATCTCGGTCGACGTCGGCGAGCAACGCGTCGCGCTGCTCGAGGACGACCGCGTGACGGAGGTCTATCTCGAGCGGCCGGAGCGTCGTTCGATCACCGGGAACATCTACCTCGGCACCGTCGACAACGTCCTTCCCGGCATGGAGGCGGCGTTCGTCGAGATCGGGCTCGAGAAGAACGGCTTCCTCTTCGTCGACGAGATCGTCGTCCCCGAGCTCGAGGGGAAGCGGCACGGCAAGAAGATCACCGACCTGATCCAGCGCGGCCAGCAGATCCTCGTCCAGGCCGTGAAGGACCCGATGAAGACGAAGGGCGCGCGTCTGACGACGGAGATTTCGCTCCCCGGCCGGTTCCTCGTCTACGTCCCGAACGGCGAGGGGCTCGGCGTCTCGCGCCGCCTCGAGGACTCGGAGCGAACGCGCCTGAAGGACATCCTCAAGGCGATTGCCCCGTCGACGGGCGGCGTGATCGTCCGCACCGCGGCCGACGGCGCCTCCGCCGAGGACATCGAGCGCGACCTCGTGTTCCTCCAGCGCCTGTGGAAGACGGTCCAGGCGCGGGCCAAGGTCGCGTCCGGCCACGAGCTCGTCTACCAGGAGGCCGAGCTACCGCTCCGCATCGTCCGCGACCTCTTCGCGGGCGACTTCGTCGCCGCCCATGTCGACAACGAGCGGACGTACAAGCGCATCGTGGGATACCTCAAGAAGACCTCTCCCCACATGGTCGAGCGCGTTCACCGGACGAAGGAGAAGGAGCCGCTGTTCGAGCGCTTCGGCGTCGAGAAGGAGATCGCCTCGACCCTCGACCGCCGCGTCGACCTCCCGTCGGGCGGCTACCTCGTCTTCGACTACGCCGAGGCGTTCACCGTCGTCGACGTCAACACGGGCAGCTTCGTCGGCTCGCGCTCGAAGAGCTCGACGCAGCGGCTCGAGGACACGATCGTCAAGAACAACCTCGAGGCCGTGAAGGAGGTCGTCCGGCAGCTTCGCCTCCGCGACATCGGCGGGATCGTCGTCATCGACTTCATCGACATGGCGAACCCGAAGAACCGGCAGGCCGTCGAGGACGCGTTCCGGACGGAGCTCGACCGCGACCGGACGAAGACCTACGTCGTGGAGATCTCGCCGCTCGGGCTCGTCGAGATGACGCGTCAGAAGGTCACGGAGGGGCCGCGCGAGGTCATGACCCGGAAGTGCCCGACCTGCTCGGGCGACGGGATCGTCGTCTCGGACGCGACGGTGGCGCTCGAGGTCGAGCGGCAGCTCAAGGCGCTCGCCGCCGCCGGCGCCGGCTCGCGCGTCCAGGCCTACCAGATCGCCGTACACCCGAGGACGCTCGCGCTCCTCGCGGGTGGCGGCGGCGCGCGGCTGGCCGCGCTCGAGGACGCCGCGCGACGGCGGTTCTTCCTCGTCCCGGCCGAGGGGCACGTGCACCTCGACCACTTCGACGTGCTCGCCGAGGGAAAGCGCGACGACCTCGCGCCGCAGGCGCCCGTCGCGGAGGGCGACGAGCTCGAGCTCAAGCTCGTCGAGCTCGCGCTGCACGACGCGAAGGCGGCGGTCGGCAAGGTCGACGGTGTCGACGTCGTCGTCGCCGGTGCCGCGAAGCTCGTCGGCAAGAAGGCGACCGTGACGGTCGGGCGCGTGCTCGAAGGGCAGGCGTTCGCGACGCTCGTCTCGGCCGAGCCCGCCGCGGCGCCGATCACCTTCGAGAGCGAGGCCGAGAAGCCGACACGCGCGCCCGCCCGGCGGAAGACGGACGAGGCGACCGACGAGGCGGCCCCAGAGGGGCCGGCAGCAGAGGGGCCGGCAGCCGAGGAGCCGGCGGCCGAGGAGCCGGAGGCCGGCGAGGCCACGGCTTCGGAGGCCGAAGCGGCCGAGACCGAGAGCGAGGAGGCGGAGGAATCTGCGCCCGCGAAGAAGCGGACGCGGCGCGGCTCGCGCGGCGGCAAGCGCCGCAAGAAGCCCGCGACCGCCGAGGGCGGGGGCGACGCCGCCGAGCCCGGCGCGGAGGCCGAGGGAGAGCCCGCCGGGGCCGAGGT
>JBKPNM010000001.1:0-4422 GCA_046732615.1 Actinomycetota bacterium | reverse complement strand
CTGCCGGCTGGCGCTCGAGATCGGCGCGGCCGTCCGACGAGAGGTGGGCGACCACTTTCCGGTCGGCCTCGCGCTGACGTACGACGAGTGCATCGGCGCCGCAGGCATCACATTGGACGAGACGCTCGCGCAACTCGACGTCCTCGCCGACGCCGCGATCTTCGACTTCTTCGACCTGTCGATCGGCGCCTCCCACTCCGGCTACCTGACCATCTCGTCGATGAGCGTGCCCGAGAACTATGCGTTCGCAGCCGCCGCGGCCGCAAAGCACGCGCTCGGCGGTCGGGCTGCGGTCTTCGTCGCGGGACGAGTAACCGATCTTCGCATGGCCGCCAGGGCAGTGGCCGCCGGCGATACGGACGTCGTCGCAATGACGAGAGCGCACCTCGCCGATCCGCACCTCGTCCGGAAGGCCAGGAACGGAGGGCTGGACGAGATCACCCGCTGTGTCGGCGCGAACGTCTGCGTCGGCCGGGCCCTGCGCGGCGTGGAGGTCGCCTGCGTGGTCAACCCAGCCACGGGACGCGAGGAGATATGGGGCTCGGGCTCGCTGACCCCGGCGGAGGTTGCGAGGAAGATCATCGTCATCGGCGCGGGCCCGGCGGGACTGCGCGTCGCAGCAACCAGCGCCGCACGCGGCCACGATGTCACGGTGTTCGAGAAGGAGGACGTTCCGGGAGGTCACTTGCGACAGATCGCGTGGCTCCCCACGCGTGACAGCTGGGGTCGCGCAGTGGACGATCTCGTTACCGCGATCGACCGCTCAGGCGGTCGGCTCGAAACCCGCGCCGGGCTGGAGCTCGACGGGGCGCTCGGCCTGTCCGCGGATGTCTTCGTCGTAGCGACGGGAGCTACCTGGGAGGAGTCCGGAGCAAGCGCATGGCGTCCCGAGAGAGGGGAGATCCCGGGGCTCGAGGGCACAGTCGTCCTCGGGCTCGGACGCGCACTCGACCGTGTTCGCGCAGACCCTCGGTCGCTCGGCGCTCGAGTCGTCGTCCTGGACGAGACGGGGACCTACGCACCGCTCGGTCTTGCGGAAGTGCTTGCCGGAGCCGGAGCACATGTCCACTTCGTCACACCTGCGCCGACCGTTGGCGCCGAAACAGCCGTGGAACTCGAGTTGCCCCACGTGATGCCACGCCTCCGTCGCCTCGGAGTCGAGCTGATCCCCTCGCACGACATCGGAAGGGTCGACGGACGTCGTGTCGAGGTGGAGGACGTCTGGAGCGCGTCCCGTTCGGCCATCGAGGACGTAGACGCGATCGTGCTTGCCGGCCAGCGCGCGCCTCGGGATGCGCTCTTCGACGCGCTTCGCGCCATGGGACGGAATGCGAGGCTCGTCGGTGATGCACGGTCACCGCGCACGACGCTCGCGGTCATCCACGAGGCGGAGGCGCTGGCGCGGGCGCTCTAGCCGTCAACGCCGCTCGGGCGAGGCGGAAGCAGACGGCCCCCTGGCCACCGACGACGACAGAGGCCCCGAGCCTCGGGAAGGACGATCGATGCGAATCTGGTGGCAGAGCTTCGTCGATAACGCGCAGAACGCGCCATACCTGGCGCGCCTGGGCGAGTACCTGTCCGAGATCGCGGACGACGGAACGTTCGTCGACGTCCACGGGATGACTCCTGGCGACCGCGACTTCGGACGACTCACGGAGTTCCGGTGCGCCGCACAGGCGATCGACAACGCTCTCATGGCAGGTGCGCGGGGCTACGACGCCTTCGTGCTGGGCCATTTCCAGGACTCCGGACTCTACGAGGCACGCTCCGCGCTCCGCGTCCCCGTCGTCGGCCTCGGCGAGACGTCGCTCCATTGGGCTGCGCAGGTCGGCCGGAACATCGGTCTCGTCTCCATCCACCCGGTCTTCGAGCGGTGGCATCAGGAGCAGGCCGATCGCTACGGGCTTTCCGGCCGTCTGTCCCATGTCGTCGGCCTCGGGGTCGCCGTGGAGGACTTCGCCGCCTCGTTCGCCGGCGACAAGCAGGCCCATGCGCGCCTACTCGACCGATTTCGGGAGCTCGTCCAGCCGCTCGTCGACGATGGCGCCGACGTCATCGTCCCCGCGGGAGCGCTGCCCTCCTTGCTGCTCCAACACGAAAAGGGACTGACCATCGGCCACGCCCCGGTCCTCGACCCGGTGACCGTCACGTTGAAGGCGACCGAGGCGTGGATTCGCATCCACGCACTCACGGGACTCGAGCCGAGTCGGGGTCCAAGCTTCGCGCGTGCGTCACCCCAAGCGATCGACGACTTCCGCAGCGTGGTCACGAACCGGCAACGGACACTGCAAGCCGATTGACGTGCGACGCCACGCCCTTGCGGCACACCGCCCAAGGAGACCCTGAAGTCGATACTCCCCAGGCCCGATGTCAGTCGTAGATCGGCCTCGTCATGCAGCGTGGTCCACCGGTCCCCTTGATCAATTCGGTTCCTGGGATCGTCAGAACGTCGATGCCGCGCGCCCGGAGCTCTCTTGTGACCCGCTCGCAAAGGTCGTACATGACGAGGGTTCGGTCTCCAAGACAAACGCAGTTGCACGCTTGCTTCGTCGTGGCCTCGGCGCGACTGACCTCGATCGCCTCGACCCCGGCGCTAGCCAATAGCTCGATGACGTCGACGGGCGTCTGCCCGTGCTTGTCGATCAGCCAGCTCCGCAGGATGCTCGTTGGCTCGACGAGCATCGTGTCGTCGGCGACAGGCACGAGTGCTCCGTCGAGATTCATCCGCTCCGCAACAAGCTCAACACCGATCAGCTCGTCGAGCGCTCCCGGGATCAGCCGTTCGCGCAGCGCCTCGAGACTCGGTCGAATGGTGCGGGGGCCAAAGCCCACGAGGAGGGTTCGCCGCCCGTCGCGAGCGAAAGGGATGACGTCGCCGCCCTCGAGAACGAGATTCGCGTCCATCGAGAGAATCTCGGACTGGTCGAGTGTGCCGAGCGCGCACGCCATGACGTCCGGCTCGTTCCGCCGAACCAGCTTGCGCATCGCGCCACGGATGAAGCGCCCGGGAAGCCAAGGCAGGGTGATTGCCGAGTCGCGCGTATAGACGTGATTCGGGTTCTCGTCGAGACGCGCGAGGTGCTCGGGACGAGCAATCTGGTCGAGGTAGACGACCTCGATCCCGGCCGCTCGCAGAGTGCGCACTAGGGAAGCATGTTCTCGGGCGAAGCCTTCGCGATCGGGTACGGCACGGAACAGGAAACGGCGCTCGAGCTCGGAGGGCGGGACCCGCGAGAGCCGCTCGAAGGCGAGGGTAGCTGCGGGGTCGTGGACGAGCACACGATGCGGTCTCGCTTCGTACTCGCCGATCGACATCCGGCGTCGCTTACCCCCTCCAGCCGTTCGCGCACCCGCGCGTCGGTGCCGCCCTCGTACTCTCGCCGCGCATGTGGCATGACGCGCTCCCGCGTGCCTCGTCATCGGGCGCGACAGCGGGCGCGGCGCTGCGGCAACGACACACGAGTCGTGGTGAGAAACAGCCGGATTCCGGCCGCATGTTGGGCGAGTTTTTGGGGCCGAGAACGGGGCGGCGTCCGAGCCGCCCAACTCGTGCACCGAGACGGGCCTCGAACTGCTCAGCAGATGCCCGCACAGAAGACGCGACCCAGACCACGCACCCGAACTCGAGCCAGAACTCGCCGACCTCCTGGTTGAGTCACATGTTTGCGCTCAACAGCCGTGCTGCGGTCGGAGCGGGGAGGGGTAGCGCGGAGGCTCATCGCCGCGCTCCCTCGATCAGCTCGCAACGTCTGATTTTTCCGGGCGCGACTCTCGTCCCGCAGGCGCTTAGTACTCGGACCGAGCGGGTCGCCCTTCGGCCCGGCGAGCACGATCTCCAGCGTCTGCTTGGCCGTCCAGCTCCCATGGTTGCGCTGCTCGCTCAACCCGGTCTCCCTTCTTCGTGAGCGGCCCATCCTGGAAGGAGCGCCGGACGCGATCGCCGCTGCGGCTCGGCCTTCCCGGCCTCTCCTCCGCGCCGACCGCATCCACCACAAGCTCGACCAGGCACGTGTCTGCGCGCTACCGGGGTCCGGGCCACTCCCGACCGAGCGCAACCCGGGAGTCCGCGTGAGGTTGCCTATCGGGGGCGCTACAGGCGCGCGGGACGACAAGCGCCACGCGCGCCCTGTGTTGGTTCGCCTAGAGCGGCTCTCCGGTCTCGAGCAGTGTCTTCAGTGCTGAGAGGACACCCATCCATCCCGTCCCGTGGACGCCCACGGCCGTCTTCGGCGCCCCTTCGAGCTGGTCGTGCGTGACCGTCAGGAGCGCCGTCCCATCGTCCCGTGCTTCGATCTCCCACGTGACGCGGCTCGGCTCCTCCACCGCCATCTCGGGGTTGTACAGGGACGTCCACGTGTGCGAGAGGCGTCTCGGCGGGTCGGCCTCGAGCACCTCCCCCTGGGTCGCGAGCTGATCCGTGTC